>CAYRKE010000099.1:0-25586 GCA_964424695.1 uncultured Polyangiaceae bacterium
CAGGATTGTGGTGCAAGCCTTGACGGTCTTGGTATGCGTCCTCGGGTGAGTCCCCGGTTCATGCAACTCGCGGACTCGCTTCTTTAGCGGAGGAACACACCCCTCAGAACCACGACCAAGCCATGGTTCCATCGCCATCTGGCGTCTTTTTGCGCGTGTGCAAGCTCGACGTCATGATAGCACTCCCGACACTCGCTCGTGCACGGACAGGATCGCGGTCTGGAGCGGCGGAAACCCGCCTCCGGCCGACAGATGAGCGGGATTTCACGTGGCGTGCCGCGAGTCAGTGGTGGGCTCGACAAGCAGACTGTGTTTGACCTGGGCCGGGCGTTGCGCAAGTGCTGTGCAGCGCGCTATTCATGCCCAGATCTCGCCACATCGACTATGTCGAGTCTCAATCCTCTAGCGTTCAACTATTCCGGCCAAGCCCGCGCCGAAGTTGCTCTCGGCGTTGTCAACTTCAACCGACGCGCGCTGCTCGAGTCATGCATTGACTGCATCCGTCGCTTCACCACGGTGCGGCTTGATCTCATCGTGGCTGACGATGGGTCCAGTGACGGGTGCGCGCAGATGCTCCGGGAGGCGGACATTCCCGTCATCGGACAGAACAACCGTGGCATCGCGTGGAACAAGAACCGGGCACTAGTGGCGCTGCTTGAGTATTCGGGCGCGGACGTGATCCTCTTGATGGAGAACGATTGCCGCCCGGCTGAGCCACGCTGGGCGGAGTTCTGGCTCGAAGCGGTCGCACTGCACGGGTATATCAACGCACTCCATCCTTCGACGGCGCGTCAGCTCGCAGAAGGGACTGCGCCGCCAGAGATCATTGGGGGGGCCGGCACTGCGCAACAGCCCTATCGTTGCGTGAGGATCAGCGGGATCTGCATCGGTTCGTCACGCGTCGCCCTGGCCAAGGTCGGGTTCCTCGACACTCGTTTCCGCGGCTACGGTCACGAACATGCCGAGTGGACGACGCGGTTCCAGAAGGAAGGGTACGGGGTTTACCGGTACGAGGAAGCGGGGGAGAAGCGCAAGGCAAACTTGATGATCAGAGGAGGCGTTCTCGGGATGCCTGGCCCCAGCAGTTGCGACAAGTCCGCAAAGCGCGAGAACTACGCTCTCTTTCAGCGGCTCAAGAGCGAGCCCAATTTCCGTCCGCCGTGGCACACGACGGAGGAGCGCCAGCTCCTGCTCGAGGAGGTGCAAGACGTGGCTCAGCTCAAGCAGCATTTCGTGGCGGAGCGCTTTGAACGGTTCACATCCGGTGCCTGAGGGCGCGTGGCGGACCGAACGACCTTCTGCGAGTTCGAGCACGTGTGCTGACCGTTCGCGACCCATCCACGAGTTGGTCGCCAGCGGCAGTCAGTGGGGACTCAAGCCGCTGCGCAGCAGGGGCATTCGTCGGCAAGCATGGCCGCCAGGCGGCGGCGGCCGCGAGACAGGCGGCTCATCACGGTGCCAACGGGGACAGCGAGAGCTTCGGCTGCTTCGCGGTAGCTGAGTTCGTGGACATCCACGAGCCACAGAACCTCGGAGAACTTCTCCGGGAGGTCGCGCACTGCCTGCTGCATGTTTGGAGACAGCCCTTCCATCTCGGGGTGACCGTCGAGCCGAGGCCATGAGCAAGGGTCATGGTACATCCCATCGAGAGCGCGCAACTCTCGCTTCTTGCTTCGTTGCCGCGAAATGAAGATGCTGAGCATGACCCGATACAGCCAGGCCTTCAACAATGTGCCGGGCACGAATGTTCGCTCGAACTTGAGCGCTCGCTCGATGGTGTCGTTGAGCAGGTCGTCTGCATCGGGGCGCGTCCGGGTCAGGGACAACGCCCGCCTTCGGAGCGCGGGGACATGGTTTTCGAGCTGCTCTCGGAAGGGGACGGCCAATTCAGGGACGTGGTGAACAGAGCCAAGAAGCATGATGCGACCTCGGGCTGGATCTCGGGGTCCCCGAAGCAACAGGCGTGCCACCGGTCTACAGATGGAAATCGTTCGTGGATCTTGCAGTCTCCGACCCGGCGGTCACACGGTGGTGTGTCAATCTGTCAACGGGGTCGGTTCTGCTGTCAACGAGGCAATTGCGATCGGGACGTGATCGGCGAGCTCATGTGCGAGAAGCCCGCGGTCGGGCGAACTGCGAGCCTGGGCCCAGGTAGCTGCCGCGCGCCCGTGGAGCCAGGAGCCGACCGTGGCCGCGTCAAACGCGCCGAGCTTGGTCGAGAATGCTGCCACCATGCCGCCGAGGACGTCGCCAGCGCCGCCGGTCGCTAGGACACTCGATCCAGAGGTGACGATTCGCTGAGTCTGCCCGGGGGCACCGATCAGTGTGGCCGGTCCCTTGAGGAGTACTACGGATCCAGTCAGTTCCACCGCCTGGCGAATGGCGTCGAAGCGATTCCGTTCCACGTCGCTGGAGCTAGCGCCCAAGAGCCGCGCCAACTCTCCACTGTGTGGGGTGAGGATGCGCGGCCCGGCAGCCTTTCGCAGCGCGGCGGGATCGCGCGCTAGCAGGGTGATGGCATCCGCGTCGAGGGTGACGGGACCGGGCCAGTGCAGGGCCAGGAAGGCCACGATGGCTGCGGCGCGTTCGTCCAGACCAAGACCCGGACCTACGAGCGCTGCGCCCTGGCCGGAGAGCAGAGACTCGAGTGACTCACGGACATTCTGCGCGTCGATGCGCCAAGTCATGGCCTCCGGGAGGTGTCCCTCGAGGGCTGGCATCGCGTCAGCGTGACTCGCGATGGTGACAAGCCCGGCGCCTGCCCGCAGAACTGCTCGGGCGGCGAGGAGCGCGGCGCCCACCTTGCCCGGGCTCCCTGCCACCACCGCTACACGGCCAGCGCTCACTTTGTGCTCGTCCCGCGGCCGAGCGGGGAGGAGCGCTGCCACGTCTCCCTGGGTGACCCAGTCTGCTGACTTCCCGACGTGCTGCCAAAGCTGGCCGGGGACGCCGATATCGACGATCTGGATGGTGCCCGCGTGGACGAGCCCTTGCGTCGTGAGCAGGCCCAGCTTGGGGTGTCCAAAGGTGACGGTGGTGTCGGCCCGAACCGCGGCGCCCATGACCTCTCCGGTATTGGCGTGCAGTCCCGACGGCATATCGAGCGCAATCCGGTGCGCCCGCGCGCCATTGATGGACTCGATGACCATGCGGTAGTCCTCCCGAACCTCTCGGTCGAGCCCAGTGCCCAGCAGGCCATCGACGAGCACGAAGGGTTCGGCGCAAAGTTCACGGAGCCGCTCGGCCGCAGAGCGGCCGTCGAGCTGCTCGATCGCTCCGCCGATGCCGCACCACGCTTCCGCGTTGAGTCGGGCGTCACCCGTGAGTTTGGGCAGGGGTACCAGCGAAATCACCGTCACGTTTCGCCCTGCGACCTTCAGGTGCCTGGCCACGACGTAGCCGTCACCCCCGTTGTTGCCGGGCCCGCATACGACGCAAGCACGGGTGGCGCCACTCGCTTCCATCGCTCGGACAACAGCCTCCGTTGCGTGCCGCCCAGCGTTTTCCATGAGGACGACCCCAGGAACCAGACAGTCGACAATTGCTCTGCGGTCGAACGCCTGCATCTGTTCACGCGATAGGACGACTCGCATCGGCGCTCCTAGCCTTCGAGAACAACGACGGCGGCGGCTACGCCCGCGTCGTGAGTGATGGACACCCAACTGTTTTTTACGCCGAGCCTCTCGAGGTGCGCCAACGCAGGCCCACTCCAGGTGAGCACAGGACCCCCAAGGGGTCCCCGCAAGATTTCCACGTGCTGCCACCAGACGTCACGGGGGCCACCCAGCGCCTTCGAGGCCGCCTCCTTGGCTGCGAATCGGCCTGCCAGCGCAGTGGCCCTGTCAACACGGGAGGAAAGGAGGGTGCGCTCCGCAGGCGTCAGCACGCGTTCCCAGAAGCGATCGCCGTGGCGCTCCAGACCCCTCTGCATCCGCTCAATCGACGCGACGTCAATACCCAGGCCGACCAACACGACCGCACTCTAGCTCGAAAGCTGCTCCACCGGCGAGTCCTCGGCCTCGAACGAATGGGCGGCTGACGATTACGGGGTCCGCCAATGATTGGACTACTGGTCGAATGCTCCCCGGGAGAGCCCCGACGGCGCGGGCGCAGGGGGGAGAATCGCTGCCTCCGGAGGCTCCCCACTCGGCCGGTGGAGGCTTTCCGACATTCCCATGACGACTGATGGTCGTCGGAAAGCGGCTCGCCCTTGGGGAATCAGCTATGGTTCGGCATCATGTCCCGTCACGCCGGACGAGAGCAAGAGACCCAAGCGCCCGACGAAGAGCTTCGCCCCTCACGCACCGAGGAGCGTCGCCTGCGCAAGGACGCGGAGGATGCTCTTGCCAAGCTGTCCACCGAGCTCTGCGCTCTCTCGGACCGCCGCCTGACTGGTCTTGGGCTGCCGGAGACGGTGGAGCGCGCCGTGCTTGAAGCTCGCCGAATCCCGAGTCCGACGGCGCGCAATCGCGCCCTGCGCCGAGTCCGCCAAGAGCTCCGCTCCTGCGACTCCAGCGTCATCGTTGCTCAACTGCGGAGCGACGGTGCGCCGCGGCGGGAACCGGCGGCGCGCAAATCGGAGGCAGTCGAAGCGTGGCGCACACGCCTAGTCCAGGAGGGCGACGGCGGCATCGACGCCCTGGTGGCGGACTACCCGGACGCCGAGCGAAAGGCGCTGCGGGTCCTGGTGCGGAACCTGAAGCAGGCAACACCCACGACCGAGTCTCGAGCGCGTTTGGCTCTCGATCGCCGTCTCGAGACATTGCTGAAACGAAAGTGACGTCGCTCTCGCATCGCGCCGATTGAGCTACGTTGTCTTCCTCACGCGGTCGATGCACCGTGCCTGCTTCTGGATGGCTGTGGCGCCGTTTGCCCTGTGCCGCCCGTGACGGCAATCGCTTCGAGTCTCGCCACTCGCGATTCCACCAACGCCGCTGCGACTGAAGCAATCTGTCTCAGGCATATCTGATTTCGGTAGTTCACTTTCTTGGACCGAATAGCGTGATGCCTGCGACTGCGGAGAGGGTTTCGAGCCCCAGTGACCGGACCAATCCGAGGAGCGCATCAATGAGAGTAGAGGATCTGTCGACCAAGGCATTGCTCGTGGGGGTTCTGACCGTCGTCATCGCGGGCTGCAGCGGTTCGGAGGATGGCGATGAAGGGTACCGTGACGCGACCGGGGGGGAGCAAGCTGTGGGTGGCGCGGCCATGGGTGAGACGGGCGGCGTGAACTCGACTGCGGTGTCCCCGACTGGGTCTGGCGGCGCAACGGGCGCCGGGGGCAGCTCGGGGCTCGGCGGCCTGACATCCGCTGGGGGCACATCAGGTGGCACTGGGGGGGCAACTCAGGGCAACACGGGTTTCGGGGGTGCCCATCTCGGAGCGTCTGGGAGTGGCGGCCTTGGCCAGATCGGTTCTGGGAGCGGCGGCCTTGGTCAGATCGGTTCTGGGACTGGCGGGTCCGGCCTCGGAGGGGTCGGCAGTGGCGGCCCGGCCACGGGTGGGGCTGGCACGGGCGGTCCTGGTTCTGGGGGAGCTCTGCTGGGGGGAACGAGTCCGGGCGGCAGCGGCGGAGGGGGGGACGCCACGGCGGGCTCGGATAGTGGAGGTTCCCACGAGGGCGGATCCGCTGGAGAAGGGAGAGGTGGCGCTTCGCAGCCCGGTGGTGGCGCTGCCGGCGAAGGAACCGGTGGGACCGACGAGAACGGTGGAGCTGCCAGTGGAGGTGAGTTCTCTGGCGGCATCATCGACCCCGGAGAGTGCACGGAGTCCCAGAGTGTCAGAGGCAACGCGAGAGGCTCTGGACCGCACGAAGTGGTCATCGAGGCGAATTCCGATTCTGGGATCAATGAGGGTACCATCTACAGACCCGCGGACCTCGGAGGGGACGAGAAGTACCCGATCTTCGTCTGGGGAGAAGGGGCCTGCTCTCGAAACGGGTTCTCCAACGAGGTCGCCATGACGGAGATCGCATCCCAGGGCTACTTCGTCGTCGCAGATGGCCCCCCCAGCGGCGGAGCTTCCAGCATCTCCATGTCAACGGACGTCGTGGGAATGGCGCGGCCTCTGCTCGCTTACATCACCTGGGCCATCGCTGAGAACGGCAAACCTTGCAGCGCGTACTACCAGAGCCTGGATACGACGAAGATCGCGGCCAATGGATTCTCATGCGGCGGCCTGATGGCCGAGGGAACCGCAGGGGATTCCCGCATCACGACTTGGGGGATCACGAGCAGCGGGCTGACCGGGGCAAGCTCGGGCTTCTACGAGACCGTTCACACTCCGGTCCTGGTCATTCTCGGCGGGCCTAGTGATGTCGCGTATGAGAATGGCGAGAGGGACTACGACAACATCAGTGCCCTGGGTCATCCGATTATGCTGTTCAGCAAGGACATTGGCCACGGAGGGGACTTGGGGGCAAGCAGGGGCGGGGACTTCACCAAGATCAACCTGGCCTGGCTCAATTGGTGGCTGAAGGGCGACGAAGGGGCAACCGGAAAGGGCGTTCTGGTGGGGGCGGGCTGCTCCTATTGCACCGACGGCGCTTGGGAAGTGAAGTCCGCCAACCTTAATTAATTCGATGAACAGGGCGCTGCAGGGCGCCCTGTTCGTTTTCGTGCCACCAAGGTTGATTCGTGGATGGAAGGGGCGGCGTTCCACGGCTCCATGGCTCCCGTGCCGCTGCACCTGGGGGCGACCATTCAGAGCGTGAAGATCCGCTCCTGCCCTTTCGTAGATCCAGTATTGGCTCGAATCGAACAATGTGCCTAAGCTTCTGGCGGGGGGCAGCCCATGATGAGGACGGCCGTCTTTCTGTTGTGGCTTGGCGCGTTGGGAACGGCTGCCTGTGGCAGTGGTGGGGCGAAGTCTGATGCAGGCGGCGGTGCCGGTGATGAGAAACCTCCCGTGGCTGGCGGCGAGCTGGCCTCAGGGGGCGTCTCCCACGGCGCTGGTTCCGAAGACTCGGGCGGCAGAGGCGGAGCGGGTCCCGGCAGGGGTGGGCATGGGGCTTCGGGAGGTAACACTTCCAGCGGAGGTGTCGCAGCCGGTGAAGCCGGTGCTGCGGGCTCCGCCAGGGGAGGAGCTGACGCTGGTGGCTCTGGCGGAAGCGACGCAAGCCCGGGTGGCACCGGGGGCATCGCTGAAGCCAGCATGGGTGGAGCGGGTACGGGTACCACTGGGGCGACGCACGTGGGAGGCGCGAACCCGGGCGGCATTGGCGGAACCCACATGGGCGGAACGGGCACTGTCGGTACTGGGGACGCCGGTGGGACGGATATGGAAGCCGCAGGCGGTACCGGCGGGACGGATACGGGAGGAGCGGACTCGGATGGCACTGGGGGAACCCAGACAGGCGGAGCGGGCAGCGTCGGCGCTGGGGGCACCGGTGGCATGCACGCGGGTGGAGCGGGCACAGTCGGCACTGGGGGCACCGGCGGGACCCAAACGGGTGGCGCGGGCACAGTCGGTACTGGTGGGACCCAAACGGGTGGAGTGGGCACAATCGGCACTGGTGGTGCTCAAACGGGCGGAGCGGGCACCATCGGCACTGGGGGAATCGGTGGGACCCAAACGGGTGGCGCGGGCACAGTCGGTACTGGTGGGACCCAGACTGGTGGAGCGGGCACCGGTGGCGTCGCGGAGAGCGGCACTGGTGGGACCCAAACGGGTGGAGCGGGCACCGGTGGCGTCGGGGAGAGCGGTGGCGGTGCGGGTGGAGATGTCGATGGCGGGAGCGGCGGGATCACCGTAGGCGGTGCGGCGGGGAGCGGCATGGGCGGCGAGACCGCGGGAACCGCCGGACGGGAGAACCCTGACTGCGCAGACTACGAGGGCGATCCCGCGTGGCGACTCGAGCTCGAGGTAACGCCCGATGGCACGGAATACTGCGGTGCATTCCGCGAGTCGCGCACGCTTGAGGAGGAGTATGCCGCCAAGGCCAAGTTCACCCTACCAGCGGGCACCTACCGGCTTCCTGACGCTGCCGGAACCTACCCCTTTGCGCTGCCGGTATGTTTCGAACGCGCCGGGGGGCTTGTGGACCCGCGTTCCGCGGGCGCCGGCTCCGTTATTACCACTCGGTCCACCTTCTTCTCCACGGACTTCTACAACCACGAATTCACGCAGCCGCTCGTGTCCACGAGACCGGGTGCGTGGAGTTTTGGGGGGCGCGTTGAGTATTCGAGTGATGCAGGCGTGATGCCAGAGCCGTTCGTGCTGGATGGCGGCGGTCTGGACGTCATGGGCGGATTCCTGTTCCAGCTGTGTGAGGGCGATGCATGCTACGACGTCGACGACGTCGCCTTCGACTCGTGCTACCCCACCACGTATGTCTCGTACCCGGAGATCATCACCTTTGACGGTGGTCAGCTTGCTCTCGACACGCTCATTGGGCCGGATCGCACCCCCGCCATGTTCGTGAGCGCGAGCGGTGCGCTCTACGGCAGGGCGTTTGCACAGACCGATTACTGGAAGCTGATCTATGCAGCTGGGCACCACAACTTCGAGCAGAACTACGCCGTGCTGTTCGACGCGCCTATCGACGGCGCGTGCGGCTTGAAGGTTTTGGCGCCCGCCAGTGGGGAGCTGCCAGGACTCTACACGATCGAGTGCGATCTCTCGAACATCGACCAGCTCACGGTCATTGATGTGGTCTATGAGTAGGCCTAGCCCGGGAAATGGGGCTCACTGCGCTGGCCGATCGCGTCAATCTTGTGCAATGGCGGTGGGGGGCTTGGGGTTGCTCTTGAGTCCCATTGCCTGCGGCGATGGCGAAGCGTCTCACCGGGGCGCAGTCGTTGGGGACAGCGGCGGAGCAGCGGCGGGCAGCGGTGCTGCGGGTAGTCCCGCTGCCGAAGGGAACGGCGGAGTTGCGGGTTCCAGCGGGGCGAGAGACGGCGGCGGAGCCGCGGGCGCCGGCTGGGCCGGGGCGGGCGGTGGAGCGGGCGATGGCGGCGGAGGCGCGGCCGGCGGCGGAATGAGGGACGGCAGGGGCGGAGCGAGCAGCGGCGGAGTGGCGGGAGATGGCCTCGCTGGCGATGGAAGGGGCGGAGCGAGCGGCGGTGGAGCGGCAGGCGAGGGCCAGGCCGGCGAACGTGGCGGGGCGGGCGATGACGCTGGCGCTGGCGGCGGCGGAGTAGCCGGCGAACGTGGCGCTTCGGACGACGGGGGCGCCGGAGTCAGCAGCGGAGGGCGGGACAGTGACGGCGGAGCGGGCAGTGTCGGCGCTGGGGGCAATGCCGGAGGCGGTTCGGCTGGGAAAGGTGGCACCGCGGCGGGGGGTACCGTGGGGCCCGGCGAGGACTGCCGTGCTTGCGAGGAGGCAGAGGCGCGGCTCGGCGGTCGCGCGTGCGTCTGTCGCGTCCCGGATCGGGAACTATGGGCCTCGATCACCGTCCCCACTGGCGTTCCCTTCGAGCTCCGCGCCACCAAATTCACGCTACCTGCCCGCGATGATGCTCGCCTGCCGGCCCTCTTCATGGATGCGAGCGCATTTCGTCTCCACTACGACTTCTTGCGTGAATCGTTCCCGGATCGTTTTGGCAGTCTCGAAACTTGGGAGTACCTCGCGCTCATCGAGGATCCCGAGCAGCGGGAGTTCTACGCCGGGACCATCACCGAGTATGCGCTGGGGGGGCAGGTCGTGCTCTACGGCTTTACCCTCTGGGACGACCCGGCGGATGCTGCGACGACTATCACTTGCGAGCAGGCTCGCGCCGCCTACGCGACGATCGACGAACGCTTCGAGCTTCTCCCGCTGGCTTTCGTGCCTTCGACGGCGAACCAGCGCGAGCTACTGCCGAGCTGTGACATCCCGACCTACGATGCGGATAGGGGCCTCGACTATGAAGCGTACACCGAGGGCGTCGGCTACGGCACGCTGCGTCGCTACACCCTGGCAGAGTTCGGCGAGGCCACCGAAGAGCAGGCGTTTGGTTGGCAGGACATTCTGGTTTTGGAGGAGGCTCCGACCGACATCGAGGTTGTCATCTCTGGGGCAGTGACTGGAACGCAGCAAGGGGCACTGTCACACCTCAATGTGCGGAGCGCCGCGAGAGGTACACCGAATTGCTACATCGAGAACGCCTACGACCTCTTCGCCCCATGGGAAGGTGAACTCGTGCGCCTCGAGTGTGGGAGCGGCTTCTTCGCAGTGGAGCCTGCCACCGCCGAGGAGGCCAGCGCATTCTGGGCGACCCTGCGCCCGCCGTCTCTCACGGTTCCCCTGCCGGATCGTGAGGCCAGTGCGTTCGCTGACCTGCTCGATGTCCCTACCGGCACGCCAGAGGAGCGAGCCACGGCGCTCATGCGGTATGGTGCGAAGGGGGCGAACCTCGCAACCCTCTACCAGCGTATCAACCAGAGTGGCGACGGCGGCATTGACGAGAACATCGAGCTCCCGGGGTTTCTCGTTCCCATGCGGCACTATCTCGACTTCTTTGAGAGTCGCGCTTGGACCGTGGATCTGGGCAGTGGGCCAGAGGAGAGAACCTTTGCCGAGACCGTGGACGCTTGGCTCGATGATGATGTGTTTCGCAGTGACGGGGGCGTTCGTCGGCAACGGCTTGAGTCGCTGCGCGATGCGATGGAGGACGCGCCGGTCGATCTCGACCTCTCGAGCCCGATTCGGGACATATTCGGTACAGATACCCTCATGCTGCGCTTTCGCAGTAGCAGCAACGCTGAAGACGCGCTCGAGTTCAGTGGAGCGGGCCTCTACGATTCGGTGAGCGGGTGCTTGGCGGATGATCTCGACGGCGACGAGGTGGGGCCGAGTCGCTGTGATGCGACCCAAGACGACGAACGCACGGTGTCCCGCGCGCTCAGAAAGGTGTGGGCCTCGCTCTGGAACGCCGCCGCCTATTCAGAGCGGGAGTGGTACGGGATCGAACAGACCAGCGTGGCCATGGGTGTCCTGGTGGATCCTCGGATCCAGAACGAGCTTGCCAATATCGTGGCCTTCAGCGGAAACCCGACGTCATCCGAGGACGATCGGTATCTGATCAACGCGCAGGCCGGCGAGCTCGACGTCGTCACGTCCGAGCCCGGGGTGTTCCCGGAAGAGGAGCTGCTCACCCTGGTGGACGGGGCGGTCACTTCCATCGAGCGGCAGCGGGGTTCGAGTGAGCTACCCGCTGGCACCTGGGTGCTACAGGATGCCGAGCTCGAGCAGATCGGAAGCCTGCTCTGGCAGATCGTCGAGTTCTTTCCGGTGGACGCCACTGTTCCGGAGGGCGCGACGGTGCTTCTCGACACCGAATGGAAGGTTCGCTCGGACGGCAGCCTCGTCGTCAAGCAGGTGCGCCCATTCTTGCGGAAGTAAGTGAGGCCTCGCGAACGCGCAGACTGTTCCGGCCGTAGCCGACTGAGCAAGGCCACTCCGCAGAACCGTGCTCAGAAACGACGCTGGCCCGCCGAATTCGTCGACAGGCCAGCGCTCAAGCTCCGCTCGCGAGCCGGTCCCAGGCCCACCAGCGCGGTGCTGGCAGGCCTGGCACTGTATTCGGTGGCGAAGTGCCCCGACCGACCTCAGAGGTCGGGGCGATGCGTGACGCGGATCGCGTTGATGACCGGCGCCTTGCGGGTGCGCGACACCAGGCGGACATCGAGCTGCCCGTCGGTCACCGCCACCTGGAACCGATTCGGATCCGCGGCGAAGGTCCCGACCTCGTACACGATGTCATGGGCCGGAAGGAGCAGCTCATCCTCGGCAATTACGTCGAAGAGGCGCTGGCCCATCCTCACCCGTTGCTGTATCTCGGCGAAGTTCAGATCCAGCTGATAGGTGCCGTTGGGGACGTTGTCGAACCGATACGCATAGGCATTCTCGCGCTGGGACTGGTAGAGCTCTTGGTCCTCAGTGCCGGAGATGACCTCCTTCGTGGCGCGCGCGGCACCTCGCTGTACGTAGCCGTATGCACCGCTACTGTAGGCTCGGTCTGCTTCCCAGGTGTCCGTCAATGCATCGACGTACTCGCTGCCTCCACAATTGATGCCGTGGAGGTAAGCCGAGACGACCAGACTCACCGGAACCCGAATGCTCGGCTGACGCCCCGCTGTGGTCTTCACGGTCATCGTGCCAAGATAGAGCCCCGGCTCGAGACCCGTGGTGTCCACGGTCACATCGATCGCTTGCTCCGCCCTATTGCGAATGCTGCCACTGGTTGGCTGGGCAACGAGCCAGGGAATGTCACTGAATTCCGGTACACCACTTTCTGTCAGGTAGACCTGGTTGGGCGACTGAGCGACGGCCCAGAGGTTGCCTTCGGTGTCTAGGTCGAGCCCAGCGCCCTGGAACATGCCGCCCTGCGGCGGGGCCATGGTTGCGAGTATCGAGCAGTCGTCGGGGTTCAGTTCGTAGATCGTGTCGGACTCGCTGTTCGTGGCCATCCACAGAACATTTGCCGAGGCGTTGTAGGCTAGGCCGGAAATCGCGTAGTCCGAGGGAGAGCACTGAGAAATCACAGTGCCGGGGTCGTCGTAGCTCGCTCCCCTGACCTGATAGATGATCCCTTCGTTCCAGCCGCCGACGAAGAAGACATCGTCCTCGGCCCGGTACGCTAGACCACGCTGCGAGATGTCCGTCCACGGCCCATCGGTGATGGAAACCTCGACCTCACCCGTCGCTGGGTTCCAGCAATGGATGCCATTGTTGCCGCCAACCGCGACCTGACACACCAAGCCTCGGGTTTCGTCGAAGGCCATGTCTCCGGGCCACGACCCGGACCACGGCGCATCGTAGCTTACCCCCGTCGGTGTTCCATCGAGGGTGAACTCGTGGTTCGAGACCATGTATGCGTCGGAAAGCCAGAGGTTCTCCGCTTCGCCGACGCCCCATGCGAGCTCGAGGCCAACTGGCGTGAAGGACGACATGATATCCCCCGGAGTCGAGGGGGTGATGGCGCCACGCATGACGCTTTCCACGAACAGCCCCTGGGTGGTTCGAGCCAAGGGATCCAGGGGTGCGCTGGGCGGAGCCGCGACTCGCACCGTGGGTTGAAGCGCGCCGCCGGACTCCCTGATCTCGAAGTCCATCCACGCGGTGCCTTCGTTTCGTAGCACGAACGTTCGCGTCCGTACCTCGTCCTGGGCAAGGGTGAGCTGCAGCGTTGCCGGAGTGAGCACTGCAACCCCGGTCCAGAGGGAGAATCCCAAGAATATCGTTTCGTCCTCCATGACAACGACGCTGGACGATGCTGGCGTGTAGTTGGACTTGGCGATGTCGAGGGTATAGTAGCCTTCGACGAGCTGCAGCATGTACACGCCACTCGAGTTGGTGTGGGTTACCCTGACCTCGTCGCCATCCGCATTCGTTGCCGTCACCGTCGCGCCGCTGATCGGTAAGCCATCGTTGCCGTCGCTCACCACACCCCGAATGAAGCCCGAATGCGGGACTTCGTAGAGCACGGCCGTCCCAGATTGGACCGATGCCTCATTGTACGAATACTGCAGTGCGATGTTCCCAGCAGCGTTCTCGATACCGATGGTGGCGTTGCTGCCTTGCGCATACGGAGTATCAGCGCTGGCGTACTGCATGACGATATCGCCATTCTCGCTCAGCACGAGCTCGAAGCTTGCAGTCTGCGACTCGTCCTCGTAAAAGTCTACGTTGCGCCACTCGACTACGAACTTCCGATTCGGCGCCTCACCGACGGTGGCCGTGGAGATCTCGCCGTAGTCGACCCAGAGGTCATCCCACAGCACGTACATCGCAGCGTTCGGCGACCAGGGATTCGGAATGCTCTCATTCCAGTACTCGGGGTAGTCCGAGATGAACGCCGCGTAGCCGTTGGTCGTGACGATGAGCGACTCGTAGGCCTCACCGTACAGTGGAACGGTGAAGGGTAGGTCGACGCTCACCTGACTGTAGTCGCCACTGAGGTTCAGCACGGTTTCGCCAGGGATGTACTCGTAGGTCACGGGCCGACACTGGTAGCCCCAGGCATCGGTCTTGGCGTCGAGCGTGGCTGTCACGGTCTCGTCGCTATCCACCACGACTGCGATGTTGGCATCGAGATAGCATCCGATTCGCGAGGCGTGAAGGACGTACTCGCCCTCCGGAACCACCGAGAACTCGAAGTAACCACTCGCATCGGTCGTCGCGGTTGGTAGAGGAGTATCCTGCAGCGTGACCTGGGCGCCGGCAATCGGTGTACCCTCGGAGTCGATCACGGTGCCCGACACAACGTGCGTAGGAACCTCATCGAGAGCGAAGTCGAGGACCACTGTGGCTTCTTCTTCGATGGTGGCGCTGCCGCTTTCGGCGTAGAAGCCGAATGCGCTTACGTCCACGTTGAACTCGCCCACGGGCAGACGGAGTGAGTAGGTACCCGAATCGTCGGTGACCGTCCGGCGCGCGAGCCCGTTGTCGGTTCTCGTGGCCGTCACTGTCGCGCCACGGATTGGGGCGCTACCGTCCGCACTCCGCACCACGCCCCGAAGGAAGCCGGTGTACGGCTCTTCATAAAGGATCGCCATTCCCTCCGTGACTCCGGCTTCGTTGTAGGAGTACTGAAGGGCGATGTCGCCGGTGCCATTCTCGATCCCGATCGTGGCATTGCTGCCTTGCGCGTACTGGCTGTCGGCACTCGCCCACTGCATGACGATGTCGCCATTCTCGCTTAGTACGAGCTCGAAGCTGGCGGTCTGGGTCTCGTCGTAGAGGAAGGCCACGTCGCGCCACTCCACCACGAACCTTCGGTTCGGTGCGTCGCCGATTGTGGCCGTGTAGATGCCTCCGTAGTCGACCCAGAGGTCGTCCCACAAGACGTACATGGCAGCGTTCGGTTCATAGGTGGTCGGGATGCTCTCGTGCCAGAACGCCGGATACTCGGAGACGAATGCCGCGTAGCCGTTGGTTGTGACAAAGAGCGAGTCATATGCTTCACCGTAGAGCGAGAAGGTGAAGGGTAGGTCGACGCTTACCTGCTCGTCGTCCCCGCTGAGCCCGAGCCGTGTTTCGCCAGGAACGTACTCGAAGGTTACGGGTCGGCACTGGTAGCCCCACGCGTCGGTCTTGTAGTCGAGCAGGACGTCCAGGTCTTCGTCGCCGTCTACCTCGATTGCGAGGTCGGCGTCGAGGATGCATCCGCCACTCGAAGCGTGAAGGACGTACTCACCCTCCGGGACCGCTGGGAACTCGAAGTACCCAGCTTCGTCGGTCGTCTGAGCCGGCAGCGGAGTGCCCCGCAGGGTCACCTCTGCGTCCGCGAGCGGGGCACCCTCGGGGTCGACCACGGTGCCGACGACAGCGTGAGTAGGAGCTTGCTCGAGAGCGAAGTCGAGCGTTACGGTTTCTTCCTCTACGATCGTTGCGGTTCCGGTCCCGGTATAGAAGCCGAATGCCGACGCGCTCACGGCATACTCACCGACAGGAAGGCGGATCGAGTAGGTCCCCGTGTTGTCGGTGCTCGTCGTGCGATCCCGCTCGCCATCGGCCAGGACTCGCGCGCCCACGATGGGAGCACCATCAGCGCTACTGGTCACCGTTCCCGACAGGGTTCCCGTTGGACCGGGATTGGCGATTACGAGGGCCTCGTAAGCGTCGAGCTGTCCCTCACCCCAGGCGTTGTTGTTGTCAGCGTCGCCCCCACACGAGAGATCCTCGTGGTCGATCGCCGACGAGTCGAGGACCAGGCGGGTTCCCTCGATGTCGCCCGAGTAAGCAACCGCGGCTGACCACAGGAGTGCCACCGAGCCTGCGACGTGCGGGGTGGCCATCGATGTTCCGCTGTTCCACTCGTAGTCACCACCCGGCACTGAGCTGCGCACGTCGACGCCAGGAGCGGCGATGTTCGGCTTGATGACCTCGTAGAATGAAGGCCCGCGGCCAGAGAACCACGCGAGCTCCTCGCTGATGTCGTACGCGCCAACCCCATAGGACTCGGGATAGTCGCCAGGCGACGAGGCTGAGCCACAATAGTCGCCGTCGTTGCCGATGGCGAATACCGGGAAGATCCCCGCGGCTACCCAGGCCTCGACCGCATCTCGATAGAAGTCGTCGCCAGACCAGCCACCCCAGGAGTTGCTCACGATCTGCGGACGCAAATCCGGACGTGGGTTCTGTCCGTTGAGGTCGGTCGGAGCCAGCATCCACTCGCCAGAGGCCAGAAGTGCCTCGTCGGAGCACCAGTCCTCCTCACAGCCCTTGGCTGTCATCCACTTGGCGCCTGGTGCTACCCCGATCTGGTTCTCGTCGCCGTCGTCACCGACGATGGTGCCCATGGTGTGCGTTCCGTGACCGTAGTTGTCACAGGGTTCATCCGAGGGGCTACCGCAGACGCTCGACGGATCGAACCAGTTGTAGTTGTGATCCACGGACCCGTCAGCCTGTGTGCCACGGTACTGGTTGACGAGCGCGGGGTGGTCCCACTCTGCTCCGGAATCGATGGTGGCCACCACGACACCCTCACCGCGCGTCCCGAAGTCTGTCCAGACCTCTGGGGCACGGACGTTGGCGATGTTCCATTCGACCGCGTTGACCTTGTGCTGGGGAGTCGCCGGCTGGGGCGGCGGGATCTCCCATGTGCGAGATTCAACGACTCGAGCTACGTCGGGTCGTCTGGCAAGCTCCTGGATCGTCGTTTCGTCAGCCTCGATCCGGATCGCATTCACGATCCAGTGCGACTTGTACCTGACCCGCCGTCGCTCGAGCTCGGCGATGAGCGGCGCCTGCGAGCGCTGAGCTGCTCTGGTCAACGACGTGTAGACAGCCTCGCCGCGCGATTTCCAGTCTCTGATGCTTCTGGCCGAGGTGAGGCTCGCTGAACCCCTCATCTGGAGCCAGACAGCGCGATGCCCGGCGGCGAGTGCCCTGGTGGGGCGCGCCTTGCTCGCCCACCGAGACGCCGCAACCCCAGGCGTGGTGCCCGCTCGGGCACCTTGACTCTTGAGGGCCTGCGTCTGCGTGCGCGTCTCGGTCTCCGGCCTCCCTCCGGAGCATCCGAGCAGCCACAGGCCAATGAGCCAGAGCCCATATCTGAGCCACCTCCCCCAATGCCGCGTGATTCCGTCTCGAAATCTTGGATCACTAGCGATGTTCATACTCTCCTCCGTGTGTGATGACACAACGCTCAGGGTCGACGCCGTTGCGGCGCCGCCCGGAGTCCGATTCGAGAAGCCGGAGGCTCGCTTCTCAAAGCGCGAGTCTTCGGTTGCAACAAGAGCCCCCGGCCCTCGTCACGCCCCCTAAACCCAATCGGTTGCAGCTCGGGTTTCACCCCCGTGCAGCCACTCCATGCGTCCAGGCTTCGAAAAGCATGCCGCGCGCACCAGCGCGGACGGGACCATTCGTCGAACCCTCTCGGAACAGGCACGGTCGAGCCGCACGCCAGAACACCAGCACGACTGACCGGACGCGCGATGGCACCCGGTCGGTTTCGCCGCTGCGTGTCGATGACAGCATCCAACAGGGGCGCCGCATCACGACACCCCAATGCGGCGCCACGTCATGGTGTCCAACGACGGCCACTAAAGCAGGCGCCCCCCAACCCGCGGTTGCGCCTCGAAGGAATCACGCCCCGGCCTCTGGCGGAGCACCGACCATTGCGTCCCGCCAAGGAGCGCGACCCGAACCTCAGCATCCCACCCGAGGGCGAGGCGCTGACCTCTCTACCATCGCCGCAACTGGGCTGAGCCCTTCTGCTCGGCGCGAGGAATCATGTAACACTGCGCCCCCGTCTTCAAGGGGCAGAGCGCCCAGCAGCGATCGAATTCCGTGAGGTTAAGGTACGGTTCATGCGGTGAGCCGCGTTAATAACGGGGAGTGATGGCGCCTGAGCCAGGAAGGGGGACGCCAAGCCATCCGGGGTGGCCGGGGATTGCGCGGCAGTCCGGTGCGGGTCGCCGAGGGCTTCCGGGGACTGAGAGGCAGTTCGTTCGAGAGTGGAACGGTGACGGCGTTGCGGACATCGAGCAGCTCATTGCCGAGCCCACGAGTGGCGTACACACGGCTAGAGTTCCATCACCCCTGCGGATCCCCCTACGCCTTGCCATGTTGTTGGGCGACGGCTTTCACCTGGACCTCTTGCTTGCTCGGCGCCGCTGGATACTCACCGGATGTGCTGCGCGCGGTTGGCCCAGCAGCGGTCGACGCAGGAACCTCGCTCAGAGCGTCTGCACTTGGGGGTCTGGGCGCCGGCGAACTCGTTCGTTCTTGCGCCAGCCGGGACAGCTCAGCCAGGCCAGACTGGAACTCGGCTACCCAAGCGTTCGTTTCTCGCTCGATTTCTCGTTCGACAGCAGCTCCAAACTTGCTCAGCATCTCCAGCAGGGAGTTGAGCTCCTCGGGGCTCGGTTCCCTGTTCCCGAGGCGTGACAGAGCACTCGCCCAATCGAGCCGGAAACGGTGTAGGAGCTGCTGGAGCGCGAGCCCAGCGGAGACGAAGCGGATCCACGCCGAGGAAACCCCGAAGTAGCGATCGACGAGGACGCAGCTCCCGGCCAAGGCCAAAAACACGTACCCCCAAGACCCAGCGACCGCGAACTCAAGCCAGGGTGAGGCGCCCTGGGCAGCCGCCAGTAGCGGCATCAGCGTGCCAAGCCCGACGCACCCGAGAGTAGCCCCGCGTAGCGCTTTTGAGAGCCAGGCGCGACCGCGCCGCTGCTCCATGTACCAGTTGATGGCCGAATTGGCTCGGTCTTCTGCCGCCGAGTACAGCACATCCAGCGACTCATTGACGCTCGCCGAGCGCCAACTCCGCGGCTGCGGAACCGTCAAGCTCTTGCCCATACGTTCAGGGTACGACCCCTCATCGCGAGCGCAAGACTCTTGCTTGCGACCCGCCGATTCCCGAGTGAGAGGGCGTTGGTGCACGCGGTGGAGCTTGACGCACTTGCGGCACGGCTCGCCGCTGCGCTCGTAGCAAGGACGATGCCGCAGGCCCAAGTGGTGAATCCATGACCATACTAGGCGACCGGGGCGAGCGGCGTGCCGACGCAGGCCGAAGACCGGGTCACGCAGCATCCGGGTTCAACTCCAAGCGCCATGGGGGCCAGGCCTTTACCTCGCCCGTTGCCTCCGCTGCCGAGTATCTCGGACTAGCTCTGCGAAGGCGACGGGCAGGACTACCAAGACGAGCAGTGAGACCCAGTCTACCCTCCCGGAGGCCGCCCAGGTGATGGCGCGACCGCCGTGACTGTAGACCTGCTGCAGCGCCAGGAGCCCAAACACCCAAACGAACCACGGGGGGCGGCACCAGAAGCCCAACGCCAGCGCGAGGTTGATGCCGACGAACACCCCGTGACGCCCGGGTGAGGATTCCCCGGGGGGCGAGCTTCCCCGGCAGATGGCTACAGCGTGGTAGCCTGCGGTCAGGAGTGTGAACACCACTGCCGAGAGGAAGAACGTGGGCGGCCTGCGGAGGTGACGCATAGCGCGGGCCAGGGCTACACGAACTCGGTGAAGCAGTGCAAGCGCAATTCCCCGAGGACCGTCCGGCTCGCGGAATTGAGCATGCAGTTGGCTCGCGTGGGGAGGGGAGCGTGGCTACGTGGTGGACGCTTTTTTGCCGCTTACTCCTCGATGACCTCCAGTGTCGTGGAGGGGGCTGTGCTCCGCTGGTCTGGCTCGTAGTAGGGGTAGATCGCCGCCCCACCGTCGGCAGCTTTCACCGGCATGGTCGCCTGGACGCGGTAGGACAGGCTCTGGACCGCGGACGGGGCGAGGGCGATGAGGTAGAGGTTGAGCTGCTTCCCGGTGGTCTCGAACCGAGAGATGACCCCCGCATCGACGTAGGCCTGGAGATCCTCGGTCACGACCGAGAAGCCTGGGGGGATCCCAAGGGTCACCAGCACCATGTTGGTCGTCGACTCCGTCAGGTTGGAGAGCGTGACGGTCGCGGAAGCGGTCTCGTTGATGTAGAGTTGGGTCTTGTCGTACGAAATCTCGACGGCGAGGGGACCCGTCGGCTCTGGCGCGGCAGCCCAAGGCTCGTGGTGGGACGCCACGAGATTGTAGCTGATCTTGCCCGTGCCGACGAAGGCGAGGTCAACCTGATGCTCGCCCGTCGTCGCGTGGCCCCCGAGCTCTACCGTGGTCATGACGTCACCCTGATCTTCAGTGAGCTCGAGGGACGTGAACCGCTCTCCATCGACACTCACCTCCAAGGTCCCTACTGCGCCCTCCGTGCCGCGCTGGCTGGCGAGCAGAAGCGCCCGAAGACTCCAGATGGTGGCCTGGGTGGAGCCGAAATTACCGGAGACGTTCTTGCTGGTGGCCAGATACTCGAGGGCTCCCGCCGAGCTTGAGGGATAGCTACCCGTGAGCAGCATGGCGTGGGCCACGAGCGCGGTCGCGGTGACGGTTGCGTCGTCGCCGTAGGAATAGAAGGTCGTCTGGGTGTCCGAGGAGTCCCAGAAGACCTTGTTCCCGTCGACTTGTTTGGCGGCTTCGAGACGCGCGAGGATCTGCGTCACGAGGGCGTTGTTCGGCGCTGCGACCGCCAGGGCGTTGGCTACCAGGGCCAGCGTGTAGGTGTCCTCGGCGTCGAGGTCCAGGTTCTGCGTGACGTACGAAATGGCAGATGAAAGCACGCTGCTCGGCGCCTCGGCGGTGGCCAGTGACCAGAGGACGAAGGCAGTATTGCGGACCTTGCTGGTGTGGAAGGAGAAGAACTCCGTTTGATCTCCCTCCCAAGACCCATCCGATGCTTGCTGGGAAACCAGCCACTCGAGGGTACGCGCGATCATCGCCTCATCGACGTTCGAAACCCGTGCCATGTCGACGAACTCCATGAGTCCGAATGCCGTCACGGAGAGGTATGGAGCGGGGTCCGAGGTGCCGAACCAGGAGAAGCCGCCGCCGGGGTGCTCGAAGGTGAGGAGCCTCTGGTAGCCGGTCGAGATCAGCGATTCGGCGCGCATCTGGATTTCCGGTGTCAGCTGGCTCGTGGCACGCATATAGTCGAGAACGAGCACGTTCGGCCAAGTCGACGACGTGGTCTGCTCGAAGCATCCGTAGGGTTCGGCCAACATGCTGTCCATGCCCTCGACGACCTGCGACAGATACGCAGGATACACGCTCAGCACCAACTGCTCTGAGCCGGGAACAGCCGATTCCGGGAAGCTCACCGGGAGCGAGAGGCTACCAGCCGCGAGGCTGCCCGAGCGAGCCGTGGGCACGGCCGTTCCATCTGGGACGACGCGAACCGTTCGCGCCACGGCGTCGCTGCGACTCGAACCAGTCGCGCGGACCGTGAGGGTTCCGGTTCCCACGGCGTCGACGCGTACCGGGAAGCGGATCCCGGTGACCTGTGAGGGGGCCAGCGTCAGGGTAGCGGTGGTCTCTCCAAGGGCCGAGTACCAACTGGCAGGCTCGAGCTCGAGCTCCACCGTTTGCTCGGTGTCGAGGTAGTTGTAGACGGCGATGGGGAAGAAGACCTCGTCACCCCGGGTGAGCGTTGCTGGGAAGTCGATGTCGACGAAGAAGTCTTGGAAGACAGTGACGCCACCCGCCATACTGCCGAGCTGACCTTCGCGGGAGTTGGCCAAGGCCGTGACACGCCACTCGGTGATGCTGTCCGCGAGGGGCACCTCGATCGTTGCGGTGCCAGTCGAGTCGGTAATGACGGCAGGGTTCACGTACAGGGTTTCGGGGAAGTCCTTGCGAACCCGCGGCTCGCTGCTGCCTGCTTCTTCGCCGTGTGGGGCTTCCGCGCCCGGGTCTGCCGCCGCCGGTACCGCTTCGTCGAAGTCACCGTCCAAGGCGAAGTTGCCCCCGGCGTTGTCACCTTCCACGCCCCCGAACGGGCTCTCGAGCTCCAGCTCTTCGTAGCTGAACGAGATGGGGAGGTCGTCGGATGAGCCGGTGAGCTCGTCTGGTCCCGGGCTCGTCAGCGTCAAGAACGTGGATCCGGAGCCTGGCGCGACAGTGTACTCATTGCCCCAGAAGTCGCTGGCGCTGAGGCGCACACTGACGCGGTCGTAGAGGAGCGTGGAGTATTCAGCGTCGTCGCAATAGTACTGACTCGGAGTGCAACCCTGGGCTTGCAGTTTTGCCACTTCGTCCGCGGCGGCACCCGCCAAGGTCGGGGTCATCTGTTCCTTGGCGCGTTGCATGAAGGGTTGCAGGAGGCTCGTGGCTTCTGTGATGACGGCGGGCCAACTGTTGGTGGAAACCCCTGCCGCGCTCGTGCTACCCAGTGCGGCGAGGACGGCAGCGGCCCGAGTTTGTTGGGCTGAGGCCTGTTCTTCATCGTCGCTGAGGGGAGTGAGGAGGACGCCCCCTACGTCGGTCGTGGGCGGGTGAATCTCGTAGCTTGGCTCGGAATACGCTTCCTCGAGCTGGAAGTGAGTCTCCAGGAGACCCGGGCGTGCTTCGATGAGTGAGTAGATGGCCTCGTCCACGATCTGGAGGCCAAGGGCAGCGACGGCGGGCTTGCCTTCCGAGTCTGTCACGTCGAAGGTGAGCTGCGCGGCGTCACCCGGGGCGTACAGGTCTTTGTCCAGGCTCATTTGGATATCGAGAGAGGCGGCTCCCTTGACGAAGAAGGTGCGACCACTCCGAACGACGTTGCCCTGATCGTCGACGATGTAGGCCTCGACGCGATTGGTGCCAAGCAGGGTCGCGTCGAGCGGGGTCTCGAAGCGAGCCTCGCCATCCAAGATTTCGAGGGTGCGCATGGCCACGACCTGGCCCTCGCTGAGCCAGTCGACGTAGGCGAACGCCGAGTCGGCGGAGGAGGTGACCTCGACCTCAACCGCGTCCCCGACTTGGTAGACGGCGCGGTCCGTGCGCACGAGCACGTGCTCCCCACCGGATTGCGCGTTGAAATTGAAGCTCTGCGTGACTTGGTTTCCGCCGTCCGGCGTGACTGCGACCGTCATGGCGACCGTCGCGGCATCAGAGGGCGGGGTCCACTCGAGCCTCGCTTGACCGAAGGCATCGGTGGAAAGTGACTGCTTCTCTCCCTGGATCGTCCATTCGACGGCGGCACCGGTGATTGGGTTCCCCAGAGGATCGCTTGCGAACAGTAGGAGGGTGTTTTCGACACCGGGGATGAGCTGCCCCCCTTCGGGGACGAGGCTCACCGCCACAGGGGCGGCGGCTATCGACACGAGTTCGTCTTGGGTGACGACCTGTCCCGCGCTATCGGTCACCGTGGCGCGGAGGGTGACGAGCGCCTTGCCCTGGTCCAGCGGGAGGCCCGCAAGCGAGCTCGGCAGCGTGACCGAGAAGGAGAAATGCCCATCGGCGTCCGTGCGCCCCTGGGTGCGGGCGAAGAGTGTCTCCCCAATGTCCAGCGTGAGCGCTTCGATGACGACCTCGGCGTCCGAGACGGGCTTGCCGAAGAAGTAGCCCGCGTCGAGGCTGCCTTGGAGGGAATCACCTGGGGAGTACCAAGCCCGGTCAGTGCTGACGTCGCTCTTGAACTTGGGGAGGGAGTAGCGATAGACCTCGACGCTCTTCTCCGTGGCCTTGCCGCTGACGGTGGCCCGCACGGCGAAGGTGCCCGTGTTGAGGACTTGACCGAGCTCGAGGCTCGTCGAAGCGATGCCGTAGTCGTCGCTCGTCAGCGCGCGCTTCATGATCTTGTTCCCCTTGCCGTCCTCGACTTCGAGCAGCACGGGAACGTTTGCCAGGGGGACGTTGCTCGGCGGTGTCAGGGCAAGGGTGCGTAGATGGATCGTCTGGCCAGGCTGGTAGATGGGCTTATCGGTGGTGAGCAGCACCTTGCTGGCCGTCTCGGCGACCTCGACTTGGTCCGAGGCTTCTGCCGTCATCGACTGTGCTTGGGTCTTGGCCACGAGGGTGTAGCTGCCCGCCTCGTCGAGCTGTACGTCGAAGGTGGCGACGCCGGTGTCGTCGCTCGTGTCACTCAGGTTCGTGATAACCTCGTCCTCTTGCTGGACCTCGATGGCAACCGGGTAGTCGGCGAGTGGCGCGAGCGAGATCGCATCACGGGTCTGGACTCGATAGCTAGCCGTCTTGCCTTGTTGGATGCTGCGGGGACCGTCCAGGCGGACCTCGTAGGGGGGGATGACATGGAGCAGGCTCCTGGTGATGCGCAATCCATTCGGGGTACCGTCATCGATGCGCACGCTCCACGGGGCGAGATCTGCCTGAGCTGCGACGCCCGCAGGTAGGTCGAGCTCGACGGGAAGGACGGTCTGCTTGTTGGCGTCGAGGTCGTAGTCGACGGTGGCTGTCGCGACCCGCTCGCTCTCATCGACGCTTTGGAGGGTGACGTTGAGCGTGCCGCGCGCGCTCCCCTGATCGCCACACTCGAGCAGGAACTCGAGCTTGAGGCGATTGCCTTCCACAGCGCCGACCAGGGACTGCTCCGAGACCGTTACCGAGCCGGCGCGCGGGCGATCGGGCTCCCCTTCGTAGACGGTTCCACCGCCCCCGCTACTTCCACTCGGTCCGGACTGTTTGTCGTTGTCACCGCAGGCTGGCGCCATCAGCAACCAGACGACGCCAAGAGCGAGCAGGCCGAAACGCGGACGGGGACGGAGCAGCGACGACAGGGCACGAGTGACCATGGGGAACCTCACCTCGATAATGAGAGCACGGCAGACAGTAGACTAGCGATTCCCGTGCCGAGTGTGACCCGTGGAATAACGGCGTGTTAGCGAGAGCGGGGTTGGCCGAAGAGGGGGGCGTTTGGCACAGTGCGGCACAGTCCGCCCCCGGGGCCGGCTTGGGAGACGCCTGTCGCCGCGCGCCTCGTCTAGCCTTCAGCTCAGGCAAACCGAAACTGGTCGAAGCTTCAGTACAGCATCCCCTTGTATCCCTCCTTGATCGCCTGTTCGATTCTCTTCATCCGCCTCTTTCGGGTTTCCTCCTGCTTCGCGTCGAAATAGAAACCAGCCATCCGTCTCTGATTGGATGGCGACAAGGCGCGATACCCTTCCAGCAGAGCCCGGTTGCTTCCGATCAGAGCGATGAAGGACGCGACGCAATCGTTTCCGGGTCTCTCACCTTCGGCTTCCCTTTTCCGATTTCTGTTGAGGAAGACGGCTTTCCCATGGTTGCGCGCCAGGCCCGCCTCAATCAACTTCTTCATGATGGCGACGTTCTTGGCTGACCACGCGCTGTTCTTGGTTCTGGGTGCGAAGTATTTCACATAGACCGCATCGTCTACCCTCTTCATCTGCCCGTCGATCCATCCGAAACACAAGGCCTCTTCCAGGGCTTCCGCCGCCTTCAAGACGTCCTGGGGCGCGTTCTTGACGAACGAAATCCATACCCCCTTCGCAGTCTCGTGGTTCTTCAAGAACCATTTCCTGAGCGCGACTCGGTTGGGGAAAGTGACAACGGGGTCTTTCATACGGACTCGAACCCATACTGTCTGGCCGGGAAAATGGGAAAGATCTGACGAACGAGTCAGTGAAGTGGCGTTCAGGCTGCAAAGTTGCGGCTCCTTCCCGGCTTGGCTCCTGGTCGAGGAGGGGGAAAGCGTGGGATCTCTGCGCGACGATCAATCGGTAGCAGTCGATGGCGAGCGAGACGTGACGGTGTCACCCGTGGAATGGACGCCTCTTGAAGTGGTCGAGGCGCAGAGTCGAGCTGCCCTGGTCTCACGGCGCTTGCTGTGTCATCGTGACCTCGTTCCGGCCTAACTTACGCACACTCATCCCAACGG
>CAYRKE010000099.1:25686-28269 GCA_964424695.1 uncultured Polyangiaceae bacterium
TGCTGTGTCATCGTGACCTCGTTCCGGCCTAACTTACGCACACTCATCCCAACGGAAATTGCTCGTAATGCTCGTTTCTTCACGTTCCGCTTCCTTCACTGTCAAGCTCGCCCCACGGTTTTCCTCGCTGCTCGTCACGGTGGCGTTATCAGGCTCCGCGTGCACGGAGGACGTTTCGAGCGTCGGAAGCCCATGGTACGGGGCCGGTGCGGGCAGCACGGGTGTGGACTCCCAGGACACTGGTGGTGCTGTTCCGGGTAGCGGCGGGGCGGGTGGTGCGGGTAGCGGTGGAGCGAGTCAAGCTCCTACGGGCGGCACCGTCGAAGCCATGGGGGGCATGTCCACGAGCGACGATGGCACGCTGCCGGCCACTGGCGGCGCCGCTCCCACCACGGGTGGTGTCGGGGGCGCCACCGGGGGAGTAGCTCCCATCACCGGCGGCGTCGAGCAATCCAGCGGAGGCACCCCTCCGGCGACGGGCGGCATCGCTGAAGTAGCGGGCGGCTCAGAGCAGGCTACGGGGGGTTCCACCGCGGGCACCGGCGGAGCGCCGCCCTCGACGGGGGGCGCGGGGCCAACCACGGGAGGGCAAGCCGGTGAAGGCATTGTGCCGGAGCCCGTGGAGTGCCAGGGCAGTTTCCCTGCTGTGAGCTCCGAGGGTGCGGCCTACTCCATCGGCGTCGAGAACGGTAACTCCTGGGGGGATCTTCCACACTTCTGGAGCACCTACGGCACTGGCCATCTCGGGCTGTTCCTGCGTGAAGACCGCGGGTGGGGCGAGACGCTCAAGGCTCACGTGGTCGATGGGGTTCAGAATCTGGGCCTCACCAGCTTGCGCCAACACGGAATTTTGCACGACGACATCGGGATCTATCGAGAGGAAGATGGTACCCCGGTCTACGACTTCTCGCGGTTCGACCAGGTCTTCGACTTCTTCGTCGAACAAGGGCTCGAGCCCATCGTCGAGCTGGGGAACATGCCGCGCGACTTGGCGCGGGATCCGAGTGCCACGGTGTTCATGTACGAGAGCGGGACTTCTCCGCCCAAGGACTTTGCTCTGTGGCAGGAGCTCGTGCGTCGATTGGTCGAGCACAGCGTGGAGCGCTACAGCGCCGAGGTCGTGAACCGATGGTACTTCGAGGTCTGGAACGAACCCGAGTGCTGCCGCGGCAAGTTCTGGACGGGTACCTTGGACGAGTACTTCGAGCTCTACGACCATACTGCGAAAGCGGTACGTTCGGTGCTCCCGAGCGGTCGAGTTGGAGGTCCCGTCGCGAGCCAGCCCGGCGAGCTCACCGGGAACAGCCAACTCGGCGTGCACTTCCTCGACCACGTCACCACGGACAACTACCTCAATCCTGGAAGTCCGGGCGTGCTCGACTTCTTCGCCTATCACAGCTGGAGCTTCATCGACGGAGCGGTGAACGGCTACTTCCAGGGCATCGACCTTCTCGACAGCTACGGTCTGTCCAATGTGCCGGTCGCGATCACCGAGTTCGGCCCAACCTACGAGTTCAATCTCTACGACGAGCCCCAAGAAACGGTGCAGGGGGCGGCCTTCGTCGCTCAGACCTACGCCGACATCTCGCGGCGCTGCGCACAGGAGGGGCGGCGATTCCCCATCGCCTACTCGTGGTGGGTGCTCTCGGACATCTTCCAGGAGGAAACATTCCGCGAGGACGAGCCGTTCATTGGCTGTATGGGGCTCATCAGCCGCGAGAACATCAGAAAGCCCGCCTACAACGTCTACAAGTTCCTCGCCCAAATGGGGGACGAGCAGCTTCCGTTGTCTGTCTCGGGGGCGTCGGGCGTCGGGGGGATGGCCGCACGTGATCCGAACGGTGGCGTGCAGATCCTCGTCTACAACGCTCAGAGCCCCGGAGCCGGCCCCTTCGACGGGTCGTACTATCAAGTCGCTGGGGAACAATCGATCGCGGTCACGGTATCGGGCCTCGACCCCGAGAAGCCGTACGACGTCACGGCTTACCGAGTCGACGAGACGCGAGGCAACGCCTACGCAACCTGGGAGCAGATGGGGCGCCCCAAGATGGACGCCATGTCCGAGGCGGATTGGGCGTCCCTGCGCGGCGCGATGGATTCACCCGCCGAACCCCTGGGTGAGGCGCTCTGTGGCGGCACGTTCACGCACACCATCGGACTCTCGTCCCCCGGAGTGCTCTTTATCCAGCTGACGCCATCGACCTAGGCTTACGAGCTCATCGCCTGCTCGCCCGTCGTTGCGCCGCTCTTCGCTCTTTCCGCGACGCGCCTATCGACACCGCAAGAATCAAGGCTCCAATCCCAGCGAACCCCGAGCTCGAGGGCTGTCCTGGCAGCGAGCAAGCGCAACCATCGTCGAAGGACGCGACGTTGGCTACGAGCTCGATGCGATGCTCGCCGTCAGCGGCCTGAATGGTGACGACCTTGCGGGTCTCCCCGAGGGTGTCGATTCCCCAGAAGATGGTGCCTCGATGACCAGGCTCCACGATGGGGCATGGGCTCGTGTAGCTCATCTTCCCTGCATAGCAGCCTCGTAGAACGAAGTCCGTAGGCGTGATGGGTTCGTCACAGTCGTTGATTAGG
>CAYRKE010000100.1:0-28236 GCA_964424695.1 uncultured Polyangiaceae bacterium
AAGGCGTCGCCTCAAGGCGAGGGGGTTCGCCCATCCCCGGTGGGGACCCTAATGGTCTTCTTGGCGGTAGCTTCGGTCGTGCCGTCGTTCGCGTCATCACCCGCCACCGTATCGAAGTAGACATCCGCCGCCCGCGCGAGTGACTGCGCCGAAAGAACCGCCGCAACGGCCCCCACACCCAAGAACCGTCGAGTCATCATGTGTTTCATCTTTCAGAACTCCGATCGACGAGACCCTGGCGCGCCCGACGGCGACCGCTTGGCCCAGCTGTTGGGTGCGTCTGCTCGGAACGCTCGAGAGCCGAGCGAAGTCCGGTTTTGCAGAGAACCGGTAACAAGGCTACGGCCAAGTCACGACCTGATCCAGTCGCGCGCAGCGTGCCCCCTCGGAACCCGCGCCCGCGTGGCCTCGCAATATTCCACAACGAGAGCATGGAATGAGATAGACCGGCGAGCGCTGGTGCGCAGAACCGGCGAAGCCGCGATAGCGTTGGCCGCTCGACGCTCGACCATTCTGCGGTCCGCCATGAGCCAGTCAGAATC
The DNA here is from genome assembly GCA_964424695.1 of uncultured Polyangiaceae bacterium. Classification (GTDB taxonomy): domain Bacteria; phylum Myxococcota_A; class Polyangia; order Polyangiales; family Polyangiaceae; genus JAEWRL01. The sequence goes on from CAYRKE010000100.1 coordinate 543, forward strand.
GGAGAACCGGTAATGCGAACCCGAAACGAAGTGACTGGATCACGAGACCCTTTGGCGCTGGCGGACACTACCGCGCACTCGGCGTGCTCCTCACCCCCCCCCCATTGCGGCTCACGGTCCTCGCGATTCTGGTAAGGTGTGACGTATGCGTTCACGGTCCCAGAAAGCCTCGGCCGCAAGCCGCCTCGTGCGGCAGGCGCAGCGAGCACCGAAGCGAAGCGTACATGAGTACGTGAGCACCGGAGCACAACCGCAACTCCCCGGGCGCCCCCCACTCGGGCAGTGCCCGAGCGGGACCCCGCGCCGTGGCCCCTTCGCACGAGGCGGATCGCGGCCGGCCCTCCATGCAAGGCGTGAACGGATACGGTGCGACAAACATTGCCGGCCCCCCGGCGGAGAGAGCCATGGACGCCCAAGAACTGAAAGCGCTGACCGCCATCTGCGGTATCGATTGCTTCAACTGCGAGTTCTTCCACAGCAACATCGACGGGTTCTTCGCCCACCTATCGCCCGAGCGGAAAGCCGCCTTCGACGCTCGGGGTATGACGATCGACAAGTTGCGCTGCCAGGGCTGCCGGGTGAGCGGCTGCACTACCATCGACGGCAAGTGTGAGACGCTTGAGTGTGCAAGAGAGCACAAGGTGGACTTCTGCTTCGAATGCCAGGACTTCCCCTGCCGCCGGCTGCAACCGCTCGCCGAGGGAGCCGAACGCTTCCCGCACAACCTCAAAGTCTATAACCTGACCGCCATTCAGAACCGCGGCATCGAAGCCTGGGCCGCTGAGGTCGGGACCATCCGCAGGCAGTACTTCCGAGGCAAGTTCAAGATCGGCGCTGGGCCGCAAATGGCGGACGAGAAGAAGTAGTCTATCCAGGCTGCCTTCATCATCCGGCTTGTCTCTCGCGCACTGCACACCACAGGCCCCTGCAGGAAGTACTCCCAATGTCCCTGCGAGAGCCTAAAATCTGTGGCGGCGTCCCACGAAGACACTGGCGGCACTTCGGGTATCTTGGGCAAACTCCCTCGCCCTACGGTCGATTGACATCCGCGCACTTCCCGCTGGGCATGCAGCAATCGACTGAAATCGTCCTGCTCCCGGCGATTCGGCGCGTGCATCGAGGAGCCACTCGGACCACACTGGAAGAATTCCCTAGAACTCAGCGAAAAGGAGCCCTGGCTAACGTGCGGTATTGGGAACGTAGTGCGGCGAAGACGATTATCGCGACACTGGTTTCTTCCGCCATTGCGGCATTTTCCGATCCGGCGTTCGCTGAGGAAGACCACGCCAGAACCGTCTACTTCGACTACAACGACGCACGGAGTCTGTGGCCAGGCCAACGCCGCGGTGGCATGGCGTTCGTGCCGAGCACGGTTGAACCAACGGAGCCAGTGCCCCTGCTCGTGTTTCTGCACGGCGTGAACCCCACCGGCGTGCTCCACAGCTGGCTCGGAGGAGGCCAGTGGGATCTGCGAGACCAGCTTGAACAGCTCGCGGTTCGAACCAAAGCCAGATTCGTGGTCACCGCGCCCAGCCAAACTCGCCAAGCCACCGCCTGCAGCAGCCTGTGGCAGGGCTTCGACTTGGAGGGGCTAATCAGCTCGACTTCGCTCGCGCTGGCGAGCGAGGCCAGCATCGACTCGACTCGAGTGTACGTAGTAGGTCATAGCGGCGCCGGATGCAACCTCGACGGAGGACTGCTCAGCGCAGTGGCACCGCATGGCTCGGTTGTGCCGCGGGGTATCCTCGCCATCGATACATGCCTTGACCAAGAAGTGGGCTCACGGTTCGCGCGTCGGTCGCCGGAAACACGCTTGTGGGTCACTTGGCAAGACATCAGCTGGAAGCGCTCTCCGGACGAGTTCCGAGACGCCGTCGAACGAGAACAACCAGCCGACGCCTGGTTTCGGATGGAAATCTTGGAAACGAACCCCCGAGATCCGCACAACGGAATCGTCATGCCGTCGCTGCAACGAATGATCGAGGAGTGGGTCGCCTCTGAACAGGTTCAATCGCCTCGCTTGCCTCCCAGCGATCAGACTTCCCGATCGGACTCGCCCAGTGGATCCGGCGATGTAGACGAGACCGCGCCGGCATCGTTGCAGGGCACTGAAAACCACTGACGCGACAGCTTGGTCTCGCTACATCCGAGAGCGCTGAAGCTCACTCACTCGGGCTCGGCGCGCGTACCCCAATTGCCGACACCTGACCTCGCTGGACAGATGGGCTCCCACACCCTACCCAGCCAAGAATATCGCCGCGCTCCTCGCCGGCATGTCCCCCGCTCCTGACGTCCCTTCACCCAGCGCGGACTCGTCGGCCATTGGATGCGTAGAGAGCACTAGCCGGCGCTTCGTGCCAAGCCAGGGCAATCGCGCCATGCTTGCTGGCCTTCGGGCAAAATTGGCAACCAAGACATAGTCGCCCGACTGGGCCTTGCTGCTGCGACGAATCACGAGCACATCGCCGATGGCTTCCACCGAGAGCTGCCCGCGCGCTGAGGCTTCGCCGAATTCCGGATCGTTTCGACGCAGCGCAATCATTTGCCGATACAGGTTCTCCACCCTATCGTGCGGGGGGCACGCCCGCTCCGACCAGTCGAGCTTCGACCGCTCGAAGGTCGCCTGGTCCTGCGGATCTGGGATCCTCTTCTGCAACTCCGGATCCGCGAAGGCGGCAAAAGAGGCGAACTCCCGACGACGTCCCGCTGTCACCAGTGCCCCGAGCTCCTCGTCGTGATCGGTGAAATACTGAAAAGGCGAGGACGCCGCCCACTCCTGGCCCATGAAGAGGAGTGGGGTCATTGGCAGGAAGAGGAGAAGCACCGAGGCAAGACAATAGGAGTCGAGGTCCACGTCATGGCACAGGCGCGTACCGAGCGCTCGATTGCCAACCTGGTCATGATTCTGAATGCAGTAGATGAAGTGAGACGACTCCAGTTGGTCTGCTGGCCCCCCCCTGGGCCTGCCGCTAGGCGGATAGACCTGCCCTTCGTAGGACCACCCCTTGGCAATGGCGCGGGCAATCCCCTTTACCCCCGGAGAATAGGCACGATAGTACCCATCCTGCTCACCGGTCAGCGTGACGTGAACGTGATGATGGAAGTCATCGGCCCAGACTGCATCGAACCCCATTTCGGTGATGCGGCGCGGGTCATTTCGCTCGTCTTCGGCATACAGGAGCACACCGGGAACCCGCTCCCGTGCAGTATCAATGAGCTCCCGAAGAACGTGCACCGGCGAAGGATCGTGGATGGCGTAAATCGCGTCGAGCCTCAGCCCGTCAAAGCGGAACTCCTCGAGCCAATAGAGGGCGTTGTCGAGAACCAGCCGCCTCATCACGGGATGCCGGAAGTTGGGAGCCTGTCCCCAAGCGGTCTGGAACTCGCTCGTGAAGTAGTCCGGACAGTAGGCGCCGAGGTAGTTTCCCGAGGGTCCGAAGTGGTTATAAACGACATCGAGAATCACGGCGAGCCCGTGACCATGGGCGGCGTCCACGAAGCGACGTAGCTCGTCGGGAGTACCGTAGGGCGCATACGGCGCGAAATGCATCACACCGTCGTACCCCCAACCGCGCCGACCCGCGCTCGACGACAGTGGCATGAGTTCGAGCGTCGTCACCCCAAGCTCGGCTAGATATCCGAGCCTCTCCCGAGCAGAGTCGTAGGTTCCTTCCGCCGTGAAAGTCCCGACATGGAGCTCGTAGATGATCTGCGTCGCGGCGTTGCGCCGCGACACACGCGCGTGGCGCCAAGTGTAACGTGAGCCAGTGACTTGAGCCGGTGCGTGCACGCCATCGGGGGCGCGTCGGGCGTATGGGTCGGGGAGCTCTCGCCCGTCAACGACGAATCGATATCGAGCTCCCTCTCCTGCGCCAGGAACCAGCGCAGAGAAGTATCCGTCGCCGCGGGCCTCGAGCTCGTGCAATGCCCTCCCGTCTCCACCAGCATCGTAGAGCCGCACCTGGCATCGAACTGCGGGCTTGGCGAAAACGCCAAAGACGACTCCGTCCGAGCGGACCTCCGCCCCCAGAACCGGCGACGCTGCCCCTCTTTCGCTCATCCTCGCCTCCGTTTCTCCTCCAAGACCAAGAGGGCGACGGGCAAGTCCGCGAACACGTCCGCCAGCCGAGTCTCGGCGTCCATCGACAGATTCTGCCCTGTCAGCACGTTCCTGTAGCGACCGGCATACGGAATCCGCAACGTTTCATCCGCCCACGTGGTCCCAGTGGCGAACGGTTCATTTCCTTGAGTCTTCAGGAACGAGAACCGCGCCGTGCAGCACACCATGCGCGCCGCTCCCGTTGCTCTCGTAAAGGCGACCACGTGGGTTCCTCCTTCCAGGGGCTCATAGTCTCCCCGCAGGAACAGGTCCGGCTTGGTCCGGCGGAGCGCCAACACCGCTTGGGTCACATACAGCTTGATGTGCCCATCGCAGTACCGCCGGAGCAAACGCCGCGCCAGTGCCCGGGGATCCCGCTTGCGCTCCACTCGCATCGACTCAAGCACGCTACGTCTGAGTGCGAAGTCGACCGGGCGTCGGTTGTCGGGGTCGACCAGATTATGATTCCATAGCTCGGACCCCTGGTAGGTATCGGGAACACCAGGCGAACAGAGCTTGAGCAACGCCAACGCAATCCCGTTGGCGGCCCCATACGGGTCCACTCCGGCACAGAACTTCCTCGCCTGGCCCAAGAAAAGCGAATCACCAAGCATCGCAGGAACGAATCGCTCGACCGCAGCGTCATACTCGGGGTTGGGACTGGACCAAGAGGTATTTTGCTTGGCCTCCTTGCTAGCCTTGACCAGAAAGCCCGTCAACCGCCGCACAAACTCGTCAAAGCCCGCACCGCCGTCCCAACCCGGCGGCCATGCCCCGACCAGCGTCTGGTAGAACAAGTACTCCAGGTTGCGAGAGGGCGCTGGTTCACCATCGACCGACTGGCGCGCTCGCTGCGCTGCTTCATCCCAAGTTCTGAGGGCGCGCCGCCATGCCTCGGGCATCTCCGATAGAACAGCGATGCGCGCGGAGACATCCTCGCCACGCTTTGAGTCGTGCGTGGAGGATGCAATCATGGATAGAGGCCAAGTACGCGCCCGCACAGCGTTCTGCTCGTGAAAGCTGTCGACGCTTGCCCCAAAGGTTCCTGGATGGGCGCCGACTTCGTTCAGACACACCAGACGGTTGTACCGGTAGAAAGCCGTATCCTCGACCGATTTCGCCATCACGGGTCCGGTGAGCTGTTGGAATCGAAGAGCAAAGCGCTCGTGCTCGACACGCTCCGACTCGGTTTCCTGAGTTCGGAGCAAGAGCACGTCCTCCAAGAAGGAGAAGACCGTATCGCTGATGGCGGGGTTGCGGCGATTCGCCAGGCGGATCGCCTCGCGAACGTGCCGAGAGTCCTCCTGACTCGGCGCGCAGCTTTCCCGCAGATAGGTCCGATACACGGGAAACGCGGCCAGTACTTCGACCAGAGCGCGTGTCAGTATCATTAGAGTATAGTCACGTGAGCGGCGGTTCGCACCAGCAATCCGCTCCAGCGAGCGCGCGAGCATGGCGACCTCGCTGGCCAGACTATACTGAAGGATATGCAGCTTGCTCCGATAGACATGCTCCTCGAGCGACAGATGGTCTCCCGTGAACCCCTGATAGATGCTGGTCAGTGCAGCCTCGGCGCGTGGATCGACCCACAGTCCCATCGCCGCAGCCCCAAACTCGTAGCCCGTGGTACCATCCACTGGCCAAGTTGGCGGTAGGCTCTCACCCTGTCCGAGGATCTTCTCCACGAGGATTGGGAGCGGCCGCGCCAGATCGTCAGGCGCCGCTTCGGAGTCTCTGCCCAGTCGCCGAAATGGTCGCTGCAGCGCCTCGAAGTAGCCGAACGGATCATAGAGCCCGTCCGTGTGGTCAAGTCGGAGAGCATTGATCTCACCGCGCTCGAGAAGCTCGAACAGCAAGGCATGAGCTTGAGCGAAGACACCCGCCGATTCCATCCGAATGGCCGCAAGCTCATTGATATCGAAGAAGCGCCGATAGTTGATCTCTTCGCACGCCACCCGCCATGATGCCAACCGATAGCTCTGAGATCGAATGAGTCTGTCGAAGAAGTCGAAGCTTTTCGGCTCGCCCACCGTCCCGTTGGCCATGCGCATCACCGCGACAACGGCATCTGCCACTTCCTTCGTCGACTCGACCAGCGTGCGGAACCGGCGCTTGATCACCTCCTTCTCTCTTGCGCGCTCCCGTCTCAGCCCGGGATCGCGCTCGTGACGATCGGGTAGATGCCGCATCGCAGACAGGATACTGAGGAGTTCCTGCTGCTCAATCGAATCCTCACGTAGTCTGGCTGCAGCGTATACGGCCTCGACGACAGGTACCAGGGTCTTCGGGCCGAGCGGGAGTCGATGCTCGTAGTAGGCGGTGCGGAAGAATCCCTGCTCCCAGACCAATCGCAACTCGCCAGCCTCGAGCGCTTCTCCGTACTGGCTCCCCAGAAGCGGGAGTAGAATACGATCTGCAAGCGCGTGCTTGGGCGGGTCCCAGTCGATGTCGAAGTGCTCGGCATAGGCCGAACTCGGGCCGTTCTCCAGCACGTCGTCCCACCAACGGTTTTGTCCGCTTGCAATGCCCATATGATTCGGAACCCAGTCGAGCAGCAAGCCGAGTTTGCGGGCGCGAAGCCCCCTCGAAAACGCCCCAAAGTCCTCGGCGGTTCCGAGAGCGGGACTGAGCTGCGAGTGATCGACGACGTCGTAGCCGTGTGTGCTACCGGCAGCGGCTTTGAGAATTGGCGAGCAGTACACGTCGGTGACGCCCAGTTCCGCCAAGTAGTCCAAGACGGCAGCGGCTTCCCGGAAGCCGAACTGCGGATTCAACTGAAGACGGTAGGTCGCGCCAAGCGAGTGTCTCGCGCCGCCGGTTCGTACTACCCGAGCTGCGGAGCGAAAGAACTTCATGGAGCGCGCCGCGAGAACCGTTAGCTCTCCCCCCTGGCGTTCTTCCTCGGCGTTATCGTCAGCTGTGTAGACCAGAAGCGTCCAAGCTTCTCGGGTGGTCCCCTGCGTCGGAATCGTGAACGGCCGGTTCACGTCACTGGCGTTGATGAGGATCAGGAGATCGTCGTCGACGACGGGGCGACCGTGTTCGTCGAAGTCGTCAATGCCGCGTCCTGCAAGGAACATGGCGAGACTACTCGTGCCCGGGTCGTTCCAGTCCTGCTCGGACATTGGATGCCCGTCGTGGCGAAACCAACAAATGTCGCGGAAGTTCGGGCCGCCGGTGCTGCGCCCCTGGAAAAACGTAGCACGATGCAGGGCTGGATGCGCTCGCCTGAGGTGCAGCAGCCGCTTGGTGAACAGGAACAGCCTTCTCTGCTCGTCGGACCAGTTCCAGTCATACCATGAGACCTCGTTGTCCTGGCAGTAGGCGTTGTTGTTGCCCCCCTGGGTGCGACCGAATTCGTCGCCACCGAGGAGCATCGGCGTCCCCTGTGACACGAGCAACGTCATCAGCAGGTTTCGTTGCTGACGCTGTCGCAGCGTCCGAATGGCCACGTCCTCGGTTCCGCCCTCGGCCCCGCAGTTCCAGCCGAGCTCATGGTCGCTCCCGTCGCGATTGTTCTCCCCGTTGGCCTCGTTGTGCTTTGACTGATAGGTCACGAGATCGCGCAGCGTCGAACCGTCGTGCGCGGTGATGAGATTGACGCTCGCGTAGGGACGGCGCCCACTACTCTCATAAAGGTCACTGCTCCCGGTGAGACGGTAGCCTATCTCTCCTGCGCGCCCGCCGTCACCTCGCCAGAGCGCGCGCACAGCGTCGCGGTATCGCCCGTTCCATTCTGCCCAGCGGATGGGGAAGTTGCCAACCTGGTACCCACCGTCCCCCACGTCCCAGGGTTCGGCAATGATCTTGGCGTGACGCAGACTCGGTGCCTGATGGATGAGCGCGAAGAAGCTCGACAGCTTGTCGACTTCGTGCAACTGGCGAGCGAGCGAGGAGGCCAGATCGAACCGAAAGCCGTCCACGTGCATCTCGGATGCCCAGTATCGTAGCGAGTCCATGATCAGCGTCAACACCTGAGGATGTCGCGCGTTGAGCGTGTTACCGGTTCCGGTGTAGTCGAAGTAGAAACGGTCCTCATTCGGGACCAGGCGGTAGTAGACCAGGTTATCGATCCCCTTGAAGCTCAAGCTCGGCCCCAGATGGTTACCCTCCGCCGTGTGGTTATAGACGACGTCCAGGATGACCTCGATACCGGCACGATGGAGAGCCTTCACCATGGCCTTGAACTCGCGGACCTCGGATCCAAGCTCACGGCCGCTGCGATAACGAAGATCCGGAGCGAAGTAGCTGAGGGTACTGTATCCCCAGTAGTTGCGAAGCCCTCGATCGACGAGGTACTTATCGTCGACAAACGCGTGTACCGGCATCAACTCGACGGCCGTGATGCCGAGCTCTCGCAGGTATCGTATCATCACCGGATGCGCCAGGCCAGAGTAGGTCCCGCGCAGTGCCTCGGGAATGCCCGGGTGCTTCATGGTGAGGCCGCGCACGTGTGTCTCGTAGATCACCGAGCGGTTCAGCGGAGTGTTGAGGGGGGCATCCCCCTCCCAATCGAATGATGTATCCAGCACGACACCGCGGGGCGCCCCGAGCTGCGGCTCGTCATTGAAGGCGAAGTCCTCTTCCTTGGCTCCCACTCGGTAGGCGAAGCAGCCCTGCTGCCAGTCCTCGAGCCTGTCCACGGCCTTTGCATACGGGTCCAGAAGCACCACGTTCGGATTGAAACGCAACCCTCGCTCCGGGGCGTAGGGTCCGTGAACCCGGTATCCGTAACGCATCCCAGCCGTCACGCCAGGAACATAGAGGTGCCACACGAAGGCCGTTCGCTCCCGGACGGGAATGCGCGTTTCCTCGCCGTCGTCACTGAATAGACAGAGCTCGACCGCTTCCGCATGCTCGGAGTAGAGGGCGAAATTGGCTCCGTCAGCGTCCAGCGTCGCGCCAAGCGGAAATGGCAATCCGGGTAGTGAGTTCCTCATCGGGCCTTGTTCCTACGTGGTGGTTCGATGCACGCGTTTCCGCCGCGGCGGGCACCAGGCGATGAGAGTACACGGATCTCCAGCCTTTCGCGAACCTAACGGTTTGGAGCGGGCCACATCCGGGACAACTCCACTTCCTGGCCTCAAGTTGAAGTCGAATTCAGCCGCCGGCCCAGAGTCACCAGCCCTGGCCCACGTCCCGGCGCTCGCAGGCACGCCTTCCGGCAGGACGAACAGCCCATCGGTTTCACAGTGCCCGATGCGAAGACGCAGCAAGCGAATCGCTCGGCGTCTGGGGATCGAGCCGCCGATGAAGGATGGCTGGAGGCCAGATTCCGTGTTCGCGAAATGCGGCGTTCACCCGCAGATGCACATCGGTCTCGAAGGTCTTCTCGTACTTCGTGTCAAGAACGTAGGGTCGCGCCTTGATGTGAAACGCCACGTAATCCTCGTGAATGACCTGCCGTGCCAGAACAGGTACCGGCTGCGCCAAGTACGCATAGGGGCTGGTCAAGCATGCTTCACGCACGAGCTCCATCGCGAGACGTACGTCTTGCTCGGCGCCGATGTAAAAGTCCATCGCGACCTGCATCTCCAACGCGCCATAGTTGCCGCAGCTCGTCACGTCGGTGAGAACTTTGTTATTCGGGATGGTCACGATGTTATGGTCGAGGGTATTCATCTGTACGCTGCGGAGACCAATCTTGATGATGTCACCATACTCACCAGCGTAAGCAACGCGATCACCGACCTGGAATGGTCGATCGAAGATGATCGTGAGTCCCGCAATGAAGGCGGCAACGAGATCGCGCATCGCAAAACCAACGGAGAACGCGAGTGCACCCCCGATCAGGGCAATAGCAGTTGCGTCGAGGCGCAGGCTCAAGCCCACACAGATCGAGGCCGCAGCAATATAGACACCAAAACGCAGAAAGGACTCCACCTTCTGCACCAGCATTCTCTTCGATGTGAAGCGAATCGCGATTCGCGCGGCGATACTGCTGGCGATGCGCAGTACCATCGCTGCGCCGACCAGGACGAACATCGACACGAAAACCCCGCCCCAGCGAACGAACCCCGCCAGCGTCCCGATATCAGGCGCATCCTGCGCCGCGGCGATTTCGGGAAACAGCCATGATCCCACCCCCACTGAGGCAAAAATGACCTGACGATGACTCCTCATGTAGATGCACATAGCTCACTCCGCGAACAGCAGGTGACGACGTTGCAGAAACCGCGTAATCACGCGGAACCACTCCCACTCGAGACCGTAGCCGTGCTCGTCGACGCAGAAGTATCCCCGAGCAACGCCGAAGCGAAGGGCGTCCTCGACCTCAGTCTGGGGGATTCCCGTCGCGCTCATGATGGCGCTCGCATCAGCCCGCTCCATCTGGACCACCGCACGCATGACGAACACTGCGCTGTCCGGCAGCCGCTCCAGCGACTGACTGTCGGCTGCCCGAAACACCCTCACGGCGTGACGCCCCCTCTCGTCGAGTCCAAGCAGGCTCCGCCAAATGTGTAGAGCAACACCGGGATTCCCCCTGGCGTGATCCCATATCAGACGATAGTAGTTCGCTTCTGCGCGTTCGTGCGCCTCCTGCAGGTCAGCTTCGTCAGCGTCAGGGGGCAACCCGCTGACAGTGCGGTCAAATGCTGGCAGGAGGCCTGCACTGTCCGAGCGAGCCGTGAGCAGCCTCGCGATCGCCTCCTCGGGCCATGGCGTAAGTCGCACCACATCATCGAAGATGGGTTGCGCCCCTCGAATCCTCTCGAAAAAACGCCAAATGACATCGTCGAACGCGAAGACCCAGGCAAGGTTTCCGCTACTCTTCCGGGCAAGGTCGAGCACGCGGTCAAACCCCCGAAGGCCCCCCATCACGGGATGAACCAAACGATGAGCGTCGTCGATGAGGATGGCGGCATCAGGGCGTGCTGATGACGCAAAGCTTTCCACCACCTGCTCGAGCCGAGCGTCCCGGGCAGCTCCGAGCATCCCCAGAAATTTCGGCGCGAAGGACGCCATTCCTCCGAATGGACACTCCAACACCAGAGCAGAGGGAGACTCAGAGGCGAGACGGTGGAGTACCGTCGACTTGCCGAGCCCCCGCTCTCCGACGATGGCGAAGACCCCGCCGCCGGGTGCTTTGACTCGAGCCGTAACCGCAGCCAGTTGAGCATCAGCGACACTGGGAACGAGGGTCCTCGAGCGGGCGGCTGGCCCCAGAGCCGCGTATTCGTCGGTACCTAGCGGAGCAAGTTCGACTCGCGCGGCCGAGTCGGCCCTTTTGGTGATTTCGCGCCTGAAGAGGTAAGCAAGCACGCGCCGCGTCACGGTGAAGGAGCCCACCCACACGCGGAGCCGGCGGTGCATGCCGTCCACAGCAAGCTCGACTCCGCCTAGCGTCGCCGCGACGAAGCTCAGCCAGCCTGACCGGTGCGCAATGATCCATCGCTCAAGGCCGGTTTGCCTGCGCTTTGCCTCCACGCGATCGAAGATCAGTGGGCGCCACCAAAGCACCAGCAGGAGCCCGACGGGCACGGCGGCGAACCAACATAGCCGCAGCATCCAGCCATAGATGGTTCCCTCGCCAACGAGCTGCGCTGTCAGAGCCAGCAGCAACCCCACGGCCACGACTACTCGCCCCACGAGCCTCAGCGAACGTAGCCTGAGTCCGGCGGCAGCGATGCGCGCCGCACGTCGTTTGGTCGTCGTCCGTCCGCTTGCCCAGTGGTCGATCGCGAGTACCGCTAGAGTGCCCCCGAGTGTCCACACGAGTACGGTGTAGGGTAGCGCGTATTCGGGTAGATCGGCAATGCTCGAAGGGAGTACCCAAGTCACTGCGAGAACGAGGAGGAGCCACTCGCCGGGATTGCGAATGCGTTCGATCAGCGAAAGTACCTGGATCAATGCCGACTCGTCGGAGACAGGGGAGATTCCGACGTCTCGAGTTGCTCTCAGAGCCTTCCTGAGTTCGAGCAGCGTTCGCTCAGCGCGGCGCCGCCACCACAAGAAGAGCATCAGGGGCGGCAAGGCACGAAGCGCCAGCAGGGCGGCGTCGAGTGCCGCCCTCCCTCGAGCAGATTTCGTGTCGGCCAGGGCTCCTGCCCAGTTCAAGGTCATGACCAAGTGGTAGCGAAGCACTACGGCCACTTGGCGTACCTCTGACAGCGCCTGCTCCAGACCGGCACCCCCAAACCCCCGAATTGCCTGGCGCTCGGCTTCGGAAAGCTCCGGCAAGAGTGAGAGCCTCTCTGCGTTCAAGCTTTCGACTTCGTGGTAGAGTTGTGCGGCGCTGCTGGCCAGGTATCGGCGCTCCGCGTCGGTGAGGCGTTGTGTCGCGAGTTCGGCTCGCTTGCGCAGCGCGACCAGCGCCGTAGTGTCGATGTCGACCGGAAGTTCGACGAGACGGCTCTCCCCAGGAGCCGGCACCCCGCTCCGAGTGCCAGCAAACCGCGACGTAGCCGCGGCGAGCTCGCGCCGCGCCTCACGCAGACGCGCGCGTAACCTCAAGTACAGACCGTCGACGGCGCCGCTAGCACCATCCAACGGCCGCGTGGCCTCACGCACCTCGCGAACTTCCCGCAGGAGCTTGAGCGTTGCTTCCTTGGCGGCGCGCAAGCCAAGCTCCTTTCTTGCGAGGTCCGCTTCGAACTCGGCCTGCCGCTTGATAGTGCCCAGGAGGCGAGCGCGCTCCTCTGCGACGAAGCGTGACGCTTCGCTCCTTGCCAAGCGCGCAGCCTCGAGCGCTCGGTCGCGTTCGAGCGCGGCTTCCCGAGCCGCCTGTTCAGCAGCAGTGAGTGCACGCTTCTTGTCCACCTCCGCAATCTCACGCTGCCGCTTCGCATGCGTGTCGAGCAGGGATTGGCGCTCGTCCTTCGACTTTGCCAGGAACGCCAGGCGCGCGCGGTCAAGCTCGAGTTGCGCGTTCCATAGCTCTGGATCGAGTGGCCCCAGCTCCAGGGCAACGCTGGCGTCGGCGTCGGTGACGTCAGAAACTGGGGCAGCCTCGACCTCGGCGGAAGCGGCAGGCTTGGCCTCACTTGCGCGCGTCGGTTGTCTCCCAGGCGGCAAGGCCCCGGTTTTGCGCACCGAGACGCCTCGTGGAGTCGCCCCGCCGGCGACGGTCTTTCTGGCATCCGCGCACTCCTCCCCAGCATCCGGGCAACCCTCGCCAACGGCGCGGCCCGCAGCTCCCAGGTCGGCGCGCGCAATCACGGCGCGGAGCCGCTCGATCTCGACACGAACCGCACCCTCGTCGCGCAATGAGACCTCAAACAGAGACTGCGGTTCGACCCCAACCGCCAAGCTCCCTTCCAGAAGAGCGCGGATCGCGGCCGCTCGCTGAGCAAGTGCCTGGACCGCGGGAGACGCCGCCTGTGGCTCGGGAGCAGAAACCGGCGTGCCGGCGTCCACCTCATCGGAAGGCTCTGCCGGAGTCGGGGCTCCGGCATCGGAGCCCGTCAACTCCGCGACGGCTCGCTTGAATGCCTGTGCCGCACCCAACGGCGCGCGCGCGCGCGGCTCCGCCACTGACACGGAAGCAATGGGGGCCGCGCCCTGCGTCGCCCCGCTCGATCGCTTCTTCGGGGAATCGGCGGCTCGGGCATCGTCGGAGTCACGACCGGTAGCGTTGGCCTCGACGTGCGCCGGCCCCGCCCCGGCCGAAGACCATTGTTGAGCGGCAGCTCTCGAGGGCAACAAGCTCTCGACGCACCAGGTGAGCCCGACCGCCAGGAGCCCAACCCGCACCAGTTGCCGCAGCGCAATCCTGTGCATGTCCAGGGTCGAGCCTAGGCTCAATCCCAACAGTGAGGAAGCCTATCCCCAGCCAGTCGGACTGCCGGACGACCCACACACGAACACTATCTCCCTCCACGGCATGCCCACCTCCTGCCTCGTTCGCTGACGCGGAGCTCGCAAGCCAGTGCTGGCACGCAGCAGTCGACTCACAGGAGGACGCGACGTCGTGCAGCCACCAACCTCGGACGCCGCTACGAGGAACGCGCTTGACGATCGAGCGCCCCCCGGTTCGAGCGATGTGTGTTCGGCTGCCGCTCGGAAGCGGAGATCCACGCGCTGACTCCCAAGAACGGGCCTCGGCCGAGGATCCCTGCGATGCGGGTCATGGCCGCGCGGGGAGGAGCATTGAACCTCTGCGGGGTCGCAACGATGCGTTCGGGGGCTCTCGTCTGCCGTCCCGTCCCAAGAACGGCGGGAACGCCGGTGAGTCGAGGGCGCGTCACGAAGCTCGTGCCAGTACGAGGCTGGTGTGTTGGACACTCCGCGTGTCGGTTGGCCTCCGAGCCCCTTCTGCCTATACTCGCTTTGCTGGGTCAACAACTTGGCACGTTCAGGCGTTCGGCCGAGTGCCAGCATCTCGACTAGCCTGCCCCCGACGTCACTCGACCCCGATCGAACCCTGATGCTGCCTCTTTCCTACTCCGCCCAATGGCGTGTCCCCGGGTCCGAGACGAACGCGGCCCATGGGGTAGCTCGCTCACGCGCCATCGCGCTGATCCTGCTCGCCTTGCTGTGCGCAGCAGGATGTCGGATACGCCGAGAGCCCGACACGCGTGGTCGCGGCTTGGGTGATGGCGGAGCACCACGTGCCAAGCAGTCTCCCGTGGCATCCGCAGCGCCGCCCGCCAGCGCCGCGGCGAAGCGCAAGCCCCCCGCAACGCCCCCGACCCTCGAGGCAGAGCCTGTGTCTGCGGCCCCAGGAGTCCTGGTGCTCGCGGTGGCGGGACCAACGCCCGGAAGGTCCGAAGGCGTCGAAGCAACCGTGAGCGCCGTTCGCGGGGTCACTCGACATCTCCTCGGGGGAGCAACGCCGGCAGTTGCGCTCGCTCGAGGCATGGAGTTCTTGGAGCGCAGCAGCGACGTGCCGGTCGCCGTGGGCGCGCCACAACGGGGTGGCTCCGCGCCCCCGGAATGCGACGTGGTACTGCTGGATGACGCCGGCAATTGGGGAGGCGTGGGAGCAGTGTCGAACCTCGAGAGCCCCGCTCGGCTGGCCGCCGAGGTACTCCAACGCGGCTGGGGCTTCGTCGTGGATGCCGGGACAGGCGCACTTGCCAAGGAGCTCGCCATGTCCGAGGTCGATTGGTCATCACCGCCCTTTCGCAAGACCGCTTCAGCAACGCCCATGGGGGACTCGGGCGAAAAGCCAGCAGCGGAGCCCTTGGAGGATGCACTCGATGCCGGACCCGACGCAAGCGACACCGTGAACCCGACGGAAACGCCCGATTCGGGCGTTGCGACGGGCGAGATTGCGCTCGCGCGGCCTTTCCCGAGACGAGAAGGTCCTGGGCTCGACGCGGGCGTCCCGCAAGCACCGGACGCCGGCTCCGGTGTGATGGAGCCCCCGCCCGCCCACGCAACGCATGGCGACATCGCTGATTCGGACGTAGTCGCAGCCCCTGCGCTTGCGGCAATCCTACTCCGCGACGCGGGCGGACGTTTCTTCGTCGTTGCTGAAGCCTGTGGTGCCGAGGGTGCTCCCCCCGGGCAGCTCACGCGGCTGATAGAGCCGGGGGCGAGCCTCTTCGTCGACGACTACGGGGTGGTCATGGTTGCTGCCGACGAGCCTGGGCCGCGCACCGCGCGCCTCGCTGAACGGGTCTACCGGCGGCTTGGTATCGTGCAACTGCCGCAGGTCGCGGCGAACTGGGGCCTGCAGCAGACCGCAAGCAACGCGGTGGTTGCGATCGTGTCCCGCCACGGCAGCGCCGTCGCCGCCCGCCCGGGCTCCACATGGGCCAGAAACGACGGGGCTGGCGAGTCCAACTCCATGGAAGCAAGCACGAAGACCGCTCAGACCCTCTCGGCGTCCGCCGCCTCGGCTCCGCCTGGAGCCGTCGCTGCGCTCGCCGGTCCACAGCAACCATCGGCTCCCCCGAGCCCCGCAGCAGGCCAGGAGACGACAGCTCGACCTGCACCTCCCTCGAAACCGCCACCCGGGCAAGCGCCAGAACCTTCGAGGAGCGGTGAATCGCGCACGATCCCTGGAGCGGTTCCAAGTCCTGCCTCGAGCGGTTCGGCCACGGCAAAAATCCCCGTTGCATCAGGAGGCGCACCCAGCGCCGAGCCAGTGCCCCCCGCCGAGAGTCCACAGCGCCGCACCAACCGGCGAGATCCGAGCGTTGCCACCGGAGGGGCACCATGAGTCTGAGCCTTCTCCTCGTGCTCGTCGTCATCTTCAGCTTTGCCGTGGGCAGATTCCTCACCCGCTCTGCGGCACGCTTCGTGACCCTGGTGGGGACAGAGTACGTCCTGGTGGGACTACTCATAGGGCCTCAGGTTACTCCTTATCTCCTCAGCAAGAGTGCGCTCGCTAGCTTCGAGCCAGTCGTGTCGCTCTTGCTGGGACTTGCTGGTTTCGTTCTCGGCCTGCGGACACGCCGTGCTCTGAGCGATGCCAGCAGCGCGGCTGCAGGTTTGGCGAGCGCCCTCACCATGATCGCGTTCTCGGCCGCAGCGCTGCTTCCCATTGTGGAGTGGCTTACGGCACCCCGAGCGGGCGCATTCCGTGTTTCGCGAGAGTTGCTCCGCTTGAATGGGTATGTGATCGAGCTGTACTTCTCGAGTGACGCGATGTGGACCGCGTTGGTGCTTGCCTGCGTCGCAGGAACCGTCTCGACCACCCTCGTCTCCCGGGTCTGCAGAGACACACACGCCAGTGGCCGAGTCACCCGTTTCGCCACGGTCAGCAGCGCGGTTGCTCAGAACGTCAGCGTCATCATCTTCGGACTCACACTATCATCGATGCGTGCGACATCGCTGAAAGGTGGCCTCGACCTATCGGTGGTCGAGTGGGCGGTGGCGTCCGTGGGCGCCGCAGTGGTGACGGGGCTGCTCTTCACCCTCTTCATCGGTCGAGAGGACGATCCCAACCGCGTTTTCCTCGCGACTGCCGGCCTGGTCACGTTTGCGTCGGGGATCGGCGTCGCCCTCGAGATCTCCCCTCTCTTCATCAACCTCCTCGCCGGCATCACGGTGTCGGCGACGTCCAACCACGCCGACCGCGTCCAGGAGCACCTGGACCGCCTCCAGCACCCCTTGTTCGTGCTCATCGCCATCTTCGCTGGCGCCCACTGGTCCCCCGTCGCAGGCTGGCTCTGGGCACTTCCGGCGGCGTACGTCCTGGTGCGCGTGTGCGGAGTGACTCTGCTCGCTCCCATCATGGTTCGGCTCTTCGCACCAGAGGTCCCCCGTGGCTTGCGCATCGGGAGGGCGCTCTTCTCCCAGGGGACGCTCGCCCTTGCGATCGGACTGAATGACGCGCTCTGGCGTCCAAGCCACGCGGCGCTCGTGTTGACGACGGTTCTGATTGGAGCATTTGCCTGCGACCTCTTCAGCGATCGTACTCTCGGTCGCCTGCTTGCTGATGCTGGAGAGACCGAGCAAGAGCCCCAAGCTCCAGCCCAGCACGCCACGAATGCGCCCCCCCGCACCGGAGATGTCTCATGAAAATCGCGATCCTGGGCGCTGGCGGAATCGGATGCTTCCTTGCGCACGAGCTATCTCGGGAAGGCCACGACGTCGTTCTGGTAGATCGTGACCCCGACGCACTCCGGGAAGCCGAAGAGCGAGCCGATGTCCTCACCCTGCGAGGGAACGTGACCCACCGCGCCGTGCTGCGCCAAGCTGGGATCGGCGGCGCCGCGCTGGTGGTCGCTGTCACGGGGATTGATGCCACCAACATCGTCGCGGCCAGCCTCGCATCGAGCCTTGGTGCCAAGCGCACCGCAGCGCGGGTGGATGACCCTGGGTTCTTCGAGAACCCCGCGGGAGTAGAGCAAGGAGTCCTCGGCGTACAGCAGATCCTCTGCGCGTCACGTCTCGTCGCCGACGAGTTGGTCCGTCTCGTGGCACGCTTGGACACGGAGTATACCGGCCATTTCGCGAGCAACGCCGTTCAGGTGAGCAGCATTTCCGTCACCGGTTGTCGACGAGCCCTCGGTCGCGCCCCGGGGGACATCGACGCTGGCTCGGACGTCGCCATCGCTGCAGTCGTGCGAGACGGTGCACTGAGAGGGGCGTCGACGATCGAACGGCTCGAGGACGACGACTCGCTCGTCCTCTCTGGTGCTCCCCAAAACGTCCTGAGATCCTTGGCAGCGCTTCGTAGCAGCGAGAACCGCAAGCGCGCCATCGTCGTGGGCGGGGGAGACGTTGGCTCTCAGGTAGCTCGACGCCTCGCCCTCTTCTGCGACCGGGTGATGCTGGTGGAGCGTGACCGTCACCGTTCGGAAGTACTGGCCCAAGACCTCGACGGGGTCACCATTGTCTGTGGGGATGGCACATCACTCGCCACTCTCCAGGACGAACACGCCGAGACGGCCGACGTGGCTCTGAGCACGGCACGCGCCGACGAGGTCAACCTGATGAGCGCTCTGATGCTGCGAGATCTCGGGGTGCGGGACGTCTTTGCGCTCGTGCATCGCTCTGGGTACGCCGACGCCTATGCACACCTGGGGCTTCGCGGCGCTGCAGGCACCCATGACGCACTCCTGCAGGTCATTCGCCGCGGGATGCCTGGAGCCGGCATCCTCGGGCGCGAGACCTTGACGGGTTCACGGCATGACGTCCTGGAGCTGCTCCTGCCAGGGCGACTTCCCTCGAACCTCAGGGTGGCCGATCTTGCGCTACCCGCGCAGTCAGAGTTCGTCGCTCTGGCGCGCCAAGGAGAGGCCATCCCGTGGCGCCCCGATACCCCCCTGACCAAGCACGACACCATTGTCGTGGCGGCACCGCCACACGCCGCTCGACAACTCGAGCGAGCGATTCAGAAGTTGGGAGGGTGAGCGGGTGGATCTGCGCGTCGTATCCAAGCTGACCGGTGCGCTCTTGGCGCTGCTGGCGCTGTTCGTCATGCTGCCGGCAGGGTTTGCGTTCCTCGACGGCAGTCGTGAGGGCGTTTTTGCCTACGGCGGAAGTTCCCTGCTCACCGGACTCACTGCGTTCGTCCTGCGCTGGCTGGGCCGGAGCGCCCCGCCAACACTGCACCGCAAGGACGCACTCGGGGTCGTCGCCCTCACCTGGATAGGGCTTGGCTTCTTCGGAGCGCTTCCCCTCCTGCTCGATGGCGCGATCCGAAGCCCGATGTCAGCGCTCTTCGAAGCCGTCAGTGGCTTCACAACGACCGGGGGCACGGTCGTCGCAGACGTGGACGGGCTCAGCCGGGCGACGAACTTCTGGCGGTGCCTCATGCATTGGCTGGGCGGAATGGGGGTCGTCGTCCTCTTCGTGGCTATCTTCCCCCACTTCGGAGTAGGCGCCCGGCACCTCTTCAAGGCAGAAGTTCCCGGCCCCATCACCGAAGGGCTACGGCCCAGGATTCGACAGACTGCGCTCGTACTGTGGTGGGTCTACGCGACGCTGACGGCTGTCTGCGGTCTCCTGCTGTGGTTCGCTGGGATGTCCTGGTTCGACGCCTGCTGCCACGCCATGTCGACGCTGGGAACCGGCGGGTTCTCGACTCGCACCTCGAGCATTGGCCACTACCAGAACGCCGCCATTGACTGGATTATCTTCGTGTTCATGCTGCTCGGGGGGCTCAATTTCGGTCTGTATTACGCCACACTTCGAGGAAGGCCCCTGGAATTGGCGCGCAACTACGAGGTCAGGTTCTACCTGTTCGTCAATATCCTGGTGATCGCGGTGGTCTTTCTCGCGACTCTCGGCAGGCACCCTGACGCGCTCACGACGCTCAGGTTTGCCGCATTCCAGACGGCTGCGGTCACGACGACCACTGGCTTCATGACCGAGGATTTCGATACCTATCCCGACATCGCGCGCTGGGCACTGTTCTTGGCGATGTTCATGGGGGCCTGCGCGGGTTCGACGGCGGGTGGCATCAAAGCCTCCAGGGTATTTGCTGCGTTGAAGCTGGGGCTCAAGGAGCTGGTCGCAGCGGTTCAACCCAGCCGAGTCGTCGTCGTACGCTTGGGAGGGACCCCAGTGGATGGGAGCGTTCTCCACCAGATCACGGTCTACGTGTGCGCCTATCTATTCCTGTTCGCGGCTGCCTCCACCGGCATGGTCGCCCTCGGGCTCGATCTCGCGAGCGCGACATCCTCCGTCGTCGCGTGCCTATCGAGCGTCGGACCTGGACTCGCGAAGGTCGGTCCCGCGCAGAACTACGAGTTCGTCCCGGCTCTGGGCAAAGCGATCCTGATCTTCTGCATGATCGCGGGGAGGCTGGAGATATTCGCTCTACTGGCTGTGTTCACTCCGGAGTGCTGGCGACGATGACCAGGTCTGAGCTAGGGCGGTCCCAATGAGACGAATAGGTGTTCTACTGGTACTGCTCGCCGTCATGCTGGGCGTCAGTGCCCTGCGCGTCCAGGGCACCTCGGTCAACCACCCAATGACGCTAGTTGCCATCGGTTTCGTCCTGCTCGCAGCGTTCACCGTGGCCGAAATGGGGAGTGCCCTAGGGTTGCCTCGCGTCACCGGCTATATCCTCACAGGCACGGTCCTGGGCCCATCGATCGCCAACATCCTGTCGAGCGGCGTCGTAAGCGAGATGCGAATGTTCAATACCCTCGCGCTTGGGCTCATCGCCACGGCGGCCGGACTCGAGCTCGATGCCCGTCAGATTGCGCGACTGTGGCGGACCCTCGCTGGGACGATACTGACGAAACTCGTCCTCGGATTCGTGCTGGTGAGCGGAGCGCTCTATCTCTGGGAAACGTTCGCTAGAACCCTTGGGCTGGCATCCGGCGCCGCCTTGCTGCCGATCGCCCTCGTCTTCGGCGCGCTCTCGCTCGGAACCTCCCCCGCCATCGCCTTGGCCGTGACCACCGAGCTCCGCTCGAAAGGACGCCTGACTGACCTCGTGCTCGGCGCGGCTGTACTCAAAGACCTGGTCGTCGTCGTATCCTTGGCGGTAACCCTGAGCGTGGCGCGCGCGCTCCTCGGGACGAGCGCTACTCAGCACAGCGATATCCTTGGGACGCTTGCCACGGAGCTCGGCGCATCAATCGGTGTCGGTGCCGCTCTGGGTTTCCTCCTGATAGTGTACATCCGCTACATCCATGCCGAAATGCTGCTGTTCGTAGCAGCAATGATCCTGGTCATCGCGGAAGTCACCCAGGCCCTTCACCTCGAGCTGCTTCTGGTCTTCATCACGGCTGGCTTCGTCGTCAGGAACTTCTCACGCTTCGAGCATGAGCTGATGAGACCCGTCCAGACGGTGTCTCTCCCTGTCTTCGTCGTGTTCTTCACCAACGCCGGGGCGGGCATCGATCTTTTGCTGACTTGGCAAATGTTGCCGGCCGCTCTAGCCGTCGCGGCAAGCCGCGCCGTCGTCTACTATGCGGCCAGCCGCGTGGGCGGGAGTCTCGGAAGGGAGTCGTCGAGCGTGCGACGGGACGCCTGGCTCGCGTACCTCCCCCAGGCCGGAGTCACTCTTGGACTGGTTGGAATCGCGGCAACCGAGCTGGTGGAGTACCGCGAGACGATCCTCACGCTGGGCATGGCCGTGGTTGCCATCAATCTCCTCGTGGGGCCGGTGACGCTCCGCATCGCGCTCCGCCGTGGTGGCGAAGTGCCGAGCCCGATCCAACGCGACTCCCTCCTACCCCACGCAAAAGTCTCAAAATCCGACGCTGCACCAGCTCCACATGAGCAACAGCTCGAAGCCGTGCTTGCGGCGGCCGAAGACCGCCGTGTCGGCACGCTCGCGAGACAGGTCGCGGGAACCATTCGAGCGACGAACACGAGCCTAGTAGAAGAGCACATCGCGCCTTGGCTCGACGGCACCGAGGGCGAGTTCGGACTCGTGTTTGTCGACAAACGAGAGGACTACCGACAGCGCATCGCGGATTGGAGCGCCTCGGAGCCGTCGGAGCTTGCAAGTGACCGCGCGGAGCTGGTGCGAGAGCTGTTCCGAAGACTCCGACAGGACTTGCGCCAACTGCCCGAAACCAAGGCTCTGCCCTATCTCGAGCGTCACTTCACCGTTCGCCGCGAAGACACCGTCGGCAAGCGATGGCGGAAGCGGTGGATTCGGATAGAGAGGCGGATACGGAGCAGCACCATGCGACGCGCTCCGATCGCGACGTGCGCGAGGGTGGCTCTCGAGTCCAGGATCCTCCGCGCCCATATCGAGTTGATTCGAAGCGTCAACATCGTCGAAGCAGAGATCTTGGCGGACCTTCAACGCTTGGCTCTCGGCGAGCTGGACCAGGTGGAGGCGCGCGAGTCAGTCCAGAGCCGCAAGCGTACTCTGCTCGATGCCGCACGCCGCGACACCGAGCGCGCGCTCGCGCGGGGCGTCGCGGCATTCATCCGCCTGCTCCATGACGTCGACTCTCCGGAACGACCGCTCTCCGAGGTTCGATACTCCGCCACCGAGGCCGAGGTGCGCGAGCTGCTCCGCGACCTCGACCGGGATGCCGAAGCTTGGAGGACTAGCCTCGAAGGCGCCCGCAACGGTGTTCACCTGGCGGCGCTCATCGGAAACGCCCATGCGGCGGCGCTAGGCACAATTACCGAGTCGATCATCCGCCCCCTCGATGGGGCAGCCGAGGCATCAGCCGTGGTCCTCCAGAGCGTCGCAGCCAATCTCATCGCCCTCGGAAACACGCTGGCAGCCCCAACCCCCTCCCCCCCCACACCCGGGGAGCTGCAGCAGGCAGCCCGACGAGCCATCGGCGACGCTTCTTGGACGGCTCTCGAACAGAACACTGCCCTGTTCCGCAGCAGCGTCTCGACACATCGCGTAGCCCTCGAGCTCCGCCGGACCCATGAGACGCTGCCCCAATCAATGAGAGTCGCGGACGCGCGGCTCCTGGCCTCGGCAGCGGCCCCCAACCGCCTGCCAGGCGCCGAAGTCACGTCTTTGGAGATCTGGCAAGAGACCCTGCTGCGGGGCCTGCTGCCCGCAATCGAGGAGGATGTCCGTTCTGCAGCCGCGACCATGGTCGATGCCACCTTGGCGCTACGCGAAGCCGAGGAGACCACCCTCTACGCACTCGAGCAGTTGGATGCCGAGCCGGGATCCGATGGCTTCCGTTCGGTGCGCCATGCGCTCGATCGCGCTGCGTCTCGCCTCATCGCCCAGGCCGAGGCACTCCACTCCGCGCGGACCGACGCCGTCCTCGCGATCCCACAACGCACGGATGCAGCCTTCGAGAGTCTCGCACGAGCAGTGCTCGGTCCGCGCAGCGCTCGCGCCCGCGCAGTCGGCAGAAGCGCTGTTCTCAGCTTCCGAGCGGCACTCGACAAGATTCACTCGCGGCTCGAACACTGGCGCGAAAGCCTCGGCGCCACGCTCCATCGCGTTGGCACCCAGGACGTCTCCCGCGACCTCTTGAGCCGCTACCGAAAAGAGCAACTCGATGCGAGCGGTCTCCAGAGCTATGTCGCCCGACACGCAGCTTGGAAGCATCTACCCCCAGACTACTCCCGACTATTCGCGCCCGATCCGTTGGTCAGCCCGAGACTCTTCGTTGCCCATCGCGGCCGACTCGAGACTCTGGTGGCCGCGGAACGCAAATGGCTCGCGGGCGGCGCAGCCTCGGCGCTCCTCGTCGGAGCCCACGGCTCGGGCCGCACCTCGCTCCTCAACCAGTTCAAGCTCGAGCTCTCCGCCCCCAGAGTACTAAAACCCGAACCTCTCCAGTCCCGGCGTGAGATGGGGCTCATTGCGACCCTGGGTGCTAGTCTCGATGCACATCCAACGGTAGGAAGCGTTGCCAAGGCCCTGAGCGGCACCAAGTCCACCGTGATCGTCGACGATCTGGTCCAGTGGCTGGCGCCGGATCTCGCTGGCGTAACAGAGCTCGAACGGTTCTTGGACTTGGTCGTGAAGACGAGCGAGTCAACGTTCTGGGTGGTTGCCTTCGAGTCCACAACGCTAGCCCTCTTCGAGGAGATCATGCCCGTGACCCATGCGTTCGGCCTGATTCTTGGGCTCGAATCCCTCGATGCCCCAACGCTCGCGTCGGTCATCGAGGAGCGCCACCGCATGAGCGGACGCGCGCTACGTCACGGTCCGGCCCCCCTCAGCAGCATCCGGAACCGGATTCCTGGCTTCAGCGACTCGGAGGTCACCTGGAGAGTCCTCGCTAGCCTCAGTGACGGCAATCTCTCGAGAGCGCTTTCGTTGTGGGGCCAAGCCGTCACCGTTGTCGAAGACGATGCAATCGAAGTAACGGTGCACCGGCTCATCAGGGGAGCCCTACCCTTCGTGGCTTGGCTCGAGCCTCGCGATCAGGCGTTGCTCTCCCAGCTCACACGCTTTGGTCCGATCCGTCAGAATCGCCTGGCACAGCTCCTGGGCTACCCAAGGTCCGACGTGGCTCGACGCCTGGCATTCCTGAGAGCGGCGGGACTTGTCGAGGGCGGGCGCATCGAGCGGGACCCGGCGCGGATCCCCGCCTCGCTTCAGCCCGCAGTCACCCAAGGCCTTCGCATCCTACAGGTGAAGTCGTGACCCAGTGGCGCATTCTCGACCGACTCATCCGTCCCTCGACTCTTGCGCTGGTGGCTTCTACGAGTGCTGCCTGTGGCACGGTGACGTCGCCTGCGGCCACCTCGAACGGCGTGCCCGCTGCCACACGCCCACTTGCGGAGCGCTTGGCGGAGGAAGCAGCCAGAATCCCTGCCCTCCTCAGCCCCAGCGAACTGCTGCTCCTCGGCACGTACGCCCTCGTTGCCGGCCTGATCGCCAAGGGAGTCGGGGGCATCGTCCACGGCCTCTGGAGGCTAGGCATCGACGATGAGCGCAGGTTGGGGCGCTGGGTGGTGTTCACCAAGCTCGCGGTCTGCTTGGCAGTTGCCTCCGTTGTCCTGAAGCACTTCGTCCAAGCCGCCCCCACCCTCTCGGGCGCTGCACTCATCCTCTTCACGGCACTTGGGATCTCCACCCTCCGCGACTCGTTCGAGAACCTCGCGGTCGGAATCGGCCTCGTGCTTCGCCCCCGCTTCAAGCCAGGCGACCAGATCGTGCTGGCGGACCATGCTGGCACGGTGCGGGATATCGGACTCACCGGCGTCCACCTGCGGTCAACCGAAGGTGCGACGATCTTCCTCCCCAACCGCCTCCTCCACGAGCACGCGCTCCGCGTCACGCGCGCTGACAACACGGCAAGCGTGTCGGTTGTACTACCGGCCGTCGCGGACCTTTCGCCGGAGGCCCTGGAGCGGGCCCGACGCATGGCAATACTGTCCCCCTATCGCGCCGTCGGAAGCGCCGTCAAAGTCGCGCAGCGGAGCGATGGGGTTCTAGAAGTCGAGATCCAGATCCAGTCTTCGCTCCTCGTCGCAGACGCCAAGACCCAGCTCCGCAGCGCACTGCGCGCGACGCTCGTCGAGGGGAGCTAGTCAGAACGAAGAAGCCAGCTCGACTTGGCCATGCGAGGCCCCCATCGAGCAGGAAACCCGGCCCGGACCTAGCGCCACCGCGGTTGCTCGTTTGCTGGATCGACGGCGCCGAGGTCGAATTGCGCACTTTGCTCGAGGATCCGCTCCGCACGCAAGGCAGTCTCGCCCAGCACGAACGCTGTATCGATGACCGCAAGGTGACTGTAGGCCTGAGGGAAGTTGCCCAGCAGGCGCCGCGTCGTGAAGTCCAGGTCCTCACTGAAGAGCCCGAGATGGTTCGCGCTGCGCAGCAGCTCTTCGAACATCTCGCGGGCGTGCTCCTTCTCCCCGATACTGTGAAGGGCCTGCACCATCCAGAACGAACAAACGGTGAACGAGCTTTTGGGTTCGCCGAAGTCATCCGCGTTGCGATAGCGGTACATGAGTCCATCGCGACAGAGGCTCGCATAGGTCGCCCGCACGGTAGAGATCCAGCGTGGGTCATCCGCTGACACAAAGCCCAGGCGATGAAAGAGAAGATTCGATGCATCCAGTTCGGACGAGCCGTAGCTCTGCGTGAAGGCGTTGGCTGCTGCGCTCCAGCCGTGCTCCATGATGTCCGCTTGGATCTCGTCTCGAAGCACTGCCCAGTCCCGGATATACTCATCCATCCTCAACGTCGTCGCGATGCGGATCGCTCGATCCACACCAACCCAGCACATGACCTTCGAGAAGGTAAAATGGCGCGGCGTGCCGCGGATCTCCCAGATCCCCTGGTCGGGATTCCGCCAATGCGTCCTGATGTGGCGCACGACCCCTCGAGTCATGGTCCAGAGCGACTCCATGCTACTCGTCTCATCGCGAAACAGCATGAACCCCTGATAGAGAACATCAACGAGCACTCCATAAATGTCGTTCTGCTGTTGCGACCAGGCGGCATTCCCGATCCGCACCGGACGTGAGCCGTGATATCCTTGAAGCCAGTCGAGCGTCCGCTCCTCCAATTCCTTCTGCCCTCGAATGCCGTACATGATCTGGATTCTCTCGTCTTTGTACGCCACAACGTCGAGCAGAAACCCGAAGAACCTGCGTGCCACGTGGCGGTGTCCCAGATTGACGAGGGTTCGAATGGTCATGCTGGCGTCTCGTATCCAGCAGAATCGATAGTCCCAGTTTCTCCCCTCGCCGACGGTTTCCGGAAGGCTGGTCGTTGCTGCCGCGACAATCGCGCCGGTGTGCTGATAGCTCAGGAGCTTAAGAACCAAAGCCGAGCGGTCGACTTGGGCTCGGTACATTCGGGGGCGGGTCGTCCGCGACGCCCAAGCCATCCAGTAGACTTTAGTGCGTTCGAGCTCGAGTTCGACCCGCTCGCGGTCGACCTCTCCGATCTTCTGGTCGTACGCCAGCCAGAAAAACTCCATCTCGCGAAGCGTCAGCACTTGGGCTTCACGCACGGCCTCGAGCTCAACGCTGCTGTAGAGGTAGACGGACTCATGAGAGTTGGCAGTAGTTTCCGCCTTGATGTATCGCGGAAAGCGTGTAATCCGAGTCGGGTGCTCTGCGTATCCCAGGCGCGGCTCGAAGATGATTCGCAGCCGCGGCTCTCCCTCCAAACGCCGCAGAACACGGATGACGTCGGGCGAGCAGTGATACCCCCCTCCCTCTTCGGTGCGATACCTCGGCATGAAGTCTAGAACCTCGAAGACTCCCTCCTTCGACGAGAAGCGCGTTCTCAGCACATTCGTGAGGTGCACGTAGCGTTGAGTCACCTCCCAGCCGTCGCCGACGGGCTCAATGGCGAACCGGCCACCTCGCTCGGGGTCCAGGAGCGCCGCGAATACCGAAGGGGAATCGAAGTCGGCCAGACAGCACCACTCGATCGAGCCGTGACTGGATACGAGTGCACAAGACTTGCCGTTGCCGATGATGCCGTAGTTCAGATTGTCCATGGTTGACTGGCTCGCGTCCGCTGTGACGTCTCCGGTTTACCACTTCGGCCTACGCGTGGCCTCTCCCGAAGCCAGAGCCACATTCCGAAGCCCCGGTGTTGCGCGGGGTTCCCGCGATGTGGTAGCCTCTTGGCCAGTGTTTTGCTCGACACCAGACCGGCGATCGCTCGTGGGCTACGAGAATAGGCAGACGCGGCAGCCAGCGCGCTTCTCGCCGCGCGAAGCCGGATCGTCTGGTCCTGGGTGAGGTCGGCTCGCCCCCCGTCCAGCTTCGAGCGCTGAGGCCGTAGCAGCCGGGATTCCGTCCTCGTGGGGATGGTGCCCGCAGTGTGCGTTTTTGGCCGGTGCTGGAGCAACGGGGCCATTTCTGTGGTCATGGCGGCATACA
>CAYRKE010000101.1:0-28066 GCA_964424695.1 uncultured Polyangiaceae bacterium
AGTAGGTCGCGCCGCTCGACCTCGCGAGTCGGGGACGGGTCTGGCGCTTGGAAAGGGGCGAGGAGCCAGGAGGCAAACTCGACTGCCACGTCTCCCGAGCCCGTACCAAGGAGCGCCCGTAACTCCCCCGCCGTTTCGACATAGCGTCCAACGAGAAAGAGCATCTTCGCGAAATCGATCCGCAGCCGGGAGCGATGGGGCTCTGCGCGGAGAATCGCTACGGCGCGCTGTTCGGCCTCGTCGTAGTGGCGGAGCGCGATGCAGCGGGCAAAACCCCGCTGTCGAGACCACCTCTCGATGGGGAAGGGCTCCGCGTTGCGACCCGAAAGCAGTCCCGAGATTGCCGATAGGTCAGAGGGCAGGCTCAGGGTGCCCACCTGTCGGAAGCGTGGAGTGGCCGCCGTCAGGATCACGAGAACGTTGCTAACGATGAGAGCTGACGCTGCGAGTCCGAAGGCGGACGGCGCATCGGCGCAGCCGCCGGCAAACAGGTCGCGGAGCCACTCAACGGTTCCACCATCCACGGATCCGCACGCCTGGCACATGAACCATCCTGCGCCGACGAGGAGCGCCAGAGTGGCCACCGGCCCACCAGCGAGAGCCACGATGGCGCGCCCCCGCTGATGGCCTGCTTGCAGGGGACCCAACATTGTGATCCCAGAGCCGAGGAACCAGCCGACGTCGAGGGTGGTTCCGCCGAGCGTCACGCGAAGGATGCTGCGTCCTGAACCGAGTAGGATGACGTAAGGATCGAGGCCTGCGGCTCGAGCGAGTGCTGCGTGTCCAAGCTCATGCCAGAGAATGCTGAGCCACCATGCTGCAGCCAGCAGGACGATACGGGTTGCCAATCCCCCGTGGTCGCGGCTGTGTGTCGCTAACCACTGCCAACTCCCCACCAGCATGACGACTATTGCCGACGGGTAGTCCAAGCAACGGCGGGCCCGGGCCATCGGGTTCAGCGCATCGAAGCGTTCCCACGCGGATGGTGGAGAGGGGGGGCACAGCATTGCAGTCGGGCGGTCGGGTGTCCGTGACTCAGTTCAGTCGGTGAGTCACGAGAAAGCACGCCGCCGAGAGCGGAAAAAAAAGTGCCCCAATCGCTCGGGGGGGGGCAGCGATCGGGGCACAGAGAGGGCGCAGGCGAAGCGTCAGAAGGGGAGGGGCTATGTGGAACGACGCCGGTCGCCGCGCGAACACCTTGACGACTTGCTCGGTGCGTCCAAGCATTCAATGCCGTCGGTTGTTCCTTAAGCAAGCGTCGTGCCAAAGGTGAGTAACGTGATTTCGCTAGGTTGGGCGCCTCACGGATCAAGTGAATCTCGATACTGGTGGTCGCGTTGCGGTCTTGAATGAACGTTCCTGCGCGCCTGCCCAGGGCTGGATGTCCGCGACCGGGAACCGACTCACATTCTCGTCCTCCGGTCGGCACGCGGTACACGGCGAACGTGGACCGACTCTCGGTACCTGCGGGCCGAGATAAGGCGATGCATCCGCCACTCAGCCGTTCGTTCCTCTGGAGCGCTCAGCCGCTTGCTGGGCTCGCCGACCCGCTCCGACCCGACCTGCAGGGGCGACTCGGCTCGACGCAGCGCGAAGCCTCGTGGCCAGCCTCGCCTGCGCACCGCTGCAACCTCAATCTGGAGCTGCTCAGAGCACCGATCAGTCTTCCTGATCCCGAAAACCCCTGCCTCCGCGCGCCCACGCTGGGCGCGGCGCGCGCAGACCGTCTGTCGTTTCTAGGGCTGGGTCAGGAAGTTGTGGATGACCCGCATCATGAAGACATTGCTGAGGCGGGAGGGCCACCCGCGTCGTACCTTCGCGTCCTCGACGAATCGTACGACTCGGCCATCGGCGCAAGAATGAGTCGTGATGGTGCTTTGCTTGTCCTTGTCCTTCTTTGCTGCCTTCGTGTCGCACTTGCCGGCGGCCGTCCATGTGTCGAACGCAAGCTTCTCCCAGGCGGGAGTGGGCGCTCCGGCGTCGGGTTGGCTGCTGGCGGGGCCGGCGACAATCAACACCGAGCGGCCTTGTTCAGGCGGAATTGGGGCAGTCGGGGCGGTGCACTCGGCGCGTGGGTTGACCAGCACGGCACTCGAGACGCTGGGAAGCTCGGACGCCACCCGGTGTGCCATGATGCCACCCTCACCAACGCCGATGACAGTGAGTTTTGTGGCGTCGAGCTTGTTCTTCTGGCCGAGATCGCTGATGACAGCGTTGACCAGCGCGAGATCATCGGTGGTTGGGGCCTGCGGTGCCACGGCAGAGCTCGACGGAGCTGGCGGCGAAGCGATGGGCTTCGCCGCGGAAGGGGTGGCACTTGCTGCCGCAGGAGTTGTCTCGGCCTTGCACGAGCCGTGACCCCAGTGGGCGCGCTTGCCACCCGGTGGGGATACCAGTGCCAGGACGTAGCCGAGCTTCTTTGCTCCGCGGACTACGTTGTATTGGTCCGCAAAGCGGCTCGTGGTTTCGCCACGATCCAGTAGCATTACCAGTGCGGGCAGTGCGGCGCCGGGCGCCGCGTTGTCGGGGAGATGCACAGTGTAGGCGACACTGGACCCACCAACTGCGATGCGATGAGTGGTTCCCGGCTCCACCTCTTTGCGTCCGCGGCTCTTGCTTGCGTCGGCCTTCTTCTGCGAGGTCGCTGCCTTCTCTGCGGTCGCTTTGGTCGGCGGTGGACTGCACTTGCAACCGCCGCTGACGGCAGCGACGAGAGCGACTAGGGCGATGGACTTCAGATGCATGACAGGATCCCCATGGTAAAACCGGGCCGGATAATACCGAGGTCATGCCGGATGACAACTCTGGACGTCAGGGCCCAGTGGCTTGTGATTCGTCCCTCGGGCCACCGGATCTCTCGCTGTCTCCTGGTACGGACCCGCTGCGGGCGACCAAGCGCTCGGTGCGGTCCGGGCCCCTCTTCAAGCCGCTGCCGGCCCGCGGATCCGGTTACGGCGCCACCTGGTACGGGCATCCGAGCGTGCCTGCTCACGCAGGGCGTGTTCTTTGGGCCCGGGTGGACTGCTGTGTTGGCGAAATCGGAGGGCCACGGATTTTGTTGAGAACCTGCGGCTCGAGCTGCACAGTCTAGTCGAGCTTCGTGCCTGTCCCCATCGTTGCGATTGAGATCTCAGCGCCAGCGCCACCGGCGGCCGCGCAGGTAGATGTCCTGGTGTCCGCGTGCAACCACGCTGCTTCGGGGGCGCGGTGTGTTCGGGCTCCGAGTGACGGCGCGGGTGATACTCCTGCGGCTGTCGCGATTGTCGCGTGGCAGGAGGACCTCGTTGCTCGTCTGGAGATCGGGGTGCGCAGTGAGGGTTCCACGCGGTGGACGACGCGGAGGCTGGAATTTCGTGCC
The DNA here is from genome assembly GCA_964424695.1 of uncultured Polyangiaceae bacterium. Taxonomy (GTDB): domain Bacteria; phylum Myxococcota_A; class Polyangia; order Polyangiales; family Polyangiaceae; genus JAEWRL01. The sequence goes on from CAYRKE010000101.1 coordinate 3,359, forward strand.
GAGGACGAGGTCTCGGAGTGCTGGCGCACGATTGGATTCGTTATCGGCACCATCGTCGGCGAATCATCCCCGGAGCCTGACGGCGTTGCTCCTCAGCCTCGACCGCCGTCGGAACCCGTTCGGACACCGTCCCCGAAGCCACCTCGGACGCCGCCATCTCTGGTTCAACCGAACGGACAGACTGCTGGGTACGTTGGTTTGGAGGGGGTTCTTTCGCCGGTGGCTGTATCCGGTCCTTGGCTTGGGGGACTGCGATTGCACGGCGCAATCGGTGCGCGCACTTGGCCGGTCCTCGTGTCGTCGTCGATTGGGTACGCGTGGCCCTCCGCCTCAGTCGAAGGTATTCGGGCTGAGTGGTTCACCGTTACCCTGGGCGTGCGGCGTCAGCTGACGGGAGGGGAGTCCGAGCCGCTCGCTGTCGGGGCATCACTCGAGGCGCTGTTGCGGCGGCAGGGGTTCGCTTCCGAGATTCCGGGACGCGGCCGTGATGAGGGGCAGCGATGGCTCGGCGGCGCGCAGTTGGCTGCGGATATCGCCTGGCAGTTCATTCCTCACGTTTGGATTGGAATCGGTGTCGACGCCTTCCTGTTACAGGGTAAAACGAATGTGCGCCAGCTGGGCGAGGAGAACGTGTACAGTCACTTGGCATACGGGGGAGACTTTTGTCTGGGAGTCTCCTACCGATGGTAAGATTCGCTCGTCGACCTGGCGCTTCGAGCATGCTCGAAGATGTGACCGACCAAGCTAAACAAGTCCAGCCAGAGGCTGCAGCATCCGGGGATGTATCGTTGGCCGTTGCGGCGCTCGCTCGAGGGCGCTCCGCATGCTCCTCGCGGCCGGCCTCGCCTGCGCGGGGCTGCGAGCTCAATCTGGAGCTGTCTAGCATTCCGCTGTCGGTGTGGGCAACCAACGGCCCCGCCGAGACGATGCATGTCCACCGCATACCAGCAGGCCGGGAGTGCGAGAGAAGATAAGCGCCTTGGTGGCGTGCGAGCTCGAAACCGTCTACCGATGATGCCTGGCCCCGGGCGGGCAGGGTACAGAAGGAGTGACCCTTCTCCCAGAAGTCCATCGACACTCTGCTATGTCTCCACCCGCAACCGAAGGCTTCAGACGTCCCCAGCTACGAGTTCTAACGGGCTCTGGTGCGGGCAGACCGCGTCCCACCGAAGCCGAGCTCATTCAGGCCATCGTGGAGGGCGACGCGAGCCTGGCGGACGAGCTCTACGGCCAACTTGTTGGCACCGTTGATCGGACTTTGTACCGAGTGTTCGGTCGACGTGAGCAGGACCACGATGATCTTGTCCAGATGGCGTTCGAACAGATCGTCATCACCCTGTCTCGCCAGACTTTTGCGGGTGGTTGCAGTCTCAAGACCTGGGCTGCGGCGATCACGAGTCGCGTCGGGTGGAAAGTACTGCGTTCCAGACGGCGGGAGCGCCAGGTTCTGGATGTTCGAACTGAGTTCACCGACGATATTGCGTCGGGTGTCGGGGATGTCGAGCGCGACACCCATTCCCGTCTCGAACTCGAGGAGATCCGCAGGCAGCTCGAGCAGATGAAGAGTAACCATGCTGAAGCGGTGTTCCTGCACGACGTACTCGGTCACGAGTTGGTGGAGATAGCTCTGATGACTGGGGTGACCGTTGCTGCGGCCCAGTCGAGGCTGGTGAGAGGGCGTCGCGAATTGACAAAGCGTGTGCAGCGCAGTGGGTCGGAACCCAAGGAGAGCACGCGATGACGGATTCAATGGAGCGCCGAGTGGAGGCGACACTGCGTGCTTGGGGACGAGCTGCAGTGCCGACGGATGAATCGCCGGGTGCGGGTGCGCGAGAAAAGAAGACTGTTCGCGTTCTCCAGCGTGCGCTGAGCGGGGTGGCTCAGCGTCGTCGGCGTCAGGTCGCGATCCGCCGATGGGGTCTGCCTCTGGCCTCCGCGGCGGCCGGTCTGGGGCTGCTACTCGGCGGAGCACTCTGGTATCGGGGAGGGGCGCGGGATGAACAGCCGATAGCGTCCCTCCTGTCCAAGACTCCGTCCACGTATGTGGAGGCTCGTGCGCTTGGCGAAGGCGTGGTGGCTCGAAGAAATGGTGTGGCTGAGCTGCTTCGCGCTGGAGCAGCTGTGCGTTTGGGTTCGGGAGATGGGTTGAGCACGCCGCCCGACGGCAGCGCCCAGCTTGGATTGGACGAAGGCGGGGTCATCGAGCTTGCGGCTGCGACCGAGCTCGTCTTTCCTGTGCGAGCGCCAGACGTCGAGCGGTTCGACCTGAACGTGGGCCGGGTTTCCGTCGACATTCCGCCGAATCCTGCGCGCAAGCGGACGGTTGTCGTTCAGACGCCCGATGTCGCAGTTGCGGTGCACGGCACCAGTTTCGTTGTGGACGTGCGCGAGCAATCAGTGGGGCGGCCAATCACTGCGGTGACAGTCAGCCGCGGCACCGTTTGGATTACACGTGGTGCACGTCGCATGGCAGTGCTCGGGGCAGGGGAAAGCTGGAGCTCGGTGAGCAGCGCGAGTACCACGGCCTCGAAGGAGACGAACTCGACGCAGAACGACGAGACCGTTGAGCCGACTGGCTCTGGGCGGGATGGATCGCCTTCGAAGCGTCGGGCGCTGGCCAGTTCTATGGGGAAAGCTGCTTCGGCTGTTGAGGTTCGGAGCGGAAATGCCGAGCCGATTCCGGGCGTCGCGGACGTTGGCGACGGAGCTCCCACCGTGTCCGATCAACTCCGTCGAGAGAATCGGCAGTTTCAGGCCGCGCTCAAGGCTCGCAATGCCGGAGACGATCGTACTGCCGTTGCCAAACTGGAGACATTCCTGCGGGCCTTCCCCAACTCGGTGTTGGCCCAGGAAGCTCGGGTCGAGAGGTTCCGCGCGCTGAAACGTCTTGGGCGGCAGCACGATGCCGAACAGGCTGCGAGGCAGTATCTCGCCGACTTCGACGACGGTTTTGCCCGAAGCGAGGCCCGCAATATCGCCTTGGCGCCTGATGGCGGGGCTGGGTCCTCCGGTCGGTAGGGGCGGCCGGCAGGGACGGTGGCGTGTGGGGTGCACCCCTCGCACGGTGCCATCGGGCGATCCTGCCGAACCGGGACATTGGTGGCGCGGCTCTCCCTGGTGCGTCGGCCACGCCGGGTGGCGGCGATCTAGTGACGGGGTTGGGCCGTACGGGGACAAGAGCGGACCAGGGACGGCTATCGATCAATGTGATGGGGCCGTTCACCTAGCCTAGACTGGGACACCAAGCGCCACTGCGCCTTCCCACACCCTGGACCGGGAATCCCGATGCCCCTTCGATTCCTTTTGCCGATTGCCTGCGTTTGCCTGGTTGGTCTTTCCCTGTTTGGCGGATGCGACTCTGGAACCGCCGCACCGCCAGAAGCCCAAGGTGGCTACACCACCACCATTGATGCTGGGGTTGCCTTTTCGGCCGATCCCATCGCGACAACCGCGCTCGACGAAGTCGTAAGCGACTTCGAATCTCAAACGCTGAGTTTTCGTCTGTCTCGGGGGAGCGGGCACTTCGCGCCGGACGCCGAGACAGTCAGCCTCGAGGTGACGGCAGGCGGCTTCGGCGACTCCGGTTACGCCTTGCATGCGACGATGCCCGAAGGCGATGGCGGGGTTTCGGCGTGGATGACTCCGGAAGGGGTTTCGGTGACGCGCAGCATCGACTACTCGAGCTGCGAGGGGCTCACCTTCTCGGTTCGAGCGGCAACGGACTCCGATTCCCAGTCGGTAGTCGTGGAGGTGGTGGGCGAGGGCGGTGCCGCGACGACGAGCGTAAACGCCAGCGCTGACTGGCAGCTCGTTGAGCTTGCGTGGGACGACTTCGAGTCAGGGGGCAGCGTCCAAGACGTTCTCGCGACACTCCAGTTCCTGGGATTCGAGACGGACTCTGCAGCGGAGCTGTGGCTCGACGACGTGAGGTTGGTCGGATGTGAGCTGGTCGTTCTCAACCCAGCCATTCCAGTGCCCGAAGACCTGGGAACGGGACCAGCCCCTGCGGGTTCTCCAGTGGCTAAGCACGGCCAGCTGCGAGTGGAGAACGCGCGGCTCGTGGACCAGTCGGGAGAACCGGTTCAGCTCAAGGGTATTAGCAGCCATTGGCTGAACTGGGAGACCGGCAAACACTACTCTCAAGACAAGGCAGGCCTGGAGTGGTTGCGTGACAATTGGAACATGTCGCTGTTCCGGATCGCGATGGGGGTGGAGGAAGACGGCGGCTACCTCGCAATGCCGACCCGCGAACTGGGGAAAGTCGAGACGATCGTACAGAACGCCATCGATCTCGGGATCTACGTGATTGTCGATTGGCACAGCCACAAGGCCGAGCAGTACGTCGCAGAGGCGCGTGGGTTCTTTCGGTACATGGCGGAGAAATACGGCAACGCTCCGAACCTGATCTGGGAAACCTTCAACGAACCAACCCAGCAGCAGTGGGCATCGACGCTCAAGCCGTATCACGAGTCGGTCGTGGCCACGATTCGCTCGGTGGATCCAGACAACGTCATTGTTCTCGGGAACCCGCGCTGGTCTCAGCTCCCCATCAATGGGGCAGAGGACCCCGTCGGTGCCAGCAACATCATGTACACGCTCCATTTCTACACCTGCACCCATGCGTCGGTACTGCGTACTGACGCTGACGCCGCCATGGCAGCCGGGGCGGCGGTCTTCGTAACGGAGTGGGGGGCAACCAACGCCGATGGGGGTCTGGACGGGATCGTGTGCGAGACAGAATCGATTCCGTGGCTGGAGTGGATGGAGGCGAACAAGATCAGTTGGGCTGCGTGGAAATGGGACCAGTGCGCTGACGCGAGCTGCCTGCTCTCTCCCTCGGCGGTCGTGAGTGACGGTCTTGATACCCCAGAGATCCACGGACACGCGTCGCTCGTTCGGGAGTGGATGCTTCGCTGATCGGGTCCTCCCAATCTCGAGTCCGGCGGAGTCGGAGCCACGATGTGCTCGGCAATCCATGATCCGGTGGCCGGCTCGCCCCGATACGCCGAATCTCAACGGTGGCCCCGACACTGAATCGACGGGCTGGATGGTTCCGGGGTCGAGAGTTGCTCTGACCACGAGGCCGGTTCGGCGTGACGATGCGCGGAACAGGTGCGAGGGCGGAGCCGTCGACGAGGAGGGCCGGTGGAGGCGGGTTCGGGCGTCAGCTCCTCGCGGAAGCCGCTTAAGGACGTCGCATCCGGTGTCGCAGTGAGAACTGAGGGCTCGTCCCGAGCCCGCCGCGCGCCGTGGGGCGCTCACCCGAAACGCAAACCCGACGACGATGCACCTGCCCCAAGAGACCTGGCGCACCGGCCATTCGCGGCGCTCGGGATCGAGTCCCTTCGCGATGAGGGGGACGTGCTGCGGTCGGTGGATCGCATCACACCGTGTCCCCTGTTGGTGCTAGGAGCATGCCGCCCCACCAGAAGACTCTCGCTTTCATAATAGACCAACTCGATCAAGTCGAGGGTGGCTACGAAACGAGGCTGCGCGAGTGCATCCTCCGTCAGTGTCGATCGAGAAATGTGCGCCTACTCATTGTCGCCGGGCGCGCCTTCGAGTCACCAAACTCGGTCGACCGCGTTCACAATCGAATCTACGATCTCATCAGTCCGAGAGTAGTCGACGGAGCCATCCTGCTCTCCCCGTCCCTCGCGCGATATGGTGGCCAGGACGCTCTGACCCGGTTCGTCGCGAGACTCGGGCCGCTGCCCGTGTGTAGCATCGGCCTCGCGTTGCCCTTGATTCCCAGCATTACGGTGGACAATGCGGCCGGCGTTCGGGCGTTGGTGGAGCACCTCATCGTCCATCACTCCGCGAAGACGCTGTCGTTCATCGGTGGTCCGTCGGGGAACCCCGAGGCACAGCACAGGCTGGCAGCATTTGGACGCACGCTGGCGACGCACGGTCTGACTGTTGACCCTGAGCTGGTGTTCGCGGGTGACTACACAGCGCTCTCGGGGTGGTCGGAAGCCTCGAGGCTTCTTGATTCGGGGCGACATTGTGACGCGATCGTTGCCAGCAATGACGCTATGGCTTTTGGTGCCCTTGACGCGCTTCGCGAGCGTGGGCTCAGGGTTCCTCGCGATATGCTCGTGACCGGATTCGACAATGTGACAACGGCGCGCCACGCAATGCCACCGCTCACTACGGCGCGGCAGCCGCTGGAGCAGATGGGAGCGCTGGCCGTCGATACGCTTCTCGCGTTGCTTGAGGGGGAGGACGTTGCCGAGCACCGGGAATTGCCCGTCGAGATGGCGATTCGTCGATCGTGTGGGTGCGGAAGCTTGCCACGGAGCCGTGTCGCCGCTCAGGTGTCGATAACGCCGGTGTCGCCACTCGAACACTTGCGGAGGTATCGCCCCCAATTGCTGGGGGAGCTTCGCAGCCTGCTGCCGACCTCCCCGGCGACCATGGCCTTCCTCCCGGAACGCCTGCTGGACGCCTTGGAGCGGGAGCTCGGGGACGAGCGAGAGGCTTTCGTGGAGGGGCTCGAGGACTTGCTTCGTGAGCTGAGCGACGAGAACGATCTCCTCGACGTTCTGCAACAGACGATCATTCTTCTGCGGGACGCCTTCAGCAGGACCAATATGTCTGGCCTCGAGAACCTCTGGCAAGCGGCAGTTGGGGCCATTACGTTGGCTCTGGCTCGTTCTCAAGCCGCGCAGCGTCTCACCCTGGAGATCGCATACGGCCGTGTTCGCGGCACCGGTGAGCGGTTCTCTGCCGCGCTCGATATGGAGTCCCTCAAGGGGGCACTGGTCGATGAACTGCCGCGCCTCGGTATTGGTACGGTGAGCATTTCCGTATTTGATGCCGAGGACCCGTGGACACTGCGCCCTCTCGTGAGTGTTGCTCGCGGTCAAGTCTGCCAGATTCACCGGGAGCGATTCGATGCGCGGCAACTGTTGCCCGAAAGTCTCCCACCCGAGGCATGGCCCGAGGCCTCGCTCCTTCAGCCACTGTGCTTCGAGGTCAGGAGTCTTGGTGTCCTTCTGCTGGAGTGGCGGGGAACCAGGACCGCGTATCAGATGGTGCGGGAGCAGATCAGTGCTGCGATTCGCAATATCTACCTCCATCAGGAGCTGCTCGACATGGCGGCGCAGCGCGAGAGGAGTCTGCAAGAACGCGTGGCTACGACGGCTCGCATCAAGTCGCTGAGTCTTCTGGCGGGGGGCGTCGCTCACGATCTGAACAACGCGCTCGGCCCGCTCGTGGTGTTGCCCGAATTGGTGAAGCAGGAACTCGAAGGGGGGCTTCCCTTTCCGAGTTCCAAGTGTCAGGAAATCTGCGCGGATCTGGATACAATCAAGCTTGCCGCGTCACGGGCGGCGCGTACCGTCAGGGATCTCATGACCCTCGGACGGCAGGGGAACGCAAAGAAGACCCTGTTCGATATCAATCAGGTGGTCGCAGCCTGCGCGCGGACGGAGCCTCTTCGATTCGATGCCGTGAGGATGGGTCGAGTGCGTTTTGTCGTGGAACTTGACCCGGAGCACATGCCCGTAGTCGCCTGCGAGGCGCACCTTGCGCGCGCCATCGCGAACCTGCTGGGGAATGCGGTTGAGTCCATCGAAAACGAGGGGGAAGTCGTCATACGTACCTTCCGGTGCACTCTGCGGCATCCACTGGCCGCATACGAGAGCGTGGATCCAGGAGACTACGTGGTCATCGAGGTCGCGGACTCCGGGACAGGCATTCCTCCAGGGGCACTCCAGCGGGTCTTTGAACCGTTCTTCTCCCAGAAGCGCCTTCGTGAGTCGAGCGGTACAGGGCTGGGGCTTTCGATCGTTCACGGGGTAGTCAAGGAACACGGTGGATTCGTGGATGTCGAGAGCACTCCCGGCGAGGGGACGGTCTTCCGCCTGTTCTTTCCGCGGAGCGCCGAGCCGCTGCCGCAGGCATCTCCCGCTCGGGTACTGGATCGCGGCAAGGGGCGTGTCCTGGTCGTCGACGACGAGCCCACGCAGCTGCGGACTGCTAAGCGCGTGCTGGAGCGCTACGGATATGAGGTCACGACGGCCACGGGCGGTGCCGACGCCGTCAACTGTTTCGAGCACGCCATGTCCGCGCGTGCGACCAATCCCTCCGCAGCGGAGTCTGGGTTCGAGCTGGTGATTCTCGACATGTCCCTGAACGGTGACATCGACGGGCTCGACGTCTTCGAGCGACTGAGAGCACTCGTTCCCGGACAGCGAGCGATGATCGTCAGCGGCCACGCCCCTGACGATCGCGTAAAGCTCGCGTTCGAACAAGGTCTCGTCTGGCTGGCCAAGCCTTACTCAATCGAATCGCTCGTTCACACCGTGGAATCGGCTCTCGGCAAGCGACACTGGAGCGATCTACCAGTGCCGCAGCTCTGAGCAGCGCGGCGAGGAGCCCTCGTGCTACCCTACTCCCCGGCCGACTCGGCGAGGAGGCATACTGAATCGTATGGCACGGCACTCTCGGCTCCCACGGGCACTCTCGGTGTTTGCGCTGCTGGCCGCTTGTCGCGAGCCAGCGTCGCAAATCGGAAGTGCCCCGCCCGCAGAATCCGAGCTGGCTCCGGTGGCGAGAGCCTCGCTCGACGCTGGCGAGCGGTACCCGGCGCCGGCCCTGGATCTGCCGGCTGCTCGCCTGTCGGAGCGAGTTGATGGGGCGGAGGTGAGACTGCGCCGCCTCGGCTGCAAGCGTCTGCGCTTCTGGCGCCTAGGAAACCCCCCCGCCGATCTCGAGGTGCTGACCTTCTCCGATGAGCAGGGGGCGCGCTCTCTCCTGGTGGACGAGGTGGGGACCGAGCGCAGCATGAATACCCCGGGTGACGAAGGGTGGGTTGGTAGAAACGCTCTATACTTCCGCAACAAGGCCGTGTTGGTTCGAGTCATTGCCGACGGTCTCGAGAGCTCAGACACGCTTCTTGCGGCCGCTCGACGCGTCGACAAGGCACTCAGTGCCGGAGAGGTGGCACCATGAGATATCGGCTCGCAACAGCCCACGAGGTCAGGTCGCCCCGGCACGGTGTCTGGTTAGGACGGCGCAACGCCTGCAGCGCTGCGCCCCTCTCGTTCGCTACTCTGGCGGTGGTGGCGTTGGGCTTGTCTGCGTGCGCCAGGCGCGCGTCCGACCAGTCTCCTAGCGCCACTTCCGGTCGGCGAGCAGAGGTTACCGAACCCGGGAGTGGTGAGTCCCGTGCGGCGACGGCCGGCGCTTCTCGGCAAGCCGCCGCTCGCACGCCCGACTCTAGGGTCCGCCCTGCACAGAAGGCGGGGCAGTGGTATCCGGGTGAGAGGGCGTGGGCCACCGCCGAAATGGACCGGATGCTTCGGGCGGCAGCCGAGGCGCCGCGGCTCCGCTCTAAGCCCATCGCCCTCGTGGTGCCTCACGCTGGGTGGAGCTACTCCGGTGGTGCTGCGGCGGCGGCCTATGGGCAGCTCAACAGAGGCGATTTCGACCGAGTCGTCCTACTGGGACCGTCTCACCGAAGTGCGTTCGACGGTTTCGCTCTGGTCGATTACGACGCTCACGAGACGCCGCTGGGGCGTATCGCGCTCTGTAGGGAGGCCGCGGCGCTGCGCGATGGTCACCTAGTTCGCGACCTTCCCGGGGCTGACCGAGGCGAACACTCGCTGGAGCTCCAGCTGCCGTGGTTGCAGGAGACCCTGGGTGCCTTCTGCATAGTCCCGATTCTTGTGGGGCGGACCGACGCCCAGGCGGAGCGAGCCCTGGCGCAGCGACTCGCTGGACTCAGCAACGACCGGACGCTGTTCGTAGTTTCCAGCGACTTCGTTCACTACGGAGAGCGCTTCGAGTACTCACCGTTCGGCGATTCAGCAAATGCGGCCCGCGACCAAGTCTTCGCCTTGGAGAATCGGGCCGTGGAATTGCTTCGTCGAAAGGACGCCGTCGGTCTTCGCCAGTTCATCGCCACGACGGGCGCCACCATCTGCGGCTATCGCGGCATGCTGGTGCTTCTCGAAATGCTTTCCAAGACTGCGCCGGAGGCTCAGGCGGTTACCTTCGCACACTACTCCTCTGGCGACCTGGCTGGGGAACGGGATGATAGCGGCAGCGTTGGCTACGTGTCGGTCGGTTACGCCGACGCGGCTCCTTCGGCTGCGCGTGCCATGCGGGCTCCACCCGTGGCTCTGCCCTGTTCCAATCAGTCCGAGGTGTCCGATCAACTCGGCCAAGCGCTGCTGGGCCTGGCGAGAGCGACTCTCTCGACAGAGCTGCGAGGCTCGGATGACCTCCATCGAGCCATGGCCGCCCTCCCCCAGACGCCGCGGCTCGACTGTCGGCAGGCCGTGTTCGTTACCCTCAAATCGCGGGGGCAGCTCCGGGGGTGTATCGGGCAGGTGGATCCTGAGTACCCCCTCATCGAGGCGGTGGTGCGTTCAGCGCTGGACTCGGCGTTCAAGGACCGCCGCTTCGAGCCGGTGGTGCCTCCGGAGCTTGGCGACCTCTCCTTCGAACTGACCATTCTGTCGGTGCCGAGACAGGTCGCCAGTCATCGCGACATCGTCTTGGGCAAGCACGGCATCATTCTGAGCCTGGCCAGGCGCCGTTCGCTATTTCTGCCGCAGGTTCCGCGAGAACAGGGGTGGGACCTTCCCGAGACCTTGCGAGCGCTCTCCCGGAAGGCTGGGCTTGACGAGAATGCGTGGTCGGAACCCGACGCCAGATTCTCGGTGTTCACCGGAACCGTGTTCGAGGAGCTCCCGGAGCGCCCCAAGCCCAATCCGGGAAGTTCGACCCCAGACGGGAGCGTTTTGCCATGAGCTTCAACCAAGAACGTCGTCGAGTGTTGGAAGGCTTCCTGGTTCTGCTTGGGGCTGGGCTTTCGGCCCAGAGCATCCAGTGTCAAGCGAAGCCAAAGGGAAACGTGCCCCGCAAGTCGTCGCGAGTGGCCTGTGCACGCAGACCGGGCGTCATCGATCCGGCGACCGGGGCGATTGTCGGCTCGGCGCTGCGCGATCTCCTCGGCAAGTCGCTCGGTGCCGCCGTCGGAGCCGAGGACCCAGCGGGGGCGCTGCGTCGGCTCTTTCATCGAGGAGATGTCGTCGGCATCAAGGTGAACACCCTTGCCGGTCGCGGGCTGTCGTCACGTCCGGAACTCGTGTTCATGCTCTGTGAGTGGCTTCGAGAGGCCGGAGTGCGCCCCAACAACATCGTTATCTGGGATCGCAGCGACCGCGAACTCGAGGCGGCCGGCTTCAAGCTCAATCGCAGCGATACGGGAGTCCGATGTTTCGGCACCAACGACGACTATGATTGGACACCCCGCGAGTGGGGGCCTGGCGGGTCCTGCTTCGCGCGTGTACTGGTCTCGGAGCTGACCGCTCTCATCAACGTCGGCGTTCTGAAGGACCATGACCTCGCAGGTGTTTCTGCGGGACTGAAGAACCTCTACGGGGTGATCCACAACCCGAACAAGTACCACGACAATGGATGCAATCCCTATGTGGCGCACCTAGCGGCTCACCCTCTGCTGAAGAGCAAAATGCGCCTCACGGTAATCGATGGACTCGTTGCGCAATGCCACGGGGGGCCTGCCCGGAGCCCGCGCTGGGCGTGGCCGTGGGGCGGCGTGCTCGTCTCGACGGATCCGGTGAGTGTCGATGCCGTGGCGTTGAGATTGATCGACGAGCGCCGTCGCGAGGTTGGCCTCAAGACACTGGCGGCGGACGGACGTGAACCCAAGTGGATTGCCGAAGCGGCCAGGCTCAAGCTTGGTGAGGCGCGCCTCGACGAAATCGATGTGGTGAACGTATGACCAGCATGAGTCTGAAGCGAAGGGGGTTCGTCCAAGCCGTATCGCTTGGGGCTGCCGCCATGTGTTGGTGCCGAGGCGTGCGCGCCGAGCCTCAAACCGGTGCAGCCATCGCACTTGGCCCGGACGCGGGGCTTGGTGCGTACCCGGCGCGTTGGTGGAAGGCGCTCGACGAGAAGCGGATCGCATGTGAGCTGTGCCCGCGCAAGTGTCGGGTTGCAGATCGTGAGCGCGGAACCTGCGGGGTACGAGAGAATCGAGACGGCAAGTACTTCACGCTGGTTCATTCGCGCCCATGCACCGCACATCTCGACCCCATCGAGAAGAAACCGCTCTACCATGTTCTTCCCGGGAAGACCGCGTTCTCCCTTGCGGCTCCAGGTTGCAACCTCGAGTGTAAGTTCTGCCAGAACTGGGAAATCGCTCAAGTGAGGCCGGAACAGGTGCGCACCGTTACGGCCGGCCCCCAAGACGTCGTGCGGTTGGCGCGTGAGCAGGGCGCCCCGACCATCGCCTGTACCTACAGTGAACCTATTGTGTGGTCCGAGTATGTCTACGATATTGCCGTTGCTGCAAAGTCGGCAGGGGTTCGTACCCTGATGATCTCCAACGGGTTCATTCAGGCGGCGCCGATGAAGGAGCTCTCCCAGGTGCTATCAGCTGTCAAGATTGATCTGAAAGCCTTCAGTGAGAAGTTCTACCGTGAGCAGTGTCGGGCCGAGCTCCGCCCCGTACTCGATACACTGCGCCTCCTCGCCCGCGGTGGGACATGGCTGGAAATCGTGGCGCTGGTTATCCCCGGCTTGAACGACAGCGACCAGGATATTCGCGCCATGTCACGCTTCATTCGGGACGAGGTCGGTGCCGACGTGCCGCTTCACTTCACCCGGTTCAGTCCGAGCTATCGCTTGATGAACGTGCCGCGTACCCCGACGTCCACGCTCGAGCGCGCTCGAGCTGCAGCATTGGCCGAGGGGCTGCGGTTCGTCTACGTCGGCAATGTTCCTGGTCACGCCGGGAACCACACGTACTGTCCCGGATGCAAGGCAGTCATCATCCGCCGAACCGGGATGTCGCTCATCGAGAACAGGCTCACTCAGGGCAAGTGTCCGAGCTGCCGGCGAGCGATTCCCGGGATATGGTCCTAAATCAGCGGTCACGAATCTCGGACAGTGGAAGGAGTGGCATCAAGTGGCGCATCCCTTTGGGGTGGTGCCCCACCCCCGGCGCCCCCACTCAGCTGAAGCTGAGTGGGACCCCGCGCCGCGGGACCCTGCGGGGCGGGGTCTTGGGAAGCCCCCGGAAAGGACAGGGAATCTTGTTCGAGCAGACTTCGGGACTCGACAGGTTGGGTCTGCCCTCACCCCGAGGGGGGGCAGGCCAAACCGTTCGAGAATCGCGCTCGCCGATTTTGAGCAACCAACCACCACTGCTCGGAACCGTTCCGCGATAGCGCCATGCCAGGCGAACCCCTGGATGTCTCGAAGTGGCAAACGGTCGTTCGGTAGGTGGACTGTGGCTTCGCAGCCCATAAGGAACCGGAGCCCTGCCGAGTGAGCAGAGCTTGGCACGCCTCCCGCAACAGGCGCGCTCGCGCTCAGGTGCGAGGTCGGCGCTGCTGCGGACGCGCTGAAGAGGTGGCGAGAACGGATTGGTGCCTTGGCGCGAAAGGCGATCCGCCGAGCTTCGACCTTACTGCGCACCCGCCGGAGAGCGAGGGACTCCTGGTTCGACGCTCCGGCGATGTCGCAGCGGCACTGCGCTGATTCGGGGCCGCTCCGCGTCCGCTGGCAAGGGGCCGTTCTGATGAGATCCCGGTCAGGTAGGGTCAGAATCGGCGGCGCTGCGGGACGAGGCGTCTCAGTCCAGGGGCGTGTGCAGCTCGATGGGGTACAGGCGGGGCGACGGCGAAGCGGGCGGTACTGTCTGGGGAGGCGCAGGGGGAGTCGTCATGCTTCCAGGATCCCCGGCCGGGCGGAACAAGGAAGCTGCGACTCCGCGCAGTTCCAGGTTTTCTGGGACTCTAACACCTTGACCAAGGCCACCAACCCGTCATTCTCCGGGGCGACAGTATCTTGCCTGTGGATTGAACGATGCCCGACTCTAGAGCATTTCTTTGCCGTGCCCGGCGCGTGATCGTCAAGATCGGCTCCAGCAGCTTGACCGTGGACGATACGGCCGCCGGTCGGCTCGCGGAGGAAGTCGCGAGTTTCGTTGCCAAGGGCTACAGCTTCGTGATCGTCACGAGCGGGGCCATCGCCATCGGCTGCGGACGTCTCGGCTACCGCACCAAGCCCAAAGAGATGGCCAAGCTGCAGGCTGCCGCTGCGGCGGGTCAGAGCATCCTGATGCGCCGCTACGACGAGGCATTTGCTGCCGTAGGGGTTACTGCGGCGCAGGTCCTCCTCACCTATTCCGATCTGGCCGAGCGAGATCGTGCCAACAATGCGCGTCAAGCCCTGGAGGCGTTGCTCGACGCAGGGGCCGTTCCCATCATCAATGAGAACGACACCGTTGCTACCGACGAGATCCGCTTCGGCGACAACGATCAACTCTCTGCGATGGTGGCGCCGCTCGTCGGTGCGGATGTCGTGATCCTACTGACCGATGTCGATGGAGTACTCGACGACAAGGGCAAGCGGATCGCCGTTCTGCGCAGTGACTCCACCGTCGGTACGGTCGAGCGTCGTGGGGCAAGCGTGGGAACCGGTGGTATGTCGAGCAAGCTAAACGCTGCGCGTAAAGGGGCGCGTAGCGGTGCATCGGTTGTGATTGCATCGGCCCGCAAGCCCATGACCATCACACAGGTCCTCAGTGGGGCTGACGTCGGGACGCTCATTCCAGTCTCGAAGCACGCGCTCCGGGCTAGAAAGCACTGGATTGCCTATACGCTCCGCCCCAAGGGTGCGGTTCTGCTGGACGCGGGTGCAGTGAAGGTCGTCAGTGGGGGCAAGAGCAGTATCCTGCCGGTCGGCGTGTTAGGGGTAAGGGGAGACTTCCATGCTGGCGATGCGGTCAGCCTTGTCGGTCCCGACGGCGAGGAGATCGGCCGCGGCCTGTCCAAGCTTGCTTCGGGCGAGGTGGCGCGCTGTGCCGGCAAGAAGGGGGAAGCGCTCGAGCAGCTCTTCGGCGAACGCGCCAAGGACGTGGTGGTGGTTCACAAGGACGATTTGGTCACGGAGCTGTAGTGTTTTGCGGGTGATGGTGCGGGGCGCGGGCTGCGTTCGACGCAAGCCACGTCACGCCGAGTGCTGTCATCTGAAGCCCCAAGAGCAGTCCGGCGCACTTCACTATTCCAAGCGCTGGGAGAAGGACGACGGCCGAGAAGAGGGCCGCGACCGTGGCGCCGACGTAGTCCGCGAGCTCCAGACTTGAGGCAACTTGACCCGTGGCCTTCCTCGAAGCGTTGTGACAGAGCTCGCGGCTCGCCGCAGGAAAGACGATTCCTCCGCCGAAACCAGCTCCCAGTAGAAGCGCAATGTGCAGCAGCCAGAGGACGGGGCGGGTCGACGGAAGCTTCGTGGCGAGGGCAAGCGACACGACGATGAACGCACTGAGGATCGTCCCGATCAGCTGCGCCCGGAAGAGTGGTTGGGGGCGTCTATCCCGCATGACTACGTAGCCTCCTGCGGCGAGCCCAACCATGAAGAGACCGCTCAGCGCACCGAGCTCGGAGTATAGGGCGCCAACGCGGGTCTGAAAGGAGACGAAGAGCAGCAGACTCGACGCGAGCCCTGAAGCCCCGGCAACGGCGGTGGCGTGCCACGCGGCGCGCTGAGGGAAAGCCGCTGACGGCTGCGCGGGATGCGCGCGGCGCCTCACTCCCAAGTGGCGGAGCAGCTCGGCGATGAGGATGGCCGCGGACGGTACCAGGGCCGATGCCACGACGCCCAGGGGGTGTCGGTTGGTCCACTGGAGTAGCGGCGCCCAGGCACTACCGGCGATCATCTGGCGGACGCTGAGAGCGTATTGGAAGGATACCGGTCGGTCGTCGGTGGCGGTGGCAACCGTCGCACGACTTCGCTCGAGTTCGCGGTTGATGGCGTCGACTCGTTCAGCAGGAAGTAGCTCGGGTAGGAGTTCGGGGACGAAGGTTTCGGACTGGAGCGTTCGCTGTCGGAATCGGCGTTCGAGCTCCGTGGTGTCGAGCGTGACCCCGCTCGGCGATTTCCCAGCTAGGAACAGCCCTTCGGGTCCGGGGGACGCTCGGACGACTGGGAACACCTCGCGCAGAGTGCGGTAGAGGGACGCGCCAAGCATGCCGGTTTCTCCAGACTGGACGTTGGCACCCGCAGAGAATCGAGAGACATATACCCCATCAGTTGCGAGCCGAGCGTTGACGAGGCGGTGAAACTCCACGCTTGTCGTTCTGGCCTGTAGGAGTGTGTTCGGATCGGACGCGAGCGACAGAACGAGGGAGTAGCTGGCCGTGCTCCGTTCGAGGAAGCGTCGTGGGTCTTCGTAGATGACGCGCACGCGTGGGTCACGAAGCGCAGCTCGGTCCTCGGGCGTGAGAACACGGCCAACGAACGCCGTTGCGGCAGCATCGAGTAGGACTATGTCCACCGACGAGACCGGATGCATCAGGCAGAACCTGAGGAGCCCTGTTTCGATCCCGCCAAAGCTCAAGACCCGCGAGGGATGCTCTGCAAAAAGCATGAGCTGATGCGCCAATAGCTCGTCCGCGGAGGGATCGGGGAAGCTGGCGGTCAGCGCCCCATTCGAGTAGAGGACATAGGGGGCCGCACCGCCCATCGCGAGGTGTTGATATGGAGTGTTCTTGGCGTCGCGGAACCGGGCGCCAAGGGCGAGCGTCTCGAAGCGAGCGCTTTCCGTGATACGTTCGACTCGACCCGTGATGGGAGAGACGGCGGCGCCGATTGCCAGCACCGTGATTCCCGCGATGGCCCGCCGTCCCGCGATGGCGCCTCGGAGCGCGGCGGGAAGTGCGGCCGAGAGCGCCAGTCCCGTGAGCCACGCCGACCCGCGAGTGGGCTCCAGGTGGGGAACGAGCACGAGAGAAATCAGCAACCCCGCTGCGAGCGAGCCAAGGGCTTCGAACACATAGAGCCTGCCGATCGCGCGACTGGCATCGCCGAGCACGTGCGCGGCCACGCTCGCTAGTGAGACGAATGCCGCACCGACGCAAGCTCCAGGCAAGGCGAACAGGAGCAGAGCGAGCGATAATGACGGACCCAGCGCGAGCAGTTCCCCGGGCGCGGCTCCGATGACGCTCCGAGCGAACCGAGCGCAGGGGACCTCCGCGCAGCCAAGCAGGCCGAGAAGGCTCGCGGACCCGCCAGCCACGATGCGAGCGGTGTCCCCGCCGCACTGGCGAGAAGCGAGGGCTCCACATGCGATTCCGACGAACCATGCAGCGAGCCCCAGACCCACCGCCGTCTCATCGCCCTGCAGGAGCACGAGGAACTCCTGCAGAAGGTAGGTCTGTAGACCGATGGCGAGCGCACCGAGTGACACGAAGAGCAGCGACCAGCGCCACCGATCGCCCGGGCCCATCGCGGTCTTTGCACCCGATGCTGACCGCCGCGTTGCCATCTCCGGTCGTTCCTGGGGTGGCGCTAACCGTGCACGGAGTCCTCGTCGGTTTGCGCCCGCTCGCGGTTCTAGACGGCCCCCCGACGAGGCAGGTTTGCTGCGCGAGCAGCCGGTGACGGAGACCTGCTGCCGGGCTGCTTTGTCGAGCCCTGGGGAGCCTTGGGGCGGTGCGCATGCGCTGTTGCTGACGATGCCGCCTTGGCCCCTTCCTCGGCGGCCAACGCCTCAGCCGCGGCCCTTTGCTTGGTGAGCTCGGCATGTATCGCGGCTTCGTCTTCCGCGTAGTGGCACTTCTTGTACTTCTTGCCGGAACCACACGGACAGGGATCGTTGCGGCCAGCGGCTTTGTGTCGCGCTTGGGATTCTTCGAGACTCATTGACCCATCCTCCGGTTCGCGCTGTTGCGATACTACCCTTGTACCGCAACCACGGGCCGATTGTTTCGGATTCCTTCAACAATTCGTTCTGGAGCGATTCGGTCCGTGCAATGCAGAGCTCCCGTCGAACTCCGGGATGGGGTGCTGGTTGGGGCGTTTCTGCGGCCTTTCGGTCACGCGATTTACTCGCAATTCCGCTTGCGGAGGGAACAAGCGGCCCGGCCGCCATGCGGCATTGGCGACCGCTGGGTCTGGAGTCCAATCGTGGCGTGAGTCTTGGGCGACAGCTTCTCGAGAGCGCACTTCTTCCGGGCAAACCGAGCGCCAGGCTAAAGCTCGGTGCGCGCGTGCCGTTATGCGCTGATCACAGCCGACGGCCCATGCCCTTTTCGAGGGTGGTGAGCTGCTCCGCTGATCGGATCCATTGACCCCAGGAGCAAGACATTGTCAGAAGTGTATGCGACGCCCCGTGAACCCTCCCTTTCCCTGCCCATTCGCCTCGAAAAGAAGCGCAAGGCCACCCGCGTTGGGGCCGTTGCCGTTGGAGTGGGCGTCGTGATGCTTGGCGGAGCCGTGTACAACTTCGGGCGCAGTGGGTCAGTGCTCATCGCCATTTACTTGGCGATTCTGGCTTCCTGTCTACTGAGCTTCGGCACCACGAGACTGATTAGGGCCTCACACTCCTGACTTGACGACCGCGCCAGCGCTGTGCACACCGCCGTGGCGGGAGTTGCAGTCGCAGGACGCGCGCCGCTTGCGGAGCAAGAGCGTGAGCGGGGCCAACGCAAGGAACCCAAGCGTGCTGTTGCGTTTGAAGGGCGATGTCGCGGCTGCTCGGCACGCGCAGCCTGTTTCGTCGGCTCCGCCAATCGGGTCCGTCAGAGGATCGGCTCCCTGCTGACCAGTCTGCTTGCCGCTCATCGCGTCATCCTCGACGCTGTTGTCCGATTGGGCACTGGGCGCGCCAGTGCTTGCGCCCGTTGCTGTCGAGCTGGCGCCGCCTATGCCGACGGCGGGGCCGTCGGGGCCATCGACCACCGCGGTGTTGCCAGTGGCGGCAGTGCTTGTCGAGCTGCCGACCGTCCCGGAGTTCCCAACGCCGCCGCTGCTCACAGAGCCGCTACCGATCCCCGCGGACGGAGTGCCTGTGGCGTCGCCGGCCGCTGGAGTGTTCGTGGCGTTGCCGGTGCTCGCAGTGCCGGGGGTGCCGCCCGCGGTCATTGTGGTGGTGACGCCTCCGGTTGCGTCGATGCTGGGAGTGCTGGCTGTTCCTCCCTGGCCAGTCGCGATGCCGGTACCTCCTCCACCGGTTGCTCCCATCCTGCCAGCGACGCCGGTGACGGCGCCTCCCGAAGCCGTGTCCGCTCCCCCCGAGGCGGCGTTCGTCCCCCCCGTGGGGTCGACGGAGCCCGCGTCACTGCCGGAGGTTCCACCGGTGGGGAGGGGAGCACTGCAGGAGTCACCATCGCAGAACTCGGACACGCCGACGTCAGGAGCGGCGCCCAGGGGAACGGGGTTGCCGTCTAAGTCGGTCCAGGTTTTGAGAGACTCAGGGGAGCCGACATCGATGGCGGGGCTACCAGCAGCGAGGCGGTAGTCGGCGGTGAGGCCCGGGTCTTGAGCCGCGAATTCGCCGTCGCCGAGGGAGAAACCCATGGGAGCCGAGGGAGAGAAGATGTTGTTGTAGTGGTCGCCAGCTGGAGGTGGGCTCATCATGGCGCTGCCGCCGCCGTCGAGGACGACGAAGAGGTTGTTGCGGACGGTGATGTCGCCAGCAGAGAGGGTAAACTCGTAGCCTTGGTCGGTGTTGACGAGCAGGCCGAAGGAGTTGGCCGCCTGTTGGGGGATGTCGCCGTTGGCAGGCCCATGGACGATGGTGTTGTGCTCGAAGACGAGATTCTCGAAGTCCGTATTGACGGGCTGCAGGAGGTAGAGCCACATCGCGTCGACAGCGAGGTTGTAGGCGACATAGGAGTTGCGGATGATGCCGTGGTTCTCCTGAATGGCGTCAGTGCCTTGGAAGTTGCCGGAGCAGCCCTCGAAGAGGCCGACGCTGCGCTCGCAGTAGTTGTGGTGGAAGTAGACGTTCTCGATGACGGAGTCTGCCTTGCCATTGACGATTTCGAGGCATCCGCCTTCGGCACCGCCAAGGGTCTGATTGTTGCCCCAGCAGTTGATGGCGCTGTTGTAGGCGATCTCGTTGTTGGAGCCCATGATCATGTAGGCTTCGGAGCCGCCGGAAGTGTTCATGTCACCAGAATCACCCGACATCCCGGAGAGGTCTGAGACGTAGTTGCCGATGATGAGGTTGTCGGTGCCCATGACGCCGAAGCCAAGCTCGAAGTAGCCGTCTACGCCGTTGACGAAGCAGTCCTCGACGTGATTGCCGCTGCCACTGAGGGTGAAGCCGGTTCGGGCCGCCCCCTTGATCTCGAGGCCAATGACGGTGGCGCCGCCCGAAAGGGACATCAAGGCGAAGCCGTTGGCAGTGCCATCGGCGCTGATTCCCTCGAGGAGGGGACGGGAGCCCTCGCCGTACGCACTGAGGGTCACGCCGCTGGCGATCCGCATGCTCTCGATCTCCCATCGACCGCCGCGTTTGAAGTAGGCGGTGTAGGCGGAGCCGCCGCCGAAGCTGCCACCAGGGAGAGCCGCCGGGGAGGCAAAGGCCGTTTCCGGAGAGGTGCCGTCGTTGGAGTCGTTACCAGCAGGATCGATGTAGTACTCCACAGCCTGTGCCAGAGCTGCGGAAGTGGTGGACAGTACGAATACGGCCGTCGCCGAGGAAACGCTGGGTCGCAGTGCGCGCATGAGGGCCTCCTGTGGAGGAAGCTACCCCGACGTCGCAGCGAAACGCCGGAGGGCCGCGTACCAGGGAGCCGCTTCCTCACTCGAGAATGAACAAGCCTACGCCCGGTTTCTTCGCGACGCGAGTGTAGGGCTCTGACTCATCGATCTTCGCATCTGGGCGCATCCTTGCAGCCGTCAGAAACCAGCCAAGAGGGGTCATCTAATATCCAGCCCTCTTGAGTCCTCCTGGGACTCAATCGGATCTTGCGCCAAAGATGACAGAGGGGTCTCTGCAAATGAGAACCTCGCCATGACGCTGCCCACTCAGCTGTTCCGGCGGGACATCGGGAGCGTGGTTCCCAGGAGAATCACTCGGAATTTGTGGAGGGAACCTGAAACGCGAACCAGAAATGACGAGCAGCACGGGTGGCCATTTCCGTGCTGGCGACGCCATCCGAGTGGCCACCGTCGGAGCAATGGCGCCGGACTGCCGGCGCGCAGAGCGGTAGCCGGTTTGCCTGCGGCCAACCCGGATTGCTGCGACTCACCGGCAACCCGGGACTCGAGCCGAGAACGGCAATCCAAGCACATCGAGCGAGGGCGTCTCCGCATTTCGGCTCAGGGCTGCCTCGCGGGCGCAACGCGCGTGGCGGGCTGACCGCAGCGCGTCAGGAGGCAGCAGCCTCCCTCAGGGGTCGGGGGGCTCTGCTTTGAGCTTCACTCGGCTGCGGAGCCTTGGGCCGGGCCACCCGGCGAGTTCTCAGCCGCGGGCGATTCGTTCTCGCTTACGGATGGGGGAGCGGCGAGGTCACTGCTGCTGCTCGACTCTTGGGGCGTATCCGCGGCATCCGATGCGGCGGACTCAGCGGGTGACGCTGCAGAACGGCGCCGATAGCGCGGAGCCTGTCCGGGACCGGAGTCATCGATCCAGTGCACCGAGGTTTCGCGCACATCGAAGTGGACGAAAGTGGAATTGGGGTAATAGCCCAGTCCAGCGGCATCGAACGTCCGCAGATAGTCGCGCAGGACGTTGTTGGGCACGCCGACCACACTGAAGTCGACTGCCCTCCCGAGCCGGTGTTTGGACTCTCGCGCGTAGCTTCGCGTGCGATAGCCACTCACCACGCGAAGGGGACGGCCCCCGAACTGGTCGCTGACGACCGCGAGGCGCCGGAGGAGCTCGCTCGACATCAGCTTGTCCTGGTGCGGCCAGGCCAGAACTCTCGAAATGGCGCGTCGGCTCGCGGGCAGCACGCGACCGCCGCGACCGACCAAGTAGCCTTTCCAACTTGCATGGTGGCCAATGACGTGGACGTACCCACTCCGCCACGGTCGCTTCGAGTAAGCTTTCCACGACTGGGAAGCGCTCTGCTGCCGCCTCGGCTGCGATACGGGCGGCGCGGGGGCTGCCCTGACGGCGGGCTCGGAGCCGCCCACCTTCGGTTCGCGATCGGCCGAGCGCCGGGCCACGCTGCCGTCGGGGTCGCTGGGGTCCGGAATGATCAGGGTCTGCCCCGGGCGGATCGGGGACGTTGCGGAGATTCCGTTTGCGTTGCAGAGCGCCTCAACGCTGACCCCGTAGCGCTTCGCGATCGAACCGAGGCGCTGGCCCGAATAGACCTTGTGCTCCTTGACCTTGGCAACCCCAGGGCGTGCGTGCGTTGACGGCAACTCGACTGGGTTGGGCTTGGATGCCGAGGTCTCGCTTCGCCTCTCGGGCTGTGGAATGTCGGTCGCATTGCCTCCGCCCAAGTAGCCGGCGTCAAGAAGCCGGAGCGCAGCACTCCCGTCCGAGTCTGATCGGTCGGGAATGATGAGCTTCTGGCCAGGGCGGATCAGCTTGCACTTCTCGATGCGGTTGGCGTGGCACAGCACCTCCACGCTGATGTTGTACCGCTTGGCGATCGTACCGAGCCGCTGACCCGCGTAGACCGTGTGAACTCGAGGCTGCCCAGCTTCGACGCGCCCGGAGACCAGAGCTACTGCCAGCATCAGGGAGACTAGACCGCGCGTGAGCCGACGACCCATGGGTCCAAAGCGTGATGGCGTGGTGGGGCCGAGTAAAGGGCTCGGCTCCCAGGTCATGACGGATCATTGCTTCCGGCCCCCGCCCAAAGTGGCCATGATGGGGCCCGCCGCACGTTTATGGCCGCCATTCCTTGGGTCGCGGCGAAATCCAATGAACCGGCCAGTGTTGCGTACTGAAAATGGGTTCAGTATTCCTCGGCCCTCAGGGCGCGCGTTGGGCCGACTCCAGCTCGGCGAGTTCGTGCTCGAGGGCCTCCCACTCTGCCATCCGGCAGGCAACTTCGGCCTCCAGTTCACGCTCCTCGCTCTGGAGCGCGGCCAGATCTCTCGCAGCGGTGCGTTCGAAGAAACCGCCAGAACAATAGAGCCCCTGGATCTCCCGGAGACGCGCCTCCGACGACTCGATGCGCGCCAGAAGCGCATCACGCTGTGCGGGAAGAGCCTTGAGGCGATTCTTGCGCCTCTTGGCCTCGTCGCGCGCCTCGAATGAGGTCTGCTTGTCGTCCTGGCTCTGGCGTTGCGCTGCCTTCTGCCTCAGTTCGGCGGCCGATGCATCGAGGTGGTCGTCGCCGCATTGATCGAGGTATTCCGCGAATGTGCCAGGAAAGTCCCGGTGTCCGGTCGGTACAAGCTCGATGACCCTAGTTGCGAGGGACGAGACGAACCAGCGATCGTGCGAGACGAAAAGCACGGTCCCTTCGTATCGAGACAGCGCATCGGCAAGCGCTTCGATACTCTCCACATCCAGGTGGTTGGTGGGCTCGTCCAGCAAGAGCACGTTGGGCTCCTCCAGCGACAGCTTGGCGAATACCAGCCGAGCGGCCTCGCCGCCCGAAAGCGTTCCAAGGCGCTTCTCGACGTCATCTCCGGAGAACAGGGATAGCCCCAGCCTTCCCCGGATCTCCGAGGTTGGAGCCGCTGGTTTGACCGACCACAGGAAGTCCAGCGCGGTCTGGTCCGGATCTCGGAGGGTCTCCCGGTGATTCTGCGGGAAGTACCCGAACTGCGTGGCGTGGCCCCACGAGAGCGTTCCCGCGTCACCAGACATCTCGCCAGCGATGATCCTGAGCAGGGTGGACTTTCCGACGCCGTTGGGTCCAATGATCGCAACCCGTTCTCCTCGTCGGAATCGGAGCGACACGTCGACGAGCACGCGGTTGTTGCCATAGCTCTTGCTGATGCCCTCGAACTCCAGCACATCCTTCCCGCTTGGACGAGCTTCGGCGAACGCGAACCTGGGCGTCCGCCTGGTAGAGCGCTTGACCTCGGGGACCTCGATACGGTCCACCTGCTTCGCCCGGCTCTGCGCTTGGCGGGCTTTCGTGGCTTTGGCCCGGAAGCGCTCGATGAAGGCTCGCTTCTCGGCAATGATCTTCTCCACTCGGGCCGCTTCTGCCGCTATCCGCTCCTCAGTTTCCTGCTTCTGGACGACGAATGCCGAGTAGTTCCCGACATACTGAGTGACCGTCTCATAGTCGACATCGAGGATGTGCGTTGCAACGTTGTCGAGGAACCGCTGATCGTGCGAGATGACCACGAGGCAGCCCGGGTAGTCTGCCAGGAACTTCTCCAGCCAACGAATCGACAGAATGTCGAGGTGGTTCGTTGGTTCGTCGAGGAGCAGGACTTCGGGGCTGCCCACCAGGACCTGGGCCAGAAGCACCCGCAGCTTGAAGCCGCCTGAGAGGGCGGCCATCGTGCCAGTCTGCGCGGTTTCCGGGATTCCGAGACCACTCAGAACCGCACTGGCTCGCGCTTCCAGCGTGTATCCACCGTGATGCCCGATAAGCTCCTCGAGCTCTGAGATTCGTGCGGGGTCCGCTGTCGCGCTCGACGTCAGGTCCCGTTGTTCGATCAGCAGCGGCCAAACCCGATGGTCACCCGCCATCGCGACGTCGAGGACTCTCGCTTGCTCGCTCGCAAACTGGTCCTGCCTCAGTATTCCAACGCGGGCATCCCTGGGTAACAGCACTTGTCCGTCCGTCGAGCTGTCCAGGCCGCCGAGGATACTGAGGAGCGTTGACTTCCCCGAGCCGTTCGCTCCAACGAGGCCGTACCGGGACCCTGCATTCAACGTGAGGGTGACGTCGCGAAACAGGTCACGGGCACCGAAACTCTTCGAAAGCTGACTGATCGAAAGCATGCTAGCGGGGCGAAAGGTAGCAGCTTGTGCCGGCTCCGCACGCGATCGGGATGCGGCGC
>CAYRKE010000102.1:0-17168 GCA_964424695.1 uncultured Polyangiaceae bacterium
GTTCAAGGCCGAGTGAACGATGCGGCCCGCTCGGAGCTCCAGGATGCGGTCAATTGCCGACGGCAGGTCTGCTGGTTCGTGGGTGACTAAGATGAGGGCTGCATCTAGCGTCGCAAGAGCGCTCTGCAGGGCCGCAGCGAATCGAATGCGGTCTCGCGCGTCAAGTCCTTGGCACGGCTCGTCGAGGAGCAGGAGCGATGGGCAATGGACGCAGGCGCGCGCGAGGAGAACGACGCGTCGTTCCGAACGCGGCATGGTGCCCAGTTCCTGATGGGTCCAGACGCGGCTCCGTGGGCGCGCGGAGCTGACGAACCGATCGGTGCTCTGACTAGGCTTTCCCGGTTTGGTGTGGGGTCTGCCGTTCCTGCGCTTTGGCTAGCCCCTTCCGATATAGTACCGGAAACAGCAGCCGACACACGAGTCTTCGGAATCCCTTGAGTGCGTGGGCGCGCTCTCGCACGCTCTGTCCGCATTGGCCGCACGTTGCGGCGTACCACGAGATCCCGGCTCCACAGGAGGCGCACGCCCATCGGGTTTTCTGTGCCAGAAGCCAGGCTCCAACCCCATTCCGACGTATCTGTTCGAGGTTGTCCCTGGCTTCTCCGATGTGGGGCAGGAGCCAGACTGCCTTTGCCCAGTTTGTGTAGTTCGTGCAGGGATACTCGGAGCAGTTGCTACAGTGCTCTACGCCCTTCCCGAGCGCACACGTCCGGATCGGGCAAGCTGCGCAACCCGCGTAGACGACCCCAGACTTGCAGCCCTCACACCTGAGGGCCGACCGGGGGATCCCTTTGCAGCAAGAGGCGAACCCGTCTGCCTTGGCTGTCTCTCCGTGGACGAGCACCGAGCAGGCACCGCAGTAGATGCCGCAGAAGCTATCCCCTTGGTGCGCCTCATTGCGCCCTGCTGTCCCGGATCCTCCGTCGCGCTCGGGCGCTCCGATGTGCTCAGCCATGTTCCATTCTACCTCTCAGCGACTCTCACGACGCACAATATCCGGATTCCTGGCGCACGTCCTCTCGTTTGCGGCCAGCGCTCATCCACATGGCCAAAACTCGCTGCTCCTGGCTCTGCACGCAGTCTGGAGCAGGGACTCCTGCCGCCAGCACCAGGCTCGTTTGGCCAGCTTCCAGCGCCTATGCTGACCTGGTCGAGACTGCCAAGCTTCCCGATCCATTTCTCCACGGCTTCGACAAAGACACCTGGTTCGATTAGCGGCGGCCGAGCTCGAGTAGGACCATTGCCGCGGTGCCGCGCTCCGCCGAGCACCGGCTGCGGTGCCGCGCGCTCCGCCGAGCACCGCAAATGCAGGGGCGCGTGCGTACTCTGATTGCCGAATTCTGGGGTGGTTGCTTCCTTGCTCGAACCTTTTTGCCCGAGTGGTCACGAGGTTTGGCTGGCCTGGTGGCGCGCGCCAGGTCCTGGTAAACTCCACGCTTCTTCTTCTGTTTACCGCGGCTGCGCTGCCTACGTGGGCGGTGCAGCGCGGGAGGATGGCTTCATGGTCGCGCGAACACTGGTTGCTGCTTCGGTTTCGATTGGCCTCGCATCGATCCTGGTCGGTTGCGGGAGTGATTCGGCTGGCGATGGGCAGGCCAGCACGGACACCGGCGGTCAGGGTGAGACGGGTGGGGGGGCGGCGCTTGGCGGCACAGCACCGGTCGGGATCGGCCACAGCGGGGGGGCGACAGCGATGGGCGGCTCCCCAGCCGCCGGCGGGTCGGGAACCGGTGGTAGTGCGACGGGGGGCACGAGTCCCGCCATTGGCGGCACCTCGACGGGCGGTGCTGGCACCGGCGGCGTTTCGTCGGGGCTCAGCAACATCGGCGGCACGTCTAGCGGCGGTGGCGGTACAGGCGGCGCGTCATCGGGCGGAAGCAGCACCGGCGGCACGTCGAGTGGCGGCGCTGCTCCCTCCGGAGGAGCGGGGCCCGCTGGGGGGACCAGCAGCGGTGACACCGGCACGGGTGGGACCGAAGTTGCTACTGGGGGCATTGCTGGGGGAGGTGGGGCTGAGCTGACCGGTGGAACGGAGCCCGGTTCTAGCGGCCCCCCCACGCTGCCGGTGCCGGTTGACGCTTGGGCGCCGTCGGAGACTTGCAAGGCCAAGGCCGCGGAGATCCTGGGTGGGCTCAGTCTGAGTCAGAAGGTCGCGCAAATGATCCAGGGCGAAACCCTTACCACCTCGCCATCGGACGTGACGACCTACCAACTTGGGTCAGTGTTCGGTGGCGGCAACTCCGATCCCCCCAACAACAGTGCGGACGCCTGGGCGCAAATGGTCAGCGAATACCACACTGCCTCGATGACCTTCGGTATTCCATTGCTCTATGGAATCGATGCTGTTCATGGTCACAACAACGTTCGCGACGCCACGATGTTTCCCCACAACATCGGCATGGGCGCTACTCGTGACGTTGACTTGGTGCGGCGCGTTGCCCGAGCAACCGCCGTGGAGGTGCGGGGCACGGGTATCAACTGGACCTTCGCCCCCACCATCGCCGCAGCGCGCGACGAACGCTGGGGGCGGACGATGGAGTCGTATTCAGAAGATCCTGCCATTGCCGCGTGGATTGGTCAGGCCGTCGTGGACGGGTTCCAGCAGGGAACGAACCTCAGGGATCCGCTCAGCATTCTTGGGTGCGCCAAGCACTTCGCCGGTGATGGGAACACCGCCAACGGTGAGGATCAAGGCGACGTGGTGATGGATGAAGCGACGTTCCGGCGGCTGGCCGTGGATCAGTACCAACCTCTGATCAACAGCGGCGTTGCCACCGTGATGATCTCATATAGCCAGTATGGGACCAGCTCGGCGACTCTGGAGCGTGTGACCGGCAGCAAGGCGTTGGTGACCGATCTGCTCAAGGGTGAGATGGGCTTCGCCGGCATCGTCGTTAGCGACTACAACGCCATCATGAAGCTGCCGGGGGCAGGCGCGGGCCTCGGCGCGCCACCGAGCGCGCAGCAAGTGGCTTCGGGCATCAATGCCGGGCTCGATATGCTGATGATGGCTGGCACAGTTGGGACGGACCGGAAGCCGAATTGGAAGTCTGCCATGGAGCTGCTGGAGGCAGCGGTGAGTAGCAGCGACTCCTCCGCCAGTATCCCGGCGAGCCGCATCGACGACGCCGTGACTCGGATCCTGCAGGTCAAGTGCGAGATGGGGATGTTCGAGCCCGGGTACAGCGTTCAGACGGACACTTCGCAAGTGGGTTCTGCAGAACACCGCGCTCTGGCCCGCGAGGCCGTGAGCAAGTCCCTGGTGGTGCTCAAGAACGACAATGGTCTTCTTCCCTTATCCACAAGCGGCAAGGTGCTGGTAGCCGGTTCTGCGGCTGACTCGATGGTGAAGCAGTGCGGCGGGTGGACGATCGATTGGCAGGGGCTCGGCACGGGGACTGGCCATTCTGCCGACGGAGACTCAACGGCGGGCACCACCATCTTGGCCGGGATACGTCAGGCCATCGGCGAAGGGAACGTGACGTTCGCTGCCAGCGGCACGGGTGACGCGAGCGGTGCCACCGCGGGCATCGTAGTCGTCGGGGAGTCGCCATATGCTGAACAGTACGGGGACGCGACCGACCTGACCCTCGAGGGGCGCTCTGCCGAGGATCACGCGGCGCTGGAGAGTATGCTCGCCAATGGCCTGCCGACCGTGCTCGTCATCGTTTCCGGTCGCCCGCTCGTCATCGATTCCTATCTCAGCAATCCGAACCTAGTGGCCGTAGTGGCTGCTTGGCTTCCAGGCTCGGAAGGTGGGGGCGTCGCCGACGTCCTGTTCGGCACTACGAAGCCAACCGGTGTCCTTGGGCATAGCTGGCCCAGGGATGGCCAGTTCCCGATCAATTGGGACGATGCGGACTACACGAGCGATCCCCCAGCGTTTCCCATCGACCACGGGCTCACCTGGTAGATGCGGGGCTGCTCACCACTGCCATGACAATCTGGGGCAGCGGGTGCGGCTCCGGCTGAGCCAGTTGGCCCACCATCGTCTACTGCCCGAGGTGGTAGTCGTTATCGCGCGCAGCCGTAGCATGGGCGGCTGCGCTTCGGCGCCCGCCGCCACCGGCACTCACGACACTGGCTTCGAGATTGGCGACTGCCGAGTCAGGGCCCGCACTGGTTCTTGTTACAACGCATGCCCGTGTCGCAGTCGGCGTCGGTGATGCATTGGGCACACCTGCCGTGAGCGTCGCAGAGTGGGAGGGAAGCGGCGCAGTCAGTGCCATCGAAGCACTGAACGCACTTGTGTTCCGCCGGGTCGCAGAGCGCAGCGTCCGCCCCGCAGTCTTCGTTGTTGGTGCACTGGATGCACCTGCCCAAGGCACAGATCGGGGTTGCAGCGCCACACTGGTCGGCGGTCGCGCATTGAACGCAGACTGCGAAGGACAACGAGCAATACGGTTTGGCGGGTTCACAGTCTGTGTCGGCAGTGCAGGCGGGAACGCAGTTCTGCTCGCTCGGATGGCACGCTGTCTCCGCGTTCGGACAGTCAGTGTTCTCTGCGCACTCCACGCAACGGTTTGTGGCGCAGTGCGGCTTCGAATCAGGGCAATCTGCGTCTGCCAAGCATTCGACGCACACATGGTCGGCGCTACAGCGCCGAGCCCCGCAGTCCTTGTCGACCAGGCAGGCGACGCATGCGGTTTCCAGGCAAAACGGCGTCGGAGCCGCGCAGCCTTCGGAGCGCGTGCAGCCCGCCCCATCCACCGGGGGGCCGGCGTCCGTTGCATGAGACTCGAGCAGATCGATCGCCAACGCATCTCCACTCGTGCAGCTCAGCAGTGTGAGGCTCCCCCCAATCCAGCCCGCCCGAGCCAGGCCAAGCGCCGCTCGGCACCAGGCCGGGGGCGCCGAACGGATGCCGCAGCAGCTACTCATTGCCCTCGAGTCTACCGGACATTGAGGCGGCATCGCCAGAGCGGTCTTTCGAAGGCTTGGTTGCCGAATCCCGTGAACTGACGAGCCGCGCCACCGCTCGCGCCCGTTCACGACGCGCACTCGGGACGAGGGGAGAGTCCGCGTACTTCTCAAGAAGCTCGTCCAGATGGGCGATGGTCTGCACCTCGTCGCCACGACGTTTGGCCAACATGGCCTCCTCCATGAGACGGTTCGCGGCTCCGAGTCGGCTTTCCGTGCCGGCACCTCTTGCTGGCCCGTTGCCTGGGCCTGTCGGCATGGGCTCCTCCTCGCTTGCCGGGGTACCGGACGCCATCGGGTTCAGCAAGTCGGTCGATGGGGTCTCGCTCGCGGCGGTTGAGGGCAGCACTTCCTCGGACGACCAGCGGCTTCCCGGACCGAGCCAGTCGGTATGCGCTTTACGTCGAACCTCCACCTTGCCACTGGCCACATCCACGCGCGTCGTGGGTTCACCCCGGGGGCCGCGCTCGACCCGAACCGAGAATTGGGTGCCGTGGACAACAACCACAGCATCAGGGGTCACCACCTCGAATTGCCGATGCGAGCCGAGTCGCGGCACCATCACCAGTACCTCACCCTCAAGGAGGTGGATGCTCTCCGTGCGCTTCATCGCGGATGCACGCCGCTCGCCGGCCATTTCGAGTCGTGACCGCTCTTCCAGAAGCAGCTCCACTCCGGACGGCGTAGTGAGCGACGCGCTCGAATCGCCACCGGTGGCGACCTCTGACCCGGGGGGCAGCACGCTGGCTGTATCGCTTGAGCCAAGTTCGGGTGCGGCGACCTGCACCTTGCCTTTGGTGGCGACGAGCACGGCAGCCGGACCGCCCATGTGAGGTGCAACCGTGTAGAACGCCAAGCCGAACCCGCCCAGTACGAAGAGACATGCGGCGGCCACCATTCCCAAGACCCAGCGACGTCGAATCGACGTCGCGCGACGCTCCTCGACCAAGCGGAGCGCCTGGATATGAGCGACGACTCGGCGGCGCCTTTCATTGGCGGTGGTCGCCTCTTCGTTCGGAATGGGCAATGCCCTCAGAGTGGCCAAAGCCCGATCGGCTCGATGCGCGTTAGTCATGAGCGTTCTCCGAGATCTCTGGGCCAGCCAGATCGAAGCGTTCGCGAAGCTCGCGCCTGCCGCGTTCAAGGCGCGACTGGGTTGCGGGAACGGATGCCCCCATCATCTCGGCAACCTCCCGAAGCGTGTAGCCGAGCACGTCGTGGTACACGATGGATAGCGCCCGCTCACGCTTCATGTCGGCCAGGGCATTTCGCAGTATCTCGAGCTCTCTTCGAGCTGCCACCTCTGCGTGAACGTCGCAGGGCGCCTGCGAACTTGCCACGGCTGCCCCCGTCTCCTCGATGCTAGACTCTCGTGCTCGATCCCGCCGACGGGCGCGAATCGCATTGAGGGCGACATTGGTGGCAATCGCAGCAGCCCAAGAGGTAAGCTTGCAGGATTGCTCGAAGCTTCGCCGCCGAAGGGTCAGGACGATTTGCTCGAAGCTCAGCTGAACGAGATCGTCGTACTCTCCAACCTTGCTCCCCATCATGCGGTAGAGCGTCGCCTCCACGACGCCGCTCAGCTTGTCGTAGAGCTCCTCGGCTGCTCCTGGAACCTCTTGCAGGAACGCCTCGATGAGCTCCGAATCGGGGAGCCCGCTTGGGGCACGCCCGCCCACGACCAACCGGAGGCGGCGTCCGTCAACCGAGCCGGATCTTGCGGAGTTCGGCATCTTAGTAATGAGTAACGGAATCGGGCGAAGAACACGCAGCGACGTCACAAATTGTACTCAGAACCGAACCTCAAGCCCGAGATAGCCAGTCGCTGCCTGGTTCGGATTTTCGGCCGCTTCCTCTCCAGCGAGCCTGACGACAGTCGGATGGCGCAGACGAACCACCCTACCACCCAGCAGGAGGCCTCCTTGCCCGTCGCTGGGCCAGGCCACCTCCGCCCCCAGGCCGAAGCCCAGCAACAGCTGTGAACCGCCATCTGTCCGACCGGTGCGCTCGTTGAAGGCCTGGACCCCGAGCTGTTGGGCGACGACCTCAGTGGTCGCGCGCAGAGACACGGTGCCCACGCTGGCGTGTGCTCCGATCCCAACCTCGAGCTCCCGCCACTCCGCAGTGATGGCTCCCTTGGTTGCGAGGCGTGACGACACCGCAACCTTCGAGAACAGGGGCAAGTAGCGGGGCGCGTAGGCAACTTGCACACCGGCGCCAGTGGCGTTGCCCTTGCCGCGAAAGCCGGAACCAAGGATCGCGTGCGCTCCGAGCCAGAGCGGGCGGTGGTCACTCGTTGATTCGCCGTCTTCTCCTTCGTCGGTGGAAGTTGCGCCGGATGCTGCTGCTTCTGGATCTGCCAGCGTTCCGATGGCGAGCCCGATGGCCTTCCAGCGTTCGTCCACAGGATCGCTCGGGCCGAAGTCGAGCCGCTGCAAGTGGGGTTCGGTTTCCTCGGCCCCGAGTGCGCGTACCTCAAGCAACACCGAGGACGACAACCCATCCAGCCAGGTGATCCTGGCGCGCATGGGTGCAGACGGCGCTGCTGGCGAGTCGATATCGACACACGCCCGTTGTTCGAGCGTCAGGGTGCACGCCCGAAGCGCTTGCTCCATTGCCGTTGGCTCCGGAGAGGGGGCACCGAAGTCAACGGCAATGAGCGGAACCACCATCGGCGTGAAGATACCTCGCCGGCACGGGGAGACTGAAGCGAAATCAACACGTTCTCACTCAGGGACGCACAGGATGTCCTCACTCGTGAGGTCAACGGTGTTGGTGTATCCTGGTGGGCACACGCCATCTTCGCCGCCCGTGTTGTTGCTCCCGCCTCCTGCGCCGGAGCCGCCTGCACCAGTCGTTCCGCCCGTTCCCCCGCTTCCATCGCATTGGTCAGGGGCAACCTCGATCGTATTCTCTGCAGCCTTCGATGGCGATGCATGCACGGAATCGATGTCGGCTCGGCAGAAGCCAACGGAGCCAAAGGCTTCTGCTGCGATCCAGACCTCGTACGTGACCCTGAAATCCCAGTCGGGGGCGTTGGGATCGATCTGGTAGGTCTCATCCGTGCAAGGGGACTCCTCGGTTTCGCAGTAGCCGCAGCCGTTCATGTTGCGATCGAGCGAACTCGTGGCGGCGAGTACGTGAGAGGCGTCGCCGAGGATCATCTTGCCTTCGCCGCCCGAGACGCCGAGAGACGCATATCCGCACTCCGTCGAGGTGCTCTCGCTGATGAAGTCGAGGTACAACTCCATCGCCAGGGTATTGGAGCAGTCATAGAGCGCGAGCTCGATGTGGTCACTGCCAACGAGATCATCGAAGGTGTGCCCTCCCTTGCCCGGTCCCCCCTTGCCCGGTCCGCCCGGCCCGCCCGGCCCCCCTGGTCCCTCCGCCGCTTCCGCCGCTTCCTCCTCTTCCTCTCCCCCTCCCCAGCCAGTGTTCGCGGCGCATTCGCCGTACACCGTGTCGACGAAGTCAGGGTCGAAGGTGGCCCGCAAGTGAATGTACTTCTGCCCGTTCAGGGACTCGATGACGTACTCGATGGTTGCTTTGGGAACCGTCGCTTCCACGCTGAAGAAACACTCCCTCACTGCGCTGATCAGCTGATATTCGTCCTGCGGATCCCGTGCACAGTCTCCCCCGACCGGAAAGCAGTCGTGCGCCGTTTCCGGGCCGCAAGCGGTTCCGAGAGGTGCGCTGTTGTCGCCTCCTCCGCGAATCGGCGTTGCGGAGATGGCGCCGCTGCTGTTGGTCTGGGACCCCGTGGTGTTGGCCGTGTTCTGATTGCCAGGGTCACCACTATTCGACGTTCCCCCGGCTCCCTGAGAATCAGAGCCTGCACCACTCGCGCCATCGGAGGAATCGTCCGAGCCTCCGCATCCGAGTGCGCAGAACGCACCAAGCACTGCGGCCCAAACCACGCTGCCTATCTCACGATTGTGCATCATTGTTAGCTCCTTGTTGCTGTATCTGTTCGCGCCTTGCTTGGCGGATCGGCCGCGAGCCGTCTCGCGCGGGGAGTCTTGGGTTCCGTTGCTCACGTGCCCACGTTGGCTGTCCGCTCCGGCGCTCGCTGTGCTTGCTGCACAAGATGGGACCGCGTTGCGGGTTCTAGGATCGTGAACGCACATTGGTTGCTTGCTTGGTCGTTGACCGAGCGAAACGTTTCGGCGAGGGGTCGACGCTGTGCCGAACTTGCTCGCGAGCAGCGGTCCAATCCGAAGTCGATGGCGAGGTTCAGTAGACTGCTTCGATCGAGCATCCGATGGCGTATGAGAGTCGCGCCCTCGGGATGCTTACGGCGTCGCAGCTCGCCGAGCAGAGCGCGATGCGGGTTGGCGCATCGTCGTCATCAAAGTACCAGCCTCCCGAGGCCTTATCGCATTCGTCCTTACCGAAGACTCGCTGGACGTGCACCAGTTCGCAGTCCGGGGTGGTATAGACCACCGAGGTTTGGGAGAAGACGAGCGGGTCCGACGTCCCGACCGTGTCGATCCCGAAGTCACATGGCACTTGGGCGTTGTAACGGATGGCGTAGAGCGCTTCGAGCACAGTATCCGAGGAGTCGTCACTGACGAGGTAGGCTGCGTCGGTCCCGCCTGCCTTGGCAATGGAATCGAGGTTCTCCAGCAGTGGCCCAACTCCTAGGACGTAGGTTGCGACCCGCTCGTCCGAGTCGAGGCATTCTCGGGCGGCGGCCTCGGCATCTTGCATGGTGGGATTGCAGGATGTCGTGTCCATGGTGACGGGAGCCTGGGGTTCGCCATCGGTTACCAGGAGGTTTATGACCGTGCGTTCGGGATGGGCGCGTTTCTGCGCAGCGGCGAGACTACACCCACCTCGGATGGCAGGGCCCGTTGGGGTCTCTCCCGTCGGTGCAGCCTCCGCAACCGCCTTGACGATGGCATCGGCATTTCCCGGCAGCTCCGCGAACTCTACCGCCGCATGGGAGAAGTCTGCCTCGTCGCAGGTCGTCTTCCCGATGGGTTGGTAGCCGAAGAAAGATAGTCCGACACCGATCCCCGCGCTGTCGGTGTCGGACAAGAATGTATCGAGAGCAGAGCCCACGGCGTCGACGCGCCTGGTGTCCCCAGCATCATCGACGAGGGTTGCCATTGAGCCTGACTGGTCGAAGATGATCTGGATGTCGAGGGGCAGAAGCTCACCCTCGAAAATGGCTCCAGCACAAGCGTCTGCGACCCGGAGGGACCCGCACCCGGCCCTGTTGTACTCTGGGCTGGTTTCTGAATCGGAGCCGGAACCCGGGTCGTCCAGCGAGAGGACGGGATCATCGCTGTTGGCCGCCAAGTCATCCTTTTCTTCGCTGTCTGAACCACATCCGACCGCGGAAGGCGCGAGGATCATGGCAAGAATCCAGGAGAACCAGGGAGTAGCGGCACCGATCGGGCAGCACTTGGCCATGAGCGTTCGACCTCGACAAATGGGGGTGAGGCCGCGTGTTCCGAAGGACTGGGCGGCTTCAGGGGTATCCTTTAATGAGGTAGGTAACGACGCCCTCGGGTTTCATTCCGAAGTGAGGTGATTCATACGAATCTTCTCGGAATGAGCGGCTGGGTGGCCGTGCGAGCTCTCTCGGGACGCCGGAGCCCCGCTTCGGGACGCTGGAACCCCGTTCGGTGCGACCCCAAAGCAGCCTTGGTCGTCGGGCGAGCCGAACACCACCGGGCCAAGCGGCTGCGATAGCTCCAGCAGGCGGCGCCGGAGCTCGACGAGGCGAGCGCGCTGTTCCGGCCCGTCCATGGCTTGCGGGAGGTAGTCGCCTACCGAGACCGGGCAGAGCCGCAACGCGGGAGCGCCCTCCTTGCTGAAAGTGATCTGCGCGAGCAGCCCGACGTTCGTCCACGGTTTCTCGGGCAGGTGCCGGAACACGAGATTCCCTAGGGAGTAGAGCACGGGCTTGCCGTCGATGAAACCCACTCCTTGGGGCACGTGCGGGTGGTGTACGACGAAGGCATCTGCCCCGGCGTGGATTGCCGCGCGCGCGAGTTGCCTGGTTCTCGCCGGTGGCACGAGAGAGTACTCGGCGCCGCCGTGGTAACTTGCGAGCACGAAGTCGTTCTCACGACGAGCGATGCCCACTCGGGCAACCATCCGTCGCTCCTCTCCAGAAGCAACGTGGGCGCGCCCAGGATGCTTGTCGAGCTCGCCTTGGTTCCACGTCCCGGTGCCCGCCACGATCGCGAGCCGGAGCCCGTGCCGAGTGCCCGACCACGCACGCTCGGCTTCCTCGAGGTTGGCGCCCCCTCCAACTCGCTCGACTCCCGCATCATCGAGATAGCGTAGGGTAGCCAGCAGTGCTTCGAGCCCGTAGTCCCAGGCGTGGTTGTTGGCCAACGAAACCACATCGACGTGGGCTCGACTCAGGGTTCGAGCGCCGTCTGGCGGCCCCGTGAACGCGAACCGGTTCGTGGGGGATACGGTTTCTCCACCTTGATCGCTCAGGACGGATTCGAGGTTGACGACGCGCAAGTCCGCCGTGGCCCAGAGCCCCGCAATGCCGCCGAATGGGTCGTGTGCCGGATTGGCCAAGATACGCTGGCCGCAGGCGCGTCCCAGGTTCACGTCTCCACCGACCATCACCACGATCTGCCGCGGCTCGCTGCGGCCTGGCCGTGCGGCGCCAGCGCCCGGTGTGTCCCGACCAGCAGGGGGTGGCTCGGGGCGGAAGCGGGCTACTTTGCTCGGCGCCGCGTGAGCCTGCGCTGGACGGAGAAGAGGCGGAGAGCCGTGCGCACCGCTCAGCGCCGATTGCGGTGGTCGCGGTCGTTGCTCGGAACTCATCGCAGGCGGCTCAGCGTGACAACACAGCGCCAGCAACCCCACTCCCAGTTTTCCCCACACCGCGCGTCGGGCCACGCCCCTCGGGCAGGCCAGGGGGCGATCCGTCTTGGGCGATATGGGACTCGGCAGCGGCTTCGAATCGCGCCTTGGTTGGGTAGACAGGCCTCGAGGGGGGGCCGTTTCGCTCCAGTTCGCCGGTTCCGACTGCCAGCGCGCCGTGTCGGTGCTCACGGCGCGTTGGTGGCCAGACGGCTTGCCGCCGGGGCATCTCGGGGCCGTCAACGTACGCCACACCGCGAGTTTCCGGCTCAACGCTCCCCACGGGGATTCTTGAGGCCGAGACACCATGAGGCGGAGACAGTAGCATTTCTAGACCCCGTTGCCCGAATCGCAGCACGGAGGCTGAAGGGTGAGCTGCAAAGCATTGCCCTGCGGCGCTCTCGTTGCGCCGCGCCGCCGATGGCCTATCCTGGGGCGCCGCCACGGACCCCTCCTACCAGGGGTTCACCAGTTCGCCGTTCCCCTCGTCCGTCGACGCGGAGTTGGTGGAGGTGGTCTGCGTAGTCTTGCTGGCCTCTGTGGTCTGGGCGGTCTGCTGCGTCGGGCCAGTCTGGTCCGTCTCTTTCATCTGGTCAGTCAAGCCAGTCTGGGGGTTCTGGGCACTCTGCGCGGCCTCCCGCGGCTGCCCGGTTTGGGGGGCCTGTGTCGTTCGCGGCCCGGCTACCTGTCCCACTGTGGCGTTCGATTGTCCTGACTGCTGGTCCGCGCGCGCGCGACCCGTCCGTTCCAATCTGACGCTCACGGTTGTCCTCGTGCCATCCAGCACTTCGGTTTTCGGTTCATAGCCGGCGCGGCGAATCTCGACTACTAGCGGCCTTCCCTCCTGGACTGGGATCAATGCCAGGTTTGTTCCTAGGTCGTCGTCCCCACTGAAGATCCGAGCATCCTCGGGCTTCACCAGCACGACGACACCAACGGTGTGTGGCGGATTGGCCTCAGCCGGTCCACTCCGGTCGAGCACCGGTGAAACCGGATCCGGCGCTGGTGCCGGGGGCGGTGTCGGTGGGGGGGCGAACTCGGTGGGGGGATCCACTGGCGGAGTGGGTGCTGCGACAATCGGCGACGACAGCGCGAACACCGCGACTACGAGCAGTACCGCCGCTCCGACCCCCGCGAGCCCAGCGTAGAGGGGCCACCTCGAACGTCCGCGTTCGGGCGTGGCAGGTACGGGCGCTGGCATTCCCGAATCCGTGTACTCGCCGAAAATGCTGAAGCCCTGGGAACGGTGCACGAGATCCGAGACTGCATCGGGGACGATTCCTTCCTGGACCTTGAGGAGCTCATCGATGAGTTCCTCCATCGAAGCGTAGCGGTGTTCGGGACGCTTCGAGAGGCACTTGAGTACGATTGCCTCGAGACCGGGCGGCACCTCCTGCGGGGCGGGGACGAGCGCCCGAATAGGCACCGGGGCCTTGTACATGTGCTGGGTGAGGATCCCCATGAAATTGTCGGCGTCGAAGGGGACGCGCCCGCTGGCCAGCTCATACAGGATGACCCCCAGCGCGTAGATGTCGACGCGTGCATCGACCGGCGCTCCTGCTGCTTGCTCCGGAGACATGTAGTGCGGGGTTCCGAAGATCGCACCTGCGCGCGTCAGTTTGCTCGTTTGCCCCGCCGTTGATACCTTGGCGATGCCGAAATCCAGGATCTTGACGAAGTTCCGCTCGCTGCCCCTCGAGATGAGGAAGATGTTGTCGGGCTTGAGATCACGGTGAACGATGCCTGAGCGGTGTGCAGCCGCGAGCCCCTCGGCGAGCTCCAGCGCAATTTGAAGAATGCGCTTTACTGGAACGGGCTGGCGCTGCGCCGTTATCGCAGAGAGCGGCTTCCCGTCGAGATACTCCATGATGAAGTAGGTGGACCCATCGGGGAGCCGCCCGAAGTCGCTGATGTCCACGATGTGCGGGTTTCCGATCGCCGAGGCCGTCCTCGCTTCGTTCAGAAACCGCGTTGTGGCTTCCTCGTCCCGCGCGAGGTCGGCGCGCAGCACCTTCATTGCCACGAGCTTGTCGATGATCTGGTGGCGGCATCGGAACACGACGCCCATCCCACCCTCACCGAGCACGGATTCGACTCGATATCGGCCGTCGATGATCGTCCCGATCAGCGTGTCGCTGGGGGCCGCCAGCATCGCCTCCCGATACCGAGGCGGCAGAGGCACGCTGACCGTGGCGCTGTCGCACAGCCATGGGGCCGAGGTAGTCGGATTCGTGTGACCGATACCATGGGCGTGAGCACCAGCGCTCTCCGGCCCCCCTCTCGATCCGCCCTGCTGATCACTCATCCAACGCCCCACCGTTTACTGGCTAGCCAATCCACTCGTTATCTGCGAGCTTGTTCCCAAGCAATAGTCCCATCTTTCCTGAAAACCTGCTGTTCACGGTATAGCACTGGAACATGGGCGTGCTCCACGGCACCAGGTTCGAGCCATGACCCTGCCTGCGAGAGCGGGTCGACGTGGGGACTGTGGCCTCTGGGTAGACACATCCGCCGCCAGTAGCTCCAGTGCGAATTGCGCCTGGGCTGCATCCGACGCAGTGGCCAAGCCATGGGTCGGGTAGGGCGACGCTGTGGCTGCTCTGCGCGGTCCGGACCGCGGCCGGTTTCCCAACGTATCCCGTGAACGGACACAGACGACGAGCCGACGACCCAATGGCGCGCATCCCCCCAAGACCCACGTTGACTCGCCCCCTTGGGTGTCCGTCGGTCCCGGTCTGCGGCGAGCTCGAGTGAGTGTGGCGCAGGCAACGGTGTGCGAGCCCATGAGAGGGAGACAGGGGTCGTGGGAGAGGGATCATGAAGTGGAGTGCGATACGGCGAACCTGCTCCACAGCTTCCCTGGTGGCCATGGCCTCGTTGACGGTCCGGCCACGATTCACTCGCGGTCTACGCCGGGGGACGGTGGTCTGCGCCGACGTGAGTCGGCGTGTAGGGCCAGTTCGCTCGAGAATTGCGCCTGAGCTGGATGGGCAAGGCGGCTCCGAGCTGGGAGGTTGCCCGCGTGAAGGTACGAGGCGCGTCAGCTCCTCAGCGCCGACTTGGCTGCGATCCGTCAGCTGTGTGACACCCGCATGAGGATCAGGTACGACTGGACCCGATGTTGCGATGTCTCCGGCGGGGTGGACATCGCCTGCTCACCGGGGCGAAGGCGGCACGCAGCGAGTGGGCACTTGCTGTGCCTCGGATAAGCAGCCGTTCGACAGGACGCGAGCTCAAGGCTCGTGCTTCGCGCACGCGATGCCCCGGTGTCCCGTTTCTGCCAGTGACCCTGGGTCGGGGTCTGCGCGGAAGTCGGCAGTGGCCCGGCCGTCGCTACTCGAGTTCGCAGACGAAGGGCTCGGTCGTGGCGTTACAGTCCGACCCCGACCACCGTCCATCCGCTTGGGATATCGTCGCGCAATCCATCGAAGCGTCCGGCGCAGGCGGCGCCCAGTTCACGTAGGCGTTACCCGACTCGTTGAAGATCCACACCCAGGTGCCTTCGGCCTGATAGTCGCTGAGGCCGATCCAGGCTCTCGCATTTGCCGGGAGACGGGAGACGACGTAGTCGTTCTCGGCCTGGCTCGTAACGGAGGCGAGGTGGCCGCCGATTGCCCGACAGTAGAGCTCCGCCGAGTGCCACGTCAGCTCGACAGGTGCACAAGTGAAGTACCGATGCCCGTTTTGGCTCCATCGCTCACTCGCGCCGCACAGTGGGTCGAGTGTTGTCGGGGAACCATTGTACTCGAGCGCTCCCATGTCCGGCACCCCGACGCGACCATTGCCGTTGAGGTCTGCATAGGTCGTCGCCGGATCCCCGGCTCGGTCGATGCACGGCGAACCTATCTGCAGAGCGCCTCCGACCAGCAGCGGATCGAGATCGATGTTGCCGTACAGATCCCCATTGCCCGCGCCGCTCCGGCCGACGTCCGAGAAGGTTGTGACGATTGAACCGGTAGTTCCATCCTCCAACGCCAGCCACCAGGCAATCGAGTTTCTCATGTCGAGAGTCGAGCTGTCATCCATGGCGACCTGGTGGTCGCCACCGCAGAGATTGTCGACAAACGTGCTGTGCACCAGCCTGAGCGTAGCCGTTTCGTAGTTGATGATCCCGCACCCATGGGCGTAGCTGGTGTTGCCCGCGAAGTAACTGTTGATCGCGGTTGTCTGACCCGAGAAGCTGGCGATGCCTCCGCCTCCCCAGGCTTCACGGCCGCCGCTCGCCTGTTGCGCGTGGTTGTTGAGGAACCGCGTGTCGATGACGGTAACCTGACTCCCGCTCGTATTGTGAATCCCGGCTCCGTCGTCGAAGGAGTAGTTGTTCTGTATCGTGCAGTTTTTGACCAGGAGATTGCCGAAGTTCAGGAACCCTGCCCCGCGGTCGTCGTCCGTCAGTTGCGCATCGTCGTTGAATGCATCGCCGCCCTCGATC
The DNA here is from genome assembly GCA_964424695.1 of uncultured Polyangiaceae bacterium. Classification (GTDB taxonomy): domain Bacteria; phylum Myxococcota_A; class Polyangia; order Polyangiales; family Polyangiaceae; genus JAEWRL01. The sequence goes on from CAYRKE010000102.1 coordinate 16,190, forward strand.
GTGAACCCATCGACGATGACGCGAGCCGAGTAGTCCACGTGGATCACATGCAGCGCGGTGGAGTACTCCGAGATCGTTCCCTGAAGGACGGTGCCGCTGGGATCTCGCTCCCGTTGGCTTCGTACCATCTCGTTTCCAGCGAATCCTCCGTAGAGTGAGACGTCGTTCAGCCAGAATCCGGATGCCGGCGTCTCCGGCACGTACTCGCCCTGCGCAACCCAGATCTCGCAGGGCGTCGTGCTCAGCAAATTCGCGTAGAGCGCGTCATCGAGTGAAATGAAGGCATCCTCCCACGAGAGCCCCTCGTTGTCGGCACTTCCGTGCAGAACATCGACGTAGCGCAGGCACTGGTTGCAGCCTGGTCCAGTGTATCCTGGCTGGCATGCGCAAGTGGGTTCGGTGCACCCGCCGTGGTCCGCGTCGCAGCAGGCGCCATTCGACGCTGCCGTTGTACAGGTCTGGATGACGCTACCTTGGTTGCCGCAGGAGTCGACGTTGACCACGTTTCCCGAAGTCGAACAGGCGATGCGCGCGTTTGGGGTGCAGCACTCGTTTCGATCGTCGTCGCATACACTGCCGCCGCAAGGGTCACCCGTCGATTCGCACGCGCCCGCGTCACTACAGGACTCGGTGCCCGTACAGAACCGACCATCGTCGCACCCGGTGCCCTGCGCCCGATTCGACCATTCAGTGGTGCGCTGCGATGCGTCGCACCACTGACACGCATTGTTCGGATTCACGGTTTCGTCTGCGACGCATGCTCCGGCGATGAGGCAACTGCCCGCGGTGAGGACATGAGTGCATGCTCCCTCGGCACAGCTATCCTCGGTACAGGCCAAGTTATCGTCTGCGCACGCGTTGCCCTCGTTGATCGGATCGCAGCCGTCGCAGCACGTGTCGACACTGTCGCAGAGGCATCCGCCGGCTCCGCCGGTGCTGGAGCTGGTGCCGCCGGTGCTGGAGCTGGTGCCGCCGGTGC
>CAYRKE010000102.1:17268-27785 GCA_964424695.1 uncultured Polyangiaceae bacterium
GTGCTGGAGCTGGTGCCGCCGGTTGTTGGCTCGATATCACCTTCACCGGCTGATCCTGCGACGCCCGCGGCGCCAGGAAGACCACCCATCCCGGAGGTTCCAGCGGTTCCGCCTACGCCACCGCCGCCAGTCTCCCCGTCCAAGTTGCTGCCGCCCGTTGCAGCGGTGGCGTCACCAGAGTCGCCACCGCCCGAATGGGGGGTTCCACCTGTTTCGTCCGAAATTTCGGGAGGTCTACCCCCAGAACCGGCAATGCCCCCTGAACCGCCGGCAAGCGTGGTGCCTCCAAAAACGGTGGTGCCGGCTGCCCCTGGCTGGGTTCCGCTCGATCCACTCGTGCCAGCCAGTCCCCCCGAGTCTTCGCCATTCGGTTCTGTGCCCGCGTTGCCTCCGCCACCGACGTCCTCGTCAGTTCCACTTCCGCCGGTCGCTTGTTCCGCTGCAGCGTCGTCATCGGACTGGCCGGCGGCCGCAGCGCTCCCACTCGTGCCGCCCTGGTCGCTCACGAGGTGCCCTTCTTCGTTCCCGAGGATCGCGTTGCAGCCCCCGACGGTCAGTCCCACGCTGAGCAGCGCTACGCCGCTGTACTGGGGGTAGGCTGTTGCGCTTCGCCTCCTCGCCACCGATCGCATCGCCATTACCAGCTTCCTTTGGCTACGATGGTTCCGGGGCAGATCCCGAAACTCGGAGCAGTAGCCATCTCTTCACTCGGGGGGACTGTGAACCAGAGTGCCGCGCCGCCCGCCAGCCCAACGGCACCCACGATGAACGCGACCGTGGACACGTTGCCGGCAGAGAGAGCGTCGTCGCGGAGGTCCACTCCCTTGTGGCTTCTGCAGCCAGATCCATCGCAGTATTTGTCGGCTTCGTTCGACTTGGAGAGCGAAATGGCCCCATAGACGCTGCCGACGCCAACTCCCACGAGACCCAGCCCCCCGGCGACGAGTGCCAATACGTGCTGCGTGCCGAGTGGCGGAGAACTCTCGGCCGCCCTAGGCAGTATCGGGCCAGGAGGCGGGGCATGGCCTGGTTTCTGGTCGGCGCTGTCCGTCTTGGCAGCGGAATCTCCCGAGTCTTCAAGTGGTGGAATCGTGAGCGTGACAGTCTGCCCTTCCACGGGAACCTCGACTGTCGCAGACCAGGACTGTTTGCGTGGGGCGCTGGCCGTCACTTGATGAGTGCCAGGGTCCGTCGGAATGGCCTCGCCCCACTGCGGTCTGCCCACCACGACGCGATCCCGCACGATCTCCATTCCGGGGACCGCCGCATCCTCGGGTACTACGATAGCCAACCGTGGAAGCACGGGGACCAGGGCTGCGGCGCGCTCACGTGCTACCTGCGCGCGTTCTGTTTTGCCAGAGGCATCAGCGGCTGTGGCGGCATCGAGGAACGTGCTCCAGGCGCTCGCGAGCTTCGAGGTCTTCTCGTAGCAGTCCGCGAGATTGATGAGGGTGCCGCTCGTGGGATCGAGCCGCTGGCTCTCTTCGAGCTTGGGGCAAGCCTCCTGGTAGTTGCCCTTCGCCATCAGCGCCTTCGCCTGGTCGAACAGGGCCTGCGCCGCAGCGCTGTCCGACGGTGTTGGCGCGGCGGCGGCTAGCGGACAACCTGTTCCAATCAGCAGGCTCATTGCGAAGAGCGTGGGGATGACTGACCGAAGCAAGACACCGCGCCGAGAGAAGGAGCTCACGGCTCTGCGCTCGGCATTTCGGGAAATCGGGACCATGATTCTCATCTTCTCTCGTCGAATACGCTTGGCTTCTGGGCTGTCGCCGAAGCCGGACGACTGGAAGCCGCGGCGGCGGTGTTGGTGACCGCAGACGGTCGCGTCGTAGCTTTTCCTTGGGAAGAGGCGGTTGTTACTCGCGTGACGTTGGGGCGACGCTGAGGCGTGGCAGTTGGGGAACCGACGAGCCCGCCATTGTCGCTGCTCGACGTCGCAACTCCAGACGAAGGCGAAGGGGCGGCCGAGGGCCTAGGGCTTGCCAAAGGCCTTGGGGTCGCCGAAGGTGCAACTGCCATTTCGTGCAGGGTTCGATCGCGCACACTCTCGCCGAGAGCTGCGGTCTCCGCGCCCCGTGGCGAGGGCGGCGCGCCGTCTGGCGGAGCTTTCACGACTGAGCCTGCGGATGGAGCTCCTTCGACTCGCGACTCACCCAGCACCCTGACCACGACGACGCCAAGCGTGGCCAAGCCGCCCAGAACTAGGCCAAGAATGATAGGAACCTTCTTGCTGCGCGTCGGGGGCGCAGTCGTCTGCCCCCAGCTTGCTGCCGTCTCCGAAGTGCCGGAGCCGCTCGAGGGGACCATTCCGGGCTGCGGCGTATCGTTGCCGGACGAAATGCCCGTTGCTCCAAGAATTCTCTCGATCCGCTCGACGGAGGCCGCCCCACCCGGCGTCGCAAAGGGCGCGAGCGCCCGTGCCAGCTCGGCGAGGTTGGCGTAGCGTTCATCGCGTTCCTTCTTGAGGCACTTCAGAATCACTTGCTCGAGCGGACGTGGCACGTCTTGGCGAAGGACCCCAAGCTCAGGAGGGGCCGCCGTGGCGATCGCGATACAGATGTTCGAGTACGCTTCCCCATCGAAGGGAACCTTCCCAGCAATGAGTTCATATAGAATGACTCCGAGCGACCAGATGTCGGTGCGATGGTCTACGCTTCTGGCCGACCGCAACTGCTCTGGAGACATGTAGAGGGGCGAGCCGAAGACTGCCGTCGTCTTGGTGAGGCCGAGCTCTGCTCCTTCCTGGCTCGTGCTGGACATCTTGGAGATCCCGAAGTCGAGTACCTTGATCGACGGGGACCCATCTGGGCGCTGCGTGAAGAAGAGATTGGATGGTTTGAGATCCCTGTGAACAATCCCGAGCCGGTGCGCTTCTGCGATCGCCTCGCAGGCCTGAAGCACGGCGTCGATGAGCGTGGGTATCGGCGGTCGATTCCCGCCCTCGAGCCACTTTCCGAGGTCCACGCCCTCCAGGTACTCCAGGACCATGTACGGTACGCCGTTGGAGAGCTTGCCCACGTCGGTGACGCGAGCCACGTGTTCACTCCGGATCTTGACTGCGGCCCTTGCCTCACGCATGAAGCGGCCGACGGCTTCTGCGTCATTCAGGATTTCCGGACGGAGGAACTTGATGGCCACCATCTCATCGAGGTGAACGTGGTGAGCCGCCACGACCACGCCCATGCCCCCGTGGCCGAGCACTCGCTCGACGTGGTACTTGCCGTCGAGCAGTGCCCCGAGCTCGACGCCGGGTGCGATTCCGAGACTGCCCAGTGGTTCTCCCGACATATTCCGACCGCCACGTCCGCGAGTGAGACGATGGCGCCTCGACTTGCCACAAGATTACAGTGTCGACACAGCCACCTCGTGATGTCAAGGGGAGCGACTTTACCGGCAGGCGGCCGATGGCTGACCAGTCCTTGAACCCGCCTGAGCGCCCGTTTCTGTCGAGAGCGTTTTCGCTCGTTCTCGCCAAGGGGAGGGCGCAACGCCTCCTCGATGTCGGAATTGAATCCCAGCGTCTTTGCTCCAAGACCGTCGCCTTCGGCGTCGCAAGACCTCAACCAACCCCTGCCGGTGAGACTTGCGACGATCACAGCGCGCGTTGGGTGAGCACATGCCAGCGCGTACAACTACACCACCAATCACGAGGAGATACGGTGGCATGCGTTGGTCGAGTCGCTTCGACGGTTCCTCGATTCTTGCGCAGTCTCAACTCGCCGCCGTCGAACCCGGTCTCCGATTCGTCTGAGCCGCCGCGGCGGCGGAGGTGGAATTTGTCGTCAGCCACCCCGGGAGTCAATCGGCCCATGTTCTTCGAGGTCACGTCCACCCCACCACCCGCGGCGCTCGTCGCCCAATTGGACGTGCCGCGCCACTGGTTCACGCAGATGATCCGGCATGCGAGCGACGGCAGCCTGAACAGACAGGCAGCACATCGTATCGGTAACATCGTCCACAGTTACGCGCACGGTGTCATCGGCAAGCCCGTGCACGGTCGGACTGTCGTCTGCGACCGCGGATGCAGTTCGGGAGACCGCAGACAACACCGAACGGAGCTTCTCGTTCCACGCCGCGGAGCTGACCGCGACGCGGCCATCCGCGCCACGGAAGTAGGAAGGTGGAGGTTGAGCTGACCGCGCCTTGCGCTCTAAGGATGAACCCCTTGCCTGGTGCAGCCAGCACGACCGTTCACGCCTGCCGATTCAGCGGGACGAGCAACGCTCGACACACTGCCAGCCTGTGGCGCAGCAACCCGAGCGATGGGCCGCTCGCTGCAACGGGCGCGCAGCCCATCGCTCGTTCCCGATGGCTCAGGCGCATCGCGGCGGGTGCATTCGGTGTACCGCGCCGCTCCGGTGGGGTGGACATCGCCTGCTCACCGGGGCGAAGGCGGCACGCAGCGAGCGGGCACTTGCTGTGCCTCGGATAAGCTCCCGTTCGACAGATCGCGAGCTCGAGGCTCGGGCAACGTGCGCGGCCTCCATCTTCTGCTCGTACCATGCGACATGATCTCGTCGCTACCGGGCGACGACGAGATCATGCCCCCCCTCATGCAACGCAACCCTCTCGCGTAAGGGCTCAAAACCGCGTCATGTTTGACGAGGACGCCCTGGAGTGAGCCCGATCCCAGAGCGGAGCGAGAGCTGCCATCAAGCCATGACAAAAATGAAGCCAGAGAGGACCATCCAGATGCCGAATCCAATCCCGCAGAGCCCGAGGGTGCCCTGATAGGGTAGGAGTTTCGCAACGGTCTGGTCCATCTTGGACCGCGCTTCCGGAGCCTTGATGAAGGTCTTCATGACGCCCACCCCCAACAGGAGCCCGAGGGTAGCGAGCAGCAGAGCGTTAATCAGCCAGGTGATCCACACGATTGGCCAGGTCGCGAGCCAGCCAAGGCTGAGAACGGAGCTGATGATGCCCCAAGCGCCCCAAAAGGCCGAAGCAACGCCGATCCACCCCTGGTAGGGGGCCAGTTTGTCGATGAGCTCCTTGGCGTTCGGCTTCTTCGCGATGATCAGGCTCGATGCTCCCAGCACTCCAAGGACGACGAGCCAAAGACCGTTAAATAACCCCATCTCACATTCCTCCCTCTCCGGGGTCTGCCGCCCCGAACGTCGGGTGACAGCCCATGTGCGCCCGCAAACTACCACGTGAATCGCCAGAGATCCCCCAAAATCAGGTGCAGCCACGACTTCGGCCACCTCGGACAATTGAGGCGATTGGGCACTCACTGGCATGGTTTGAGCATGTCCGTTGTTGCGGCGGGGGACACCGGGTAGCCCGCTGCCGAGGGTTCCAGTGTCCTCACCTGACCGCGGCACGGGATGCGGCATCGGATGCTATGGTCGGCGGCGCGACCATGAACATCGAGTGCCTGTATGAAGACGACGAGCTCTTCGTGCTCAACAAGCCATCAGGCTTGCTAGTGCACCGCGGCTGGGCGAAGGCCGAAGAAGCTCTCGTGGATTTTGCTCGAGGCCGAACCCGCGGTGGTGCCGCGCACCCCATCCAACGGTTGGATCGAGGTGCGAGTGGTCCGGTGCTCTTTGCCAAGAGTGCGGACGCGGCACAAGTCGTCTCGGAGTGGGCCCAGGCTGGGCGCTGTCGCAAGGAGTACCTTGCCGTCGTACGCGGGGAGAGCCCCCACCATCTCGACATCGACTATCCGATCACTCGGCGAGATGATGGCCCCCGTGTCGAGGCTCGCACACTGGTTTGGCGGGTCGCCATTGCCACCACCGAGCCACGCCACGTCTCCTTGGTGTCCGCGACGCCACTCACCGGTCGCCTGCACCAGATTCGCCGGCACCTCAAGCACGCGAACTATCCCCTGCTCGGCGACGCGCGCTACGGAAGGAACGATCTGAACCGCTCATTTCGCGACCGCTATGGCCTCGCTCGCCTGGCACTGCACGCCTACCGCTGGTCGGTGGCGAAGCCGGGAGCCTCCGCGGTTCTGGGGGGCGTGGTGGCGATACCCGACGATCTCAGGGAGCCCCTACTCGCCATGGGTTTCGAACTTGGCGCGGACCGCCTCCCCGCCGGTCTGCCTGGTCCCGTCGGCGCGCCGTTCACGGCGGACGAGCTGGGGTAGGCGGAGGGTAGGGCTCCGTCTCCCCCGCCCGCTTGGCTGATGCCTTTCCGCGTCGCGCCAAGCGGGCTCTTCATGGGCAGTCGGGTCTGATTCGCGGCTCAAGGCTCGCGGCACACCGCCTTCGGTGTGAACGTGGCGCTGGCCGATACTTCGGCGAGTCCTAGCTCTGCGCGGCACTCCTGGTCGGATTCGCAGCCCATGTACACACAGGCGCCGTTCTGGCAGACCTCCTGACGACCCGTGCACTCCGCATCGCTCACGCAGGGGACGCGGCAGACGCGGTCTGGTTGCCCTTCGGCGCCGGTCCGCTCGTTCTCGACGCAGCGCGACGCCTTGGCGCTCGGATCCGTCGGCGAGAAGGCGAACTGGCACTCGTGATCGTCCTTGCAGCCCGTATAGTCGCACTCTCCCGTGTCCTGGTTACAGGTGTGGAAGAGGGGGCAATTCTCGTTCTGCTTGCAGGGGACGGTGCACGTATGGTCGCGACACTCCTCGCCTGCGCCGTAACAGTCGTCATTCGACTCGCACTCAAAACAGGTACCGGACGCGGTGTCGCAGGTGCCGACGCCGCAGTCGAAGTCATCGGTGCACTTCGGGACGCAGCGTTCACCGCTACAGGTGTAGCTGCAGGCTTGGCAACTCATCCTGCAGGTGGCATTCTGAGTGTCATAGTCGGGGTTTTCGGTGCATCGGCAATAGCCGGAGACTGTGTCACATGCTTCCCCGTCCACCGTGCACTGGTCGTCCGTCGTGCAGCTCGCGAGCGTGGTTTGCTGTGGGCAGGTGGCCACTTCGTAAGGCTGGCAGTAGCGCGCGTAGTTTTCGGCGTAGTTCTCGCACTCGGCCGGGACGTTGGCGCAGCAGTCCGCGGCTTCGGCGCAGTCGATTTGCTGGCACACCTTGGCGCCGATCGCGACGTTGAAGTCCGATTGGGTGCAGACGTTGCGGATGCAGGCCAGTGATTTATCGCACTCGCTGCTGTTGAGACACGACTCGCCGCGCTTGCCCAGGCGGCTCGGTTCGATCTTCGTGGGATCGTCGTTGCTGCACGCGGCGACGACCAGAGCGAGGCCGACCAAAGTGACGAAACGAATGCGCTTCATACCAAATCTCCCGTTCCCGATAAGTGGTCTCACGAAGGTCCGGGCCAGTTTGCCTAAGTGCGCGCTGCCGCGATTCCTCCGAGGTCGAAAGGCGCATCCTGCTTCCGCGGCCGGGCGTCCGTCAATAGCGAGGGGGGCACGGCGCACGGCCAGACCAGGCGTCGGCACCCCGGAGCGTCGGCTCCCGTCCACTGTCACTGAACGAGAGGATCCGAAACGGGCTAGATCGGAAGGGCCTAGGCAGGGCGCCCGAGGCCGCTCCGGGGACTTGGCGCTTCTGACCCCTCAGGCCTCATCGTCCGAGCACCACCCGGGGGGGCTATCCCGGTTTCGGGCTTGCGCCAAAGGACGCTGACGGTTCGATAGCGCAGCCGTTTGGCGGATGTAGGCTCCGGGACAACTACTTGCCACTCGTCGAGGGGCTCGGCCGAGGGCCGAGCTCGAGCAGCACCACGGTACCACTGGGATCCGTGGTGGGCTTGGTCAGGCGAACCTCGATGCGCGATGCGTCGAACGCGCAGGTCTCACCGAGCACTCGCGCTGCGTCAGCGGCTCGAGTGGCGGCCACGGCCCAAGCCGTGTCGTCCTGGGTGCGGACGCCAAGGCTCCTCACCACGATGCTTAGATTCGTGCTCTTCAGCGCTGTGGCCACGAGGCAGAGGGCCTTCTTGCCCTGTGCGGTCACCCCTTCTCCGTCCGCCGAAACCAGCGCAGGGCCGAGGAGCGTGGCTCGGACATCTTGCTCGTTCTGTTCGAGCTTGAGCCACCCCTTGCTCAGATACCTTTTGAGCGGCGCCTGCAGGCTCTGATAAAGGGCCTCGGCTCGTGACTTGGCAGCGGTCGCCGCTTCCTGTTCCTTGCGAACGACCTCGCTGAGCTGGTCCTTCTGCTCCGAGACCTCCTTCAGGGTCTCGACCGTGGAGATGAGCTGCTGGCGCTGCAGCTTCGATTCCTTCGACTGTCCCTGGTATTCGGTGAGGAGCCGCGCGTGTGCTCGATAGAGGGGGACATAGTAGCCGAGCACGAATCCACCGATGGCGATTGCGAGTATCAAGGAGAACACCGCCCATCCACGTCTTCGCTTCGGGGAAATCCCGATGGCCTCGAGATCGTTGGCACTGTCCATTCGTTCCCAGTCTCGTTTACCCAATTGGCCCTCGCTGCGTGGTTCGAGATCGCTGTGGTGTGGGAGCTTGGTCGCTATCGAAGGACGACGACTCCGTTTGCTAGCACGCATTCTCCCGGAGGGCTGTGGCGCGGGAGACGACACTCGAGGCTAGATCTTTCGCTCTACGTTAAAAGCGCACTCCCGCTCTTGCCGTGGTCCCTTGGGGCAGCTAACCCTAGATCCGTGTCGTCTCAACCGATGCTCGGCAGGCCACTTGACCTGAAACGCTGTCGGATCGACGAAATCGATGAAATCGATGAAGTGCAGGACGTCGAGTTGCTCGATGACCAGCTGGAGGGGTCTTTTTACCTGCTTCAAGAATCCGGCAAAGCCAAGGAGGTCTCTGCCGAGCAGCTTCGGGACTTCTTGAGGCTCGGTGCCATCGATCGTGGGGCTCTCGTGTGCCCGAAGGGGATGCAGAGCTGGGTGCCTCTCCGCACCGTGATGGGCGAAGCGCCGGCGGCGGAGCCGGCGAGCAAGGCGGACGAAGACAGCTTCGACGTCATGCTGCGATCCGGGGAGGTGAAGCATCTGTCCCTCGACAAGCTCGATGATCTGTTCCGGCTCGGCGTCGTCGATGAGCAGACTCCCGTGTGGCAAGAGGGCATGGCGAGCTGGCAGAAGCTCGGAGCGTTGCTGGAGGCGACCGCGGAAAAGGAGGCTCCAGAGGCGCTCTGGCACGTGCTGCTGGGACCCGGCGACAGCAGGCAGCTAACCCTGGAGCAGCTTGACGATCTCTATCGTCTCGACATCGTCACTGTGAATACGTTGGTCTGGCAGGAGGGCATGACGCAATGTCTGCCGCTCGGTGTCGTTGCGGGCATCGAGCAGCCAAGCGCTCGGCCCGCACCTGCGAGTCGTCCGGTGCCGGTCACTTCGGCCCCGCCCCCGTCACGTGCCGTCTCAGCTCCTCGCCCAAGACCTGCTGCCAGCGTCGTGCCGGCAGTCCCTCCCAGCGCTCCGCCCGTCACCTTGAGCCTTGATCCTCCAGCCCAACCGAGAGGCTCCAGGTGGCTCGCGTGGACCCTAGCGGCGGCCTGCGCAGTGCTGGGTCTCTATCGCAATGACGTTGTGTGGGCGGCAGCCGCGGCGACGCCAGCGTCCGGCAAGTACTTGGAGTGGGAGAGGCAAGTCTTCGGTGGTCCGACCTTTGGCACCCTTCGCTTCGTCGAACGGGTGATTGCGCAGGAGGGACCATTGGAGCCTGTGAAGTTGCCCTGGTTCGTGACGCAGATGGGTGAAGCGCGCGAGCGCGGATCCTCCTCGACGCCTGCGCCATCCAGTGCCCCCGCCGAGCCGCAAGCCTCTGCCGCCGCTGCCCGCCGGCCGGATCCCATGGCTGCCAAGGCCAGCGGTACTGCCGTGCGCGGTCGAGCCGAGCCGGCCCAGTCCAGGCGGAGCGGTGCCGCCGTGCCTAGGCCGGCGCGCTCACGCAGGGCGTCGTCGAGCGGCGACGACGAGTTCCGCTCTGTGAGAACGAGCGACGCCTACGATCCGCTCAACCCTTCACTGTGACAAGGGCGGGGCAGCGCAATCCGGAGGTGTCCCGATACGACTCGCCCGAACCAGTTGGTTTAGCCAGTTCGGCGTCGTAGCGTGGGGGTTCGCACAGCACTCTGACTGGAGGGGTCATTGGGTCGAGTGGGGGCAAGGTCACGGAATTCGAGAATTCTTTCCGCAGGTTCCTGGGAAGGTTGACAGAACCGGGTTTCTTGGTCGCAATACGCAGCGCCACGGGCACCTGGAGCCCGGTTGCGCGCCTCGACAGCGAAATGCCCGAGGCAGCGCACAGCGGTATTCTTCCGCTGCGTCGCAGGATCGTAAACAACTCACGCGGGACATCTGACCTTGACGTTCAATATCAAGACCCTCAACAAGATCTCCTCGAAGGGCCTCGAACTCTTCGGAGAACGCTACTCCATATCCGAGGCCGTTGAACGACCGGACGCCATTTTGGTGCGTTCAGCCCAGGTCGACACCGACAACTTCGATGGGTTGCTGGCCGTCGCCCGCGCCGGAGCTGGGGTCAACAACATCACCGTCGACAAGGCGAGCGCGAGCGGCGTCTGCGTCTTCAACACACCAGGTGCCAACGCCAATGCGGTGGCCGAACTCGTCTTCATCGGCCTCGGCCTTGCATTGCGCAATG
>CAYRKE010000103.1:0-17117 GCA_964424695.1 uncultured Polyangiaceae bacterium
CGCACCGCGAGCGGCCACGACTCGGCCACGGTCATCGAGGAGGACCACTGCCAGCACGCGCTCGGCCGCGACTTCCCGCTCGAGAGCCCGAGCCTGGGCGTCGACCGATGTGGGGGAATCGGCGAGAATCCGCGATGCGATGCCGGCTGCCACCTCTTGGGCCTGCTCCTGCCGGATCGAGAAGAGCGTGAACCGTGAGTAGGTCGAAACTGCATAAAACAACGGGCCAAGCGCGAGCAGCATCAAGCCGCCCAGCAGCAGGATGATCTGGACCCGCAACCCGAATTTCACTGCACTAGAGTGTTTCGCACAACCGGCCGGGTCCGGGAAGAACGATCTGCGCATTGGGCCAAGGGCCGAGCTCGCACGAAACTAGGCCGTTGTCTTGGGGCTCTGGTAACCGCGATAGCTGCATGGATCCCCTCGTTCGCGTCGCGGGTGCAGTACAGAAAGGCATTCTCCGTGGGCGAGGGCTCGCGGTTAGCTTCGCCTTCGCTGCCGCCCTTTGGCTGTGCGCCCACGGGGAGCTGCCAGCGTTGGCGACGGTCGTCTTGCTGCTGCTGCTTGCGAGCAGCGTCGGCTATCGACTGGCGCGTCGCTTGCGTCAACTCTCGGTCGACGCGGCCGCTCTGACGGACCTCGAGCTCATGACCCAAGTGGTGGTCCTCATCTACGCCGGGATCCTCGTGAGCGGCGCCGGACTGTCGGGACCCTACTACGCCCTGGTGTATGCCCTCATGATCGTGGCCGCAGCTGTCGCGCCGCCGCTCGCGGCGATTGGCACTGGGGTGTTTGCCCTCACCCTCGAGGCGGCGCTCCGCGCGATATCGGCCACCCCGAATTGGCTCGAGCTTGCTGTGCACGCCGGGCTCGTCACGCTCTTCATGGGTCTCAATCTCGTGGTCTTTCGCGCCGAAATAGCCCGGGTGCGACGCCTCTCCAAGGCCACGGTGGACTCCGAGCTGCAGAAGATGAAGGAAGCCGCACGGTGCTACCGCCTGCTCAGCGCTCCTGGCACCGTGACGTCGGGCGACACCTCGACGGTGGCGGCTGACGCCGAAGCGCGCCTCGTCCATTCCGGCGTCGAGGAGATCCGTGAGGCTCTGCACTTTGCCACGACCTTGCTGAGCCACGCGCTGGGGCTCCGGACTGTCCTGCTCCTGTGGCTTAGTCCCAGTGGAGACGCTCTTCAAATCCGCGAGCTTGCTACGGACGAAGACAACGTCTTGGATGGCCCATTTTCGGTGAGGGACGGGATTTTTGCGGCGGCGCTCACCCAGAAACGCGCGGTCTGCGTTCATGGCCCGCGTTCGGCGCGCCACGTGCCCTACTACGCCTCACCCATCGAGGTGGGGGCCGTTGCGGCCGTTCCTGTGATGGATCACGGTAGCCCGCGGGGACTCCTCATCGCCGACCGTAAATCGGAAGAGCCCTTCTCCGAGGAGGCGCAGGAGCTCCTGGCCACGGCGACTCGCTACATGCTGCGCGCCGTGGAGAACGAGCGCGTCTTCGTGCAGCTCGACCGAGCCAAGGTGGAACAGGGCAAGCTCTACCGTGCCGCGAACGCTTTCGCGGCGTCCACCACCGAGGCGCAGGTGGTGGAGGCTGGGGTGAACAGTGCGCGAGAGTTCGCCTCGCTCGACTGCGCGGTCGTCACTCTCTTCGAGCCTTCGACGAACGAGCACGAGATCTGTGCTGCCAGCGGCGAAGGCACGGCTGGCCTCGTTGGGCAGCACTTCAGACAAAACACCGGCCTCGTGTCGATGGTGGTCTCCAATCGCCATCCGCTGCCCTATCGTGGTGACTACGATCCTGCGCGTCAGGTGGTCTTCACCAAGCGGCTTCTTCCACCTGCTATGCCCTCGCTCTTGGTGCTGCCGCTGGTGGTACACGATCGTCCGCTGGGTACTCTGGTGCTCGGCTCGACGCGGCGCGGCGCCTTTGGTGACTCCGTGCGTCCCACCCTGGAGGTGTTGGCGAGCCACATGGCCGTGTCTTTGGCGAACGCCCGCATGCTGGGTCGGCTCGAGGATCTGGCTACGACCGACGGTCTCACCGGCCTCCTCAACAAACGCGCACTGCTCGAGACGGCGGCATTGAAGCTGCGCAGCGCGGCGCGTTTTGCCAAGCCCCTCAGTGTCTTGGTGTGCGACATCGATCACTTCAAGCGCGTGAACGACACCTACGGCCACGACGTTGGTGACGTCGTGATCAAGGGTTTTGCGGACGTCCTGCGGCGGGTGAAGCGCGACATCGACGTGGTGGGGCGATTTGGCGGTGAAGAGTTCGTCTTCGTGTGCGAGCAAACCGACGCCGACGGCGCGCGGCTCCTCGGTGAACGCGTGCGGACCGAGCTGGAATCGGCCGAGTTCATGACGGAGCTTGGTCCGCTCAAGGTGACCTGCTCGGTGGGTGTCGCCACCTTCCCTGCGGCGGGCAAGGAGTGGGAACAGCTCTTCAAGGCCACGGATGAGGCGCTCTATGCTTCGAAGCGCAATGGACGCAACCGAGTGACCGTGTGGACGTCGAAGATGCAGGGCGCGGCAGCGTAGGCGTGCCGGCAGTCGGATCAAGGTTCACCCACAGGAACATGCACGCAGGGTTCCAGAGGGGGGGGCGCGCCGGGCCCGGATCCGGTAGTATCGGGCCGTGCCCGAATTGCCGGACGTGACGCTGTACGTCGAGGCGCTCGCTTCGCGAGTCAAGGGCGTCGTGCTGGAGGGCGTTCGCGTCGTGAGCCCGTTCCTGGTGCGCACCGCGGTGCCGCCGCTCGACTCAGCCGCCGGGCGCAAGGTGACGGGCGTCCGGCGCATCGGCAAGCGAATCGTGTTCGAACTCGAGGGCGAGCTCCACCTCGTGCTGCACCTCATGATCGCCGGTCGCCTGCACTGGAAGGAGCACGGGGCGGCCGTACCGCGCCGCGGTGGCCTAGCCGGTTTCGATTTCGCATCCGGCACGCTCCTCTTCACGGAGACCAGCACGCACAAACGCGCGAGCCTGCACGTGTTGGAGGGCGCGCTGGCACTTGCGGCCGTGGACCGCGGTGGCATCGATCCGCTCACGGCGTCGCTCGCCGAGCTTACGGCGGCTCTCGGCCGTGAGAATCGCACGCTCAAGCGGGCACTGACCGATCCTCGTCTCGTCAGCGGGATCGGAAACGCCTATTCTGATGAAATCCTCCACGCGGCTCGGCTGTCACCCGTCGCGCTCACCCACGCCTTGGAGGCGCCGGAGATCGAGCGTCTGCATGGATCACTCGCCAGCACGCTCGTCGCTTGGACGGAGCGTCTCCGGAGCGAGAACGGCGGCCGCTTTCCCGAGCGGGTCACCGCCTTCCACGAGGGAATGTCCGTGCATGGTCGTTTCGGGAAGCCCTGCCCGGTGTGCGGGACGACCGTTCAACGCATCCGATACGCGACCAACGAGGTGAACTACTGCCCGCGGTGCCAAACGGCGGGGAAAGTCCTGGCCGATCGCTCGCTCTCTCGCCTGCTTCGAGGCGATTGGCCGCGATCCATCGAGGAGCTCGAGGAACGGGCCGAGCGAAACGCGCCCAAGGTTCCTGTGCGGCGGGGGTAGGGGGCAACACCCCACCTGCTCGCGTCCGCTTCTTCGAGGCGCCGCGCGTGGCACCCTCCCGTCGTCTGTCGAGTCCCGTGGTTGTCCTTGCCCTCCTCACCAGACCCCTTGTGGCCTGAGGTCCGTTGAACGGTTTGACCCACAGACTCACGCGATGACTGTCAAACTCTCGGCTTGTGCAAGTTGAGTCTGAGAACCTTTGCGTACCGCAGGAAGTCTCCGTCCGTCGTGTAGATCGCCAGTCTGCGACGCATGGCTGCCGCACAGATCAAGAAATCCGTATTCGATCCTTGGATGCCGCGCTCACGGCATCGATTGAATGCTGTGGCGGCTTCCTCGTAGTCAGTGGACTCCAGTTCCAGATCTGGAAACGGCCGCTGCCTCCGAACCAAGAAACCCGTGCTCCGACTCCCTCTACGTGCACCTATCTGCGTTTGGGGCCGTGAACGGATACGTGTCGATTGCGTGAACGTCCAGCAAACAGGACGTGAGTTGCGACGCGACCGGGCCTCGACCGGACGCTTCGCGAGCCAAATTCTGTAGGCCGAATCGCCCGCCGAGCCGACCCGAGGCGTTTCGGGGCAACATCGATCCAAGCTATCCAGCAAACCCATCAACGCACGAGGGTCCGCAGGGTCGGTGATGGTGCCCGCGGTGCGCACCAATTCCGACGCTTCCCGGGGTAGGCACCGCCCGGCTCCTGCGGGTCACGTGGGGCTGCCGGTTCGAGCGTTTCAGGCGAGAAAAACGCGGGATTTCGCGATAGAGCCGCGCGCGCAGTGTGGAGCATTCTTCCACATTGACGGAGGACAATTCCATACCCGCGTCGAGCGCGAGTTTATGGTATATGGGAGGGCTGCTGGTAGAGCGCTAACAGCCCGGCTCGTTCTCGAAGCCGGCCCGGGGCTAGGGGACCCCTGCCCTAAACGGAGATCAATCAAGGCATGACACGACTCGATCGGCCGGTAGTTACTGCGCTAGTCGCTGGGTTTCTTTGGGGATGCGGCTGCTCTGATGATGGGGACTCGAAGGGGGAGGCGAGCGCTGGGACTAGCGGCGAGGAAGGCGGGACGGGCAGCGAAGGTGGTGCCGGTCCGGGCAACCCCAGTCTGCAACTCGATGACCCGCATGCGGGCGCGGCCGGCGAAGGCAACTCCTCGTCATGTCCCAGCAGCTGCAAGTCTTTAGACGCAGATTGCGGCACCGCAACCGACACGCGGTGCGGCGGCGTCGTGGAGTGCGGGGCCTGCGCCACCGGTGAGGTTTGTGGCGCCGAGGAACCCAACCGATGCGCGGTGGTCGAACCGGAATGCACTCCGACCACCTGCGAAGCTCTCGAGACGGACTGCGGCCTCGTCAGTGACGGGTGTGGCGAGGTGCTCGACTGCGGGACCTGCCCCGAGGGTGAAACCTGCGGCGTGCTTACACCCAATCAATGTGACATCGGTACGACCTGCACGCCTCTCACCTGCGCTGACCTGGAAGGCGTCGAGTGCGGGATCCAGAGTGATGGTTGTGACGACACGATCGACTGCGGTGACTGTGAGAGCGGCGAGCAATGCCAACAAACCGCGGGTGGGCAGAGCCAGTGTGTTGCGTTGCCCGTCTGCACGCCGCTGACGTGCGAAGACCAGGGCGTGGAGTGCGGCCTCGCTGGCGACGGTTGCGGAGGGACCCTCGATTGCGGCAATCCCTGCACGCTGCCGAAGATTTGCGGGGGCAATACCGAAGAGCCGGGGCAATGTGGCTGCACGGGCGTCTGCAGCCAAATCCCGGACTGCGACGAGGGGACGACAACCAGCATCAGTGGCCAGGTGTTCGATCCGGGCGGGCGCAGTCCACTCTATAACGCGCTCGTCTATATTCCGAACAATCCCGATGACCCGGGGCTGCAGCCGTTCGAGACAAGGACGAACACCTGCGACATCTGTGGTGCCACGGCAGCGGGCGATCCGCTCATATCGACACAGACGGGGGTCGACGGTTCGTTCACCCTGACCGGGGTTCCGGTGGGTGAAGCTGTCACACTGGTCGTCCAGCTGGGTCGCTGGCGCCGCATCTTCCAGGTCGATGTCTCTACGCCCTGCGCGGACAACCCCCTCCCCGACGAAGGCATTCTGACGCTACCCAAGAATAAGGAGGAGGGTGACATCCCCCTCATCGCCAGCGTAACGGGCGCGGCCGACGGGATGGAGTGCGTGCTTTGGAAGGCGGGTATCGATGAGTCGGAGTTCACGAACCCGGGCGGGACCGGGCGCGTGCATCTGTACCACGGAAGCGGAGAGCGCTATACGGACGGCGTCGGCCCCGGCACCGTCATCGACGATGACACGCCATCGGAAGTGGCGCTTTTTGCCGAAGATGGAGCGGGCCACGTGCCCCTCACGGACTACGACATGCTGATTCTGGCCTGCCAGGGGTCGGACTACGAGCGTGACATGGAGCGGCAGCCAGCGCTCGAGTATTGGCAGACGCTCGTTGACTACGCCGATACCGGCGGACGCGTCTTTGCGACGCACTGGTCCCATTCCTACATGCGTGCGGGGGGCGAAGCGAATCCACTCAGCACGACTGCGACATGGTCTGACTGGGGGGCGGGGGATGACTTCACCACGGGCATCATCGTCAATGACGAGGCCATGAACCCGCGGGCCGCTGACTTTACGGCTTGGTTGGACGGGGTTGGGGCACTCGATATGCCCGTCACCGATCCGGCAACCTTCGAGATGTACGACCCGCGCTACGACCTACTGGCGGTGACGCCGCCGGGGCAGACCTGGATCACCGCGGAGTCACCCGAGTCGTACACCGAATTGCCGATGCACTATACCTTCAATACTCCAGTCTCGGACGGCACGGGCGTCTCTTGCGGGCGATTCGTGTACAGCGATTTCCACGTGAGCAGGGGCAATCCGTCCCTGAACTTCCCGGAGAACTGCGGTTCCTGGGACGAGTTCACGGCGCAGGAGAAGGTCCTCGAGTTCATGCTCTTCGATCTGTCCTCCTGCGTCACGCCTTACACTCCGGTGTGCACGCCCACGACCTGCCAGGATCAGGGGTTTGAGTGCGGTCCGGCGGGTGACGGCTGTGGCGACGCGCTCGACTGCGGCGACTGTCCAGAGGGAGAGGTGTGCGGGTTGATCGCACCTGGCCAATGTGATTCCATGACCTGCACGCCGACGACTTGTGAGGCTCTTGGCTATGAGTGCGGAGCAGCGGGCGACGGTTGTGGTGCTGCGCTCGACTGCGGCGAGTGCCCGGAGGGTTGGACGTGCGGCGCGGCTGGCCGCAACAAGTGCGGCACCGCTGCCTGTACGCCAATAACCTGTGAGGCCCAGGGGCTCGAGTGCGGCATGGCCGGCGATGGCTGTGGCAACGCGCTCGACTGCGGCGAGTGCCCACCGCCGGCAGTCTGCGGTCTGTTCGAGCCAGGCAAGTGTGGTACTCCCGTCTGTGCGCCGATCACCTGCGTTGACCAGGGAATCGAATGCGGTCCAGCAGGAAACGGCTGCGGCGCGGCGCTCGATTGCGGTCCGTGCCCTCCGGGCATGATCTGCGGGCTCGAGGGCCCTGGCAAGTGCGGGGCGGTCATGTAATGTTCCGGACAACGGGGTGAGTGAGTATGCCGCGCAGCCGTTGCTCTCGAGCGAAGATGCGCGGCTTCCCGCCGCCCTCGAGCGGGCCGTATTGGACGCAGCCCGGGAAACCGAGGATTCGGGCGAGTGACCATCGGCCACGTCACCGATCCTCGCTCCGATACGCCTGTGGCCGTGCTCGATGGGCCCATGACCATGGGATCACCGAGGAGCCACGCAACTCGGTCCCCATACGAACTTGCGGTGAGTCGTACTCAGTCAACCCTTGGGGCGCCGAGTACCAGCGCTGGGATCGACAGTCCGTGCAATGTCGCGAACCCGCGCGCGCTTCGCGTGATATCGTTCCGGGCGTGGCACCCTCCTGTCGTCAATCGAGTCTCCTCGTAGCTCTTGCCCTTCTCAGCGGCCCCCTTGCCGCCTGCGGTCCGTCGCGACCCCAAGCGTCTGCCGCGCCTTCTGGATCAGCGCAGTCGGTTTCTGCGACGCCTGGCAACGTAGCGAGCCCGGACGCCCGTGCCGAGGAGCTGCTCCGTCAGATGACACTCGAGGAGAAGCTCGCGTACGTCGGAGGCGACCGGGACTTCTACATTCGCCCGGTCCCCCGTCTCGGCATTCCCGAGATCAAGCTCGCTGACGGCCCGGTTGGGGTCAGGAACTGGGGGCCCAGCACTGCCTATCCGTCGACCGTTGGCCTTGCGGCGGCCTTCGATCCGGAAATTGCGGCTCGGGTAGGGCGTGCCATGGCTCGTGACGCCCGAGCCCGCGGGGTGCACGTGCTACTAGGGCCTGCGGTGAACATCCAGCGCTCGCCGCTCAACGGGCGCAACTTCGAGTACATGGGTGAAGACCCGATGCTGGCCGGGCGAACCGCCACCGAGGTGGTGAAGGGGATGCAGAGTGAGGGGGTGCTGGCCACCGTCAAGCACTTTGCCGCCAACAGCCAGGAGTGGGACCGCAACCATATCAGTTCGGAAGTGGACGAGCGTACGCTCCGCGAGATCTACTTTCCTCCGTTCGAGATGGCGGTTCGGGAAGGCAAGGCAGGCTCCGTCATGTCGGCGTACAACCTGCTCAATGGGATCTATTGCTCCCATCATCCGTGGCTTCTTCGAGGGGTTCTCAAGGATGAATGGGGCTTCCAGGGTTTCGTCATGTCGGACTGGAAGGCAGTCCACGACGCGCTCGGTGGGGCCGTGGGAGGGTGTGATCTCGAAATGCCCCGTGCGGCGGAGATGAGTCCCGCCAATCTCCAGGTGCTGCTGAGCACCCAAGCCATCACCCAGGCCGAGGTCGATGAGAAGGTCTTTCGCATTCTGCGCACCATCATCGCGGCTGGGTTCCTCGATCGTGAGCAGAAGCGTTCGGATATCCCACTCGATGATCCGGCGAGTCGGGCAGTGGCCCTCGACGTGGCGCGGGAGAGCCTCGTCCTGTTGAAGAATCAGGGGTCGGTGCTCCCACTCAATCGGAGCGCTGTGCGGAAGTTGGCCGTCGTTGGTCCCACGGCACACCCCGCCGTATACGGTGGCTCGGGGAGCGCCTACGTGACGCCTCTTCATCTCGTGAGCACCTTGGACGGCATTCGGTCTGCCGCGCCGAACCTGAGTGTCACGTATCATCCCGGGATCCAGCACCGCACCACGTTCAGTGCGCTCGGCGCCCCTGTCTTTACCGGGCCAGTGAAGGAGGAGCGGTTCCAGGGTACTGCCCTCGCCGGAGAGCCCGTCGTGGTACGCGAGGTGGATCGGATCGACGCCGATCCCGAGGATGGCGTGCCGCCGGTCGCTGGTCTCGGCCACGAGCTCTATTCGGTGCGCTGGACCGGGGTATATGATGCTCCGAAGGCGGGCCGGTACGATGTGATGACGAATGCGGATGACGGCATTCGGGTCTTCATTGATGGGCGCAAGGTGCTCGACGACTGGTCCGATCATGCTCCGCGCACCAAGCTCGAGTCGATCGAGCTCAGGAAAGGGCGTCACCAGGTAGTTGTGGAGTACTACCAAGGGATCCTCGGGGCGATTGTGCAGTTTGGTCTTGGGCCATCGCTCGATGGAGAGCAGAGCATCGGCGCAGAGGAGCTGGGACGGATGGCTGGCGAAGCGGATGCAGCCATCGTCTGCCTCGGGTATGGGCAGAATGCCGAGACGAACTCGCTGGGGCGGAAGTTCGCGGGTTTCTGGCCGCCGGGGTGGGCACGGGAAGCGGACCTCGTCGAGTCGGAGGACAGCGACCGTCACTTCGAGCTGCCTCCAGCAGAGCTCGAGACCCTGCGGTTGGTGGCCAGCAAGAACTCGCGCACCATCGTAGTGATGAACGCGGGTGGTGGCGTGTCGCTGGACGGGTGGCTAGACGACGTGGAAGGCCTCCTCTGGGCGTGGTATCCCGGGCAGGAAGGCGGTACCGCGATCGCCGAGGCGATCTTCGGCGACGTGAGCCCGTCCGGCAAGCTTCCCATCACCCTGGCCAGGCGCTACGAGGATCACTCGAGCGCGCCATACTACCAAGTGAACAACGGCGGCAAGACGCCGTACACCGAGGGGCTCATGGTGGGGTATCGTGGCTTCGATGCCGCCGGGGTTGCGCCAGCGTTCCCCTTTGGCTTTGGGCTCTCGTACACGACCTTCGCCTACTCGAATGGGCATGTGGCGAAGCATGACGATGGTCGGGTCGACGTGAGCTTCACGGTGAAGAACACCGGCGCGCGGCCCGGCGACGAGATCGCTCAGATCTATGTGGAGCCGCCTTCGGGTCATCGTCGGCCTCCCCAGAAGCTCGAGGGGTACGCCCGGGTCCGGCTCTCACCCGGTGCCGAGCAGCGGGTCGTCGTCAGCTTGGCGCCGCGCGCCTTTGCCCGTTGGGATGGGGGCTGGAAGGTCGAGGCGGGTCGCTACACGCTTCATGTCGCGGCCTCCTCGCGCGATCGGAGGGTATCTCTGGGTGTCGATCTCGCTGCCGCGACCCTTCCGCGTTGAGCTGGGCGCTTCAGGCAGTCCTCGTCGAGGTGGGCCGCGCGAGCGGCACGTTGCGGCAGCACCGTCGGCCCGTCGGCATCTGCGCTTGCTGGGGGGCGCCGAGGGTTGGTGGGCTGCCGTGGCCCGTCGGGTGCGGTCTCGAACCGTAGTCAGTGAGCGCCCCTAACGCATGGCGCGCGCTTTGCAGTTCGGGCCGCCATGCGAAGTCGACGGCTCTTGACGATCGGTGTTCCTTGTCTCATCGCCAGCGTGGGACTCTGTCTGGCGACCTGGCTCGGCGCGCGCCCGTACCGGTCGCCGGAAGCGGAGCTGCCGAGCCCCCTCCCGCCCTCGATCTCCACATCGGTGCCGCCCGCCGTCGGTGCCGAGCCTGCACAGCGGGATTCTCAGCACGAGCCGCTGGCAAAGGCCGAGCCGAAAAAAAACCAACGAACACGCGTCGGAAGTGCCCGTCTAAACCAGCTTGAAGTCGTGCTGCTGCTCGGGATCGATGATGGGCCCGGCAAGCGAGGGGCTGGCCTCGCAGACACCATCGTCGCGGTCCTCCTGGACGACCAGCATGGCCGGGCTGGTCTCGTCAGCATCCCCCGAGACCTCTACGTCGACATTCCTGGGCATCCTCCGGATCGCATCAACACCGTCTACGCCATCGCTCGTCGGACCCGGGTCGCCCCGCTACCGCTCCTTCAGCGTGTCCTCCTTGACACGCTCGGGTTGCCCGTCAAACACATGCTGGCCATCGACCTCGGAGTCTTCGAGTCAGGGGTCGATGCGCTGGGAGGCGTCGAGGTGGATGTCCCATGCCCCGTCATCGACGACTTCCGGGACAGCCGGACCGAGAGCGGCCGGCGCGTGCTCGACGCTCGAGCGGGCAGGGTTCTCATGGATGGGGCCACCGCCGCGATGTACGTTCGGTCGCGACACGGCCGATCGGATTTCAGTCGGGCGAGACGGCAGCAGAGCGTCCTCATGGGGATTCGCGAGCGCCTCACCGGAATCGAGGGCATCACCCGAGTTCCCGAGCTGTGGAACCTCTTCGAGTCCTCGGTGAAGAGCGATATGTCTCGCTTGGAGCTCCTGGATCTGGCACGTCGACTGCTCGGCACCCCTGCCGGGGCACTCCACGGCGTTGTTCTGGGACCCGAGCACACGACCGGGTGGCGCGCTCCCGACGGAAGGTCCGTGCTCTTGCCCAACGCCGAGAAGATCCAGCAGGCGCTTACCACCGTGTTCGACGCCCCTTCTCCAGGGATAGCCTCGCGTCCGGAGACGTGTCCCCCCGCGACGGTTGCCCTGAAGAGCACGCACCCTCTGCGATTGGCTGAGTCATCGAGGACCGCGGAGCCCCAGCGCGACGACCGCGGGGGCGCGCCTCGCGGTCTGGCATCAGAACACTCGTCGTCAAGCCAAGGCTACGGCGTCGCAATAGGCTCCACCGGTGAGCCGCAGTCTCCCGCACCTCGTGCGGGATCCGCGCCTCGCGGATCATGAGCGCATCATCCCACGGGTCTCGCGGTAACCCTGGAACTTCGGTCTGAGGCAACGCCGCCGTTTTCGGAGTCGGGCTTGTCAAGGAGTACCGGCGTCTACCACGTGAGCCCGGGCGACCGTCAGCGAGAGGGGGGGCGAGCGAAAGCAGTCCTCCACCACCACGGCCCACCAATCTCCGGGTGATGAATCGGCACACGAGCGCGGTTTGATGGTGCCAATGCAGGTCGTGGTTCTGCGTACCCCCGCTGGGTCCCCGAAGAATTCTTCGGCTGTATTTGCCAGAAGATGGCTCCCCACCCCCTTAACTAGAGGCGCCAGCGTGCGTTGACGATGACGCGACCAGATACGAGTGAGATTGGGCAAGACGGGAAGCTCTGGCTCTCCGTCGCGTAGAGGCATCGGGTAACAGCATGGCGACGACCGGCCGGGTCGTTCACCCGCTTCTCGGGTGAACCGGAGTGTCGTCAGTTTCGTGACTCTTAGGACGCGGGCAACCAAGAGTGCCCGCCAGAGACGTGGAGGCAATCGTGAGAACTCGCAATTTCGTTCTTTTCGCCGCTGCAGCCGTATGGAGCACGGCATGTACCGTCAATTCGGCGTCGGATGATGACAAGGGCTGCTCGAGGAGCTCGGACTGTGACGATGGGCAGATGTGCGTCCAGGGGGAGTGCATCGACGTTTCGGACGCCGAATGCGAAAGAAACGCAGACTGTGATGATGGGCAGACCTGCGACGGCGGTGAGTGCGTCGATGCTGAGCCGGAGTGCGAGGAGGACGCAGACTGTGACGACGGGCAGACCTGTGATGGCGGTGGGTGCGTCGATGCTGAGCCGGAGTGCGAGGAGGACGCAGACTGTGACGACGGGCAGACCTGTGATGGCGGCGAGTGCGTCGATGCTGAGCCAGAGTGCGAAGAGGATGCGGACTGCGACGATGAGCAGGTGTGCGACGATGGCGCGTGCGTCGAGCCTCCGCCCGAATGCGAAGAGGACTCCGATTGCGGTGCCGGACAGGCATGCGATAGCGGAGAATGTGTCGACACCAACGTGCTGGTGATCGGTGGGAACGGGGGCGGCGCGGCCACCACTATCAGCGGAACGACGCTCACGTTCGGTGCGGGAACTGTCGAATCCGGCGCGACCGTCACTGTCGAAGACGTCGAAATCGACACCGTGACCTCTGCTGGCGCCGAGTTCAACGCGGTTGGGGCGTTCACCGTGACGTCCGATGGCGAGATCACCGAGCCTGCCGAGATCTCCATTCCGAATGAGGATAACTTGACTGCCGACGACCAAATCCTCGTGGTCGAGGTGGTCGAGCTAGCGGACGGCACCAGCGCCATGAATCTGGTCGGAACCGCGTCGGTATCCGACGACGGTGAGAGCATCGTCACCAACAATGCTTCTGATGACGATATCTTCCTGGGAGCCTACGGCGTTGATGCTCCGGGAACCTACGTCGTGATTGCGACGGAAGGGGACCAGGGGATCACGGTTGGACAGGTCACCGACGCTGATGGCGAAGCCGTCGCTGGTGCTGGCGTCTATACGAGCTCAGGGGTATTCGTTGGTCTGACCGACCCGGAGGGCTTCTTCGCGGTCCCGGAGACCATCGGATCGAGCACCCTGTACGTTACGGATCCGGAGACCGGCGGCTACGCGAATATCTACGTTCCCGTCGCGGGGACGACTACTCAGGTCGAGATCCAACTCATCGTACCAGAGACGGTGGCTGCCGGTTTGGTGAACGGTTGCCTGGACGAGATCGCCTTCGACAGTTGGGCGCTCACTGGCAACACGACTGTGGTGGCTTCGCTCGGATCGCTCACTCCGCCGCAGGGTGGTGGCATGGTGCTCATGACCTCCGGCGATGGCGCGGTCGACTCGAAACGAAGCGGGATGGACCTGACGCTGAACGTCCCAGAGGGCGCCGAGACGCTGTCGTTCACCTACAAGTTCTTGACCAGCGAGTATCCGACCTGGCTCAACACGCAATACAACGACCTGTTCAACGTGCTCATGTACACCTCCGAGGGGGCTACCCTGGCGGTTGAAGAGCGGCTGAATACCTCGAGTATCAGTGAGGCGACCAACGGCTACGGTGGCGAGACGCCCTGGATGACCGCATCGATCGACGTGTCGGGTCTGGCCGGTTCAGACTCCGCGCTCACGCTTTCGTTCGTGGTGTCGGATGTCGGTGATTCGGTCGTGGACAGCGCGGCCCTCATCGATAACCTGCACTTCGATGACGCCGAGTGCGACAATCCCGGCGATGGCCCGCCTCCCATGGTGTGCGACCCCGAGGTCGACGAGGACTGCGTCGAGCCCGTGGACGCCGACAACGATACCTACGCCGTGGGGGTGGACTGCAACGACGAGAATGGGGAGATCCACCCTGGAGCCATCGAGGCGTGTGACGAAATCGACAACGACTGCGACGGGAGCGTCGACGAGGAGTGCGTCGAAGGTGATACCGATCTCGATACCTACGTCTCGATAGAAGACGGCGGCACCGACTGCGACGATACCAACGCGGCGGTGTATCCGCAGGCACCCGAGCTCTGTGACGAAATCGACAACAACTGTGATGGAAACGTCGATGAGAGCTGCAGCGACGTGGTCCCGCAGAGTCACTTCCTCGATTTCTCGGCGACCTCAGGCTTCGTCTCGAGTGAGATGTATGCCATCTACGAGCGCTTCGAGTCGACGCGGCTCCTCGATTTGGACGGCATGACCCTCACCTTTGCTCCCGACGACGATCACACGCGCTACGTGGTGACCGCGAGCAACCTCAACTGGGATAGCGACGTTGGCTCGGCACTGACCAGTTCCGTGTCGGGCTGTGATGACTGCTATGCCGAGCAGCCCCTGGCCTTCAGCTTCAACTTCTACGGGACTGCCTACTCAATGTCATATATTGGCTCGAATGGCTATATCACCTTCAACGCGGGTGACTCGACCTACTCGGAGTCAGTGGAGTACTTCCTGGCTGGCAATCCGCGCATCTCCGCGATGTTCGATGACCTCGACACGCGCGGCGATTCCGCGGTTGGTGACGATGTGTGGGTGTACTCGAGCGAGAGCAAGCTGGTCGTAACGTTCCAGAGTATCCAGCACTACTCGTACTCGGGAACGAGCAACACCTTCCAGATCGTCCTGCTCGCAGACGGCACGGTCCGCATCTCGTATGATGGCATCGCGGACACTGGCACCGGCAATATCGCTGGAATCAGCCCCGGAATGATCTCGACGAGCGGCTAATCGCTGCCCCCGCGTCGGTCGTGAAGGCCCCGCGAAGTCCCGGGGACCAGCACCTCAGCTGGCCCGGGGCCGCGGGGTCTCCGCGTTTGTGGGGCTTGTCGGCGGATTCCCGATCGTGATGGGCAAGTCAGTGAGGCCGGCCTCCACGCGTTCCTGGCAGCGGTCGGCCGCTCCCAGGTCAATGGACCCTGCCAGAAAGACGCAGCCCTATGTGGCTGCCCGGCGGAGGTGGGCCGGGGGGTTCAGGACGACCATGGCCACCAACCTAGCATTAGCATTTGTCGCACCGTTCGAGAGCGGGCGGCAGCGCGCGGCGGGGGGCCGGCGCTCATGGAATTTTTGTCATCTGCCGGGGAGCTTGGCGCCATGCTTTCATGGCACTCGAGGACGCGACGAGATGAACCTGAGACTGCTCATTGACGGAATCGTTCGTCAGACCACGGTGCTCGTGGCGCAATTGTCCACCACCGCCGGAGTGCGGGCACCGCTCGCCCACATCGCTAACGAGGTGTTTCTGGAGCTTGCGCAGGAGATCGAGCGGCAGGGTGTGGGCAAGAAGGTCGTTGCGGACATGTTCGGGCTGGCCCTTCGTTCGTACCAACGCAAGCTCCAGCGGGTGGTCGAGAGCAGGACTGTTCGTGACAGGACCCTATGGGAGGTGGTGCTGGAGTCACTGGAGTCAGGGAGCGCTACCCGGCGGGAGCTTCTCGACCGTTTCTCGGCCGACGGGGAGCCGGAGGTGGCGGCGGTTCTCAACGATCTGAATGCCAGCGGGTTCGTCTACGCAGCGGGCAGCGGTGACTCGACCACGTACGGATTGACCAGCACCGCCGAGCGGAGGAGGATGCAAGACGAGGAGGACATCGAGAGCCTCTCGAATTGGATCTGGTTTCTGGTCTTTCAGGGGGACGCTCGTGATCGCGACGCGCTTTTGGGTCACCTGTCGATCAGTCCCGAGAAGCTCGACCAGGCGCTGTTGGTCCTCGCACAGCGTGGCCGCGTAGAAGAGGTTGCCGGGAAGCTCGTCGCCTCAAACCTGGTTCTCCCTCATGGTTCCACCCAAGGCTACGAGACGGCGATCCTCGATCACTTCCGTGCGGTAACCACTGCGATTGCCCGGAAGGTGCGGACCGGGTGCCTCACCTCCCAAGCCAGCGATCGCGTCGGGGGAACCACAGTCACCTTCACTGTTTACCCGGGTCACCCCCAGGAGGCTCAGGTCTATTCCCTGCTTGAGCGGGTTCGTTCCGAAGCAGAGGCGCTATGGCAACAGGTGGCGCGGACCAACGAGGAGCGTCCTCCGGATCCGGAGAATGTCGAACGAGTCATCTTTTACGTCGGGCAGAATGTTCAGCCATGCGAGGAGAGTACCCTGTGATGAACCGCGACCATGCAGACACATCAGCGACCACGATGCAGGCTCGCGCGCCGTCGCGGGCACGCCGCTCGATACTGCGAACCTGGCGTGCACAGGCACTCTGGTTGTGGGTCGGGCTCGGCATGGCTCAGCTCACCACCTCGTGCCAGGAGTCGAAGTCGAGTACGGGGACGGATGGTATCACCCACTGGCTTCGCTGTGACGATGCCGGCGACTGTCACGAGGGAGCGGACTGTGTGTGCGGGACCTGCGCACCAATCTGTGAGTCCGACTCTGATTGCACCACGCTGCACCGGAGCGCTCGTTGCGAAGGCTCGAGTGACCTATCCACTCGATACAGCTGTGACGAGAATACCTCGTCCCCGGTTTGCACGATCCCCTGTGAGTCTGCAACCGACTGCGGCGAAGCCAACGGTTGGACCTGCGCAGGCGAACCGAGCGGGCACTGCGTGCGCCTGGGTGGTTCCGGTGACGACCAGCCGGACGCTGGCGGACTGGCCACGGCCGGCAGTGGCGGTGGGGAAGGCGGCAGCGACGTGTCGCAGGCAGGGAGCGGCGGAGCCTCCGCAGCGGCGGGCACTGCCGGCAGTGGTGGACGGAGCACCGCTGGCAGTGGTGGGGCCTCGGCAGCGGGCGGGAGCGGTGCGAGCACCGGAGGCGGTGGCAGTACCGGGGCCGCGAGCACCGGAGGCGGCGCCCATAGCGGCGGCGTCGCGACGGGAGGTAGCCTCGACAGCGGCGGGACGACCGCGGGCGGCCATGCGGGCACCAGCGGGACGAGCACGGGCGGCCACGCGGGCACCAGCGGCACCAGCACGGACGGTCACGCGGGCACCAG
>CAYRKE010000103.1:17217-18866 GCA_964424695.1 uncultured Polyangiaceae bacterium
CACGCGGGCACCAGCGGCACCAGCACGGACGGTCACGCGGGCACCAGTGGGACTGGCAACGGCGGCAACGCGGGCAGCGGCGGCTCGACGGGCGGCGGTGGCGGTGCCGGGGCGGCAGGCGACGCGGGGGCTTCCGGCAGCGGCAGTTACGACCCCTGCGCCGGCAAGGTCTGCGGCGACTCCTGCAGTTCTTGTGACCCGAATGATCCAGACTGCGTCGCGGCGCCCGTGATCACCGTCTGCAACATTCGAGGAGAGTGCGTGGCGGGGGCGACCGATCTGTGCCTGGGAGAGATCTGGTCCGAGACCGACGCTGCACGGTACGACCTGGACGGCGGAGGAACCGTCACGTTACACAACGATGTCGACTTCACGGTCTACCTCCCAGGCTGTGAGCACTACTACTACGAGAGGCTCGTAGGTGGCGAATGGACCTTCGTCGGTCCCGAAGGAGTGTTGTGCGCCTGGGAGGGCTACGCGCGGCCCGTACTGCCGGGCACCTCGGTCGAGAGCAACATCGGCTCCTTCGACGATACGGGCCCAGGGACTTGGCGTATCCGCCACACCATTGGCTATGGTTGCGCCGAAGACCAGGTGATGAGCGCGGAGTACTGCACGAGCATCGTGGACGTGTACAGCCCGAGTTTCACGGTTGGCATCGATCCGTCATGCGGAGATCCGACCCTCATGGCAGCGTATGGCGAGTGCTCTGCCGCCTCGGACGCCGACACCTGTGCCGCGCTCGGAGGCACGTGGGGGCCGATTGGTCCCAGCGCGGTCGAGATCTGTCACTGCTCCACGGGACAGGGAAGCTGCGCTTGTACCCAGGACTCGGATTGTCTGACGATGTGCCTGGCCCCGACGGGCGACGGCGGTATCAACGACTGCACAGCCGTGACCGTGGGTACTTGCGCAGCTGGTCCCACAGTGGGTTGCTGGTGCCGCCTCGAAGATAGCGGCGCCGTGGGCACCATGTGTATCGATTGAGTTCTCCTGGGTCGACGCCTTCTCCTCGGCACACATTGCCCGCCACGGCCGACTGTCGCTGTGTCCGGGGGAGCGGTCACGCTCCGGGCCGGGAGCGGTAGCGACGCTTCCGCTCCAGCCCCAGCATGAGTACTCTTCGGGGGAGCCCGGGCACCCACTCATGCGCCTCTTCCTAGACACTCTGCGTGCGCTCTCTTCGGCCAGTATCCGCTTTGGTGTCCTGCTACTCGTCTTGTTCGGGGTGCACCTCGTGGCGACTCGCGCCCTGCCGGAGCTCCGCAAGACGGCGCAGCTTCTCGAAGAGGAGCCACGCATCCAGAGAGAGCTCGAGGAGCTTACGAGGCGGCTGGAGCAAGAGCGGCGCGGAACCAAGACGCTCGAGGATCGCTTGGCTCGGGTCACCAAGGAGCAGGTCGAGCTGTTCAAGGCCGGGCTTGCCACCTGGGAGAAGCGCATCGAGGGGCTTCGCGTTCGGAAGGACGCGCTCGAG
Organism: uncultured Polyangiaceae bacterium; assembly: GCA_964424695.1. Lineage (GTDB taxonomy): Bacteria > Myxococcota_A > Polyangia > Polyangiales > Polyangiaceae > JAEWRL01. The sequence goes on from CAYRKE010000103.1 coordinate 18,695, forward strand.
AAGCAGCTCCTCGACTTGGAGCGCGAACGCGCCGAGTACTGTGACACCTACAACCCCCTGAAGTGGTGGTTCTGCAGTGAAGTCGAGTCTCGTACGGCCGGGCTCCGCGAGACCTTGATGCCGGTCGTCTCCGAGGTGGCATCCGGGCTCCGCGAGGCCGAGACGGCGCTCG
>CAYRKE010000103.1:18966-27548 GCA_964424695.1 uncultured Polyangiaceae bacterium
AATCACTCTGCTCGTCCTGCTCCTGCCGTATGCGCAACGCACACTCTGGTATTTCGTCGTAATGCCCCTTGCGCAGCGTGCCGCGCCGTTGCGGCTCAACGAACCGAGAGCTGAGGCGAGCCTGACAGTCTCGCCAGCGCAGCGCTCGCTGGCAATCTCGCTGGCCCCTGGCGCCGACCTCTCCGTACGCGCGGGCTATGCACGTCCGGTCGAGGGCCACGCGACAAGCCGGCTCTTCTATCGGTGGGCGGCCCCCCTCGTAAGCTATTCCGCGGGTCTCGTCCTTCTCACGCGCCTTCGTGCCGACCGTGACGGCATATCGCCGGTCAGTGTGACCCTTTCGTCTCCTGGCGACCCCAACAGCTATCTGCTGCGGGTCGAGCTGGTGAACCATCCCGGAGTCGTGCTCTTCCCTCGTCAACTAGTGGGCATCGAGGGGCAGCTCGAGCTGCGCACCGTGTGGCGGGTTCTCAGTTTCCACGCCTGGGCCACGGGGCAGCTTCGCTACGTACTCCTTGCTGGAACCGGAGCGATCGTCCTCGAAGGTACCGGAGACATCGTGGCGACCACGATCGCTGAATCGCGCGCCAAGATCGAACAGGAACTGGTCGTGGGCTTCGACACCCGGCTCGGGTACTGCACGGCGCGAACCGAGACCTTCTTGCCCTACCTTTTGGGAAGGACGGCACTGGTCGACGACGTTTTCGAGGGGAGCGGTACCTACTTCTGGCAGAAGAGCACGACCACGCAGCCACGCTCTTTCGCCGAGCGAAGCTTCGACGCCGTGTTTGGGGCCATTGGGAAGCTCCTCGGACTCTAGTCCATTCGTATCACCACTTTGCCGACGGTGCCGCCACCTTCCTGTGCGGCGAAGGCGTCTGCGGCCTGATTCAGCGGGAAGACCCGCTCTACTACCGGGATCACTTGACCCTCCGTGACGTATTTCTCGAGAACCTCGTAGTCTTCCGGCTTGGTGCGCAGGTTGGCGAAGACGAGCCGCCTTCTCCCCATGACCTGTTGCCAAACTGCCTGCGGGATCTGCACGGGATTCCCCAACGTGGTGACGTAACAGCCGTGGGGCTCGAGTACCCGGCGAGCTCCGGCGAAGCCGACCTGTCCAAACGCATCGAACACGACGTTGTAGCGTTCGGCGGCCTGGGTGAAGTCAACGGCCCCGTAGTCGAGCACGTGTTCCGCACCCAGCTCCCTGGTTCGCTCGATGTTGAGTGTGCGGGATACCGCGGTGACCCTGGCACCCCGAGCGCGGGCGATCTGCACAGCGAAGTGGCCAACGCCGCCACTCGCTCCATTGACGAGCACCGTCTTGCCATCGAGCTCGCCGCACTGGCGCAGGCCGTTCAGCGCCGTCAGGCCAGCAATCGGGAGAGCGGCGGCCCGCTCGAAACTGAGACCCGCGGGCAGCCGACGCAGCCCCTTGGCCGTGACTGCTACCTGCTCGGCGTGCGCGCCCGGTCCTCCGGACATCACCGATACGACTCCATAGACAGCGTCCCCGACCGTGAAGCTCGTGACCCCTGGGCTTACCGTGCGGATCACACCGGCGAAGTCACATCCAAAGACCTTCGGGAACTTCTTTCCGGTGAGCAACCGAAAGTCGCCTTTGCGCTTCTTCCAATCGATCGGGTTCACTGAGCTGGCCCTGACCGTCACAACGACCTGACCGCCTCTTGCGACGGGATCGGGCACCTCGGAGAGACACATCACCTCGGGGCCGCCATACGAATTGGCTACGAATGCCTTCATGCTGTGACTCCTTGCGCCGGGGAGGTTGGAGCGAGGCTCGGCGAGCCCGAGCGGAGCGACGGGCCCCTGTGGTACACCGCACAGCCGAACGAGGTCCAGGTGCCCTGAGCGTTTATCGGCCGAGAATCGCACGGCCGCAAGGGGGTTTCTATCGGGCGGCCTTCGAACGGCAGTCCATCTCAGCGCGGCGGAGTCCTTGACTCTCCAGTCTCGAACTGCATCGGTCGGGATCGGTTCAGCCGGTGGTGGCGGTGCTGCCGGGGTCGCGCTCTGGCGGGTGCGTCATGGTTCGACGACGGCGATCTCGCGATGCGCGTACCGAGCGTTGCGGGGCGGGTGTGCGCAATCGGGCACGAGCGCCCTCCCATCCGTCCTGGGTTTGCCCCCGCGCGGAACTAGCCCGGGCGGTGCCGTCAGGCGAGACCTCGCTCAGGCTCGATGGCCGCCAGTGACTTGACGCGCACTAGCTTCGCATTAGTACTGATGATCGAGGAGCCTGCTGCTTCGGTGCGGCAAAGGGCTCTAGTATTCTGGGGGTATGGGGCCAGAATACTGGCTGGAACGGAGCAGCCCAGGTGACTGAGGTCAGCAAAAGTTCGGTCGATGGTGGTGGCACGGCAGGTGGTACAGCCGGAGCGTCGGTCCTCCTGTCACGCGCCGCAAATCGGGAACAATCCGGCGGTGAGTTGCCCTATCAGCAGCTGGACACCGTTCTGAACGCTTCGGATACCGCGGGTTGGCAGTTCGACGTCGAACGGTGCCTGTTCCAGGCGGACGAGCGTTTCTGGCGGCTCGTGGGAACCCTACCGCCCGCAACGCCGGTGTGTCAGTCCGAGTGGTTGAGCCTGGTGCATCCCGATGATCTTGCTCAGCTGCGAACAGAGCTGCACGGCCACATCGAGGGTCATTCAGCGTTATTCGAGGCCGAGCACCGCATACGTGCACGCGGTGGCATGTGGGTCTGGGTTGGCGTGCGCGGGCGGGTCATCGAACGCGACGAAGGGGGTCGGGCGATCCGAGTCGTGGGCACGTACCAGGACATCTCGGCGCGCAGGCACACCGAGGCAGAGCGGGACGAGTTGCAGGCTCAACTCAGTGCTGCGGAGAAGATGGAGAGTCTCGGTGTACTGGCGGGGACGATTGCCCACGACTTCAACAATCTGCTCTCCGGGATCATCGGCAACGTGGAGCTGGCACTCCTCGAGCTACCTCCCGATCACAGCGTGCGACCCGATCTCGACACATCACTCAAGACTGCCGAGCGCGCGGCAAGGCTCTGCGACCAGCTCCTGGCGTATTCGGGGCGGGGGAGGTTCAGTCTCCGGCCAGTAGATCTCAGCGGGTTAGTTCGAGAGATGAACGATGTGATTCGCTCGAGCGTCCCGGTGAATATTTCGGTTCACTTCACCCTGCCGTCCTCGATTGCGCTTGCCAACTGCGATACCGAGCAGATGCGACGGGTCATCACCAACCTGGTCAGCAACGCCGCCGAGGCCATTGGCGATTCTGGGGGGGAGATATCGATCTCCCTCGGGCAACACTACTGCGACAGAGCATATCTCCGCAGCTCCTACTCTGGTGGAGAATTGCCCGAGGGTGAGTACGTCTTCCTTGAGGTCATCGACAACGGTTGCGGAATGGACGAGCAGACCAGGCGGCGAGTCTTCGATCCTTTCTTCAGCACCAAGTTCACGGGTCGCGGACTCGGTCTTGCCGCTGTGCTGGGCATTACCCGGGCGCACTTCGGAATGATCCGAGTGTACTCCGAGCTTGGTCGAGGGAGTGCCTTCAAGATTCTGCTTCCAGCCACTCCTCGCGAGTCGGCCACTGCTCACCCTCCCGAGGCTCCCGGAGAGTGGAAGGGCCACGGCGGCGTTCTGCTCGTCGACGACGAGGAGTTGGTGCGCACGGTAGCGAAACGGCTTCTCGAGCGTATCGGCTTCAAGGTTTACGCTGCTGACAGCGGTCGGACCGGGGTCGAGATGCTGCAACGAAACCTGAATGACGTGCGGGCGGTGGTACTCGACGTCACCATGCCTGACATGAAGGGGGAAGAGGTGCTCCGGCAGCTTCGGATGGTCAAGCCCGGCGTGCCCGTGGTGCTCATGAGTGGCTACGACGAGCAACAGGCCACTGCTGGCTTCGAGCCGGGGGAGCTGGCCGGGTTCCTGCAGAAACCGATCGATCTCAAGCGGCTGCGTGACTTGATGCGCGTCACCACCAGCACCCCAGAATCGTGAGTGAGCGTATCCGTTCACGTTTCGCGCGGCGTACCGGCAGCGACCCGCCTTCCGCCAGCGGCCTTGCGGGCTGCCTGAGAGTCCTCGGCAGTAGGACTAGCTGCGGTAGTCGGCGTTCTCCGAGACGTACTCGTGCGTGAGATCGGCGCCTAGTACCGAAGCGCTGGCGGAGCCGCATCCGAGATCGATGGTGACCTCGACTGCTCGCTCGTGCGGTGGATAGTCGACCGCGGGGCGAAAGACGCCATCCGCTGCCGGTGCGCTCCGGTAGAGCTCGGCGCTTCTGAGGTGTTCCACGAGCTGCGCCTCCTTCTCGGGATCGAGCGCAAACTCGCCGTGCTCGACGATCGGAATTCCGCCAAGGGTCATTCTGATGCGGCTGAGGTTCAGTGAAGGTTCATGGATTCCGACGTGCTTTCCCACTGCCTGAACGAGACGGCCGACATTGGGATCGTTCCCTGCGACGGCGCACTTGAAGAGCGGGGCGTTGACCACGGACTTGCCGATGGCGACCGCTGTGGCCACGCTCGGAGCGCCTGACACGCTTACGCGCAGCACGTGGCGGACCCCCTCACCGTTTCTGACGATGTCCTCACTGAGGTCCTCACACACGGTACGCAAGGCTGCTTCGAACGCGGCTTCGTCGGCACACGGAACGGCATTGGAACTGAGGAGCAGGACCGTATCCGAGGTGCTTGTGTCGCTGTCGATGCTCATGCGATTGAACGAGGTATCGACAACCCGAGCCAACGCGGCGCGGAGCCTCTCCCTTGGAACCGCGAGGTCCGTCATGAGGTAGACCAACATGGTCGCCAGGTTGGGCTCGATCATGCCGGCGCCCTTGGCGATTCCCACGATCCGGCCGCGTCCAACCGCAACCGAACGCACCTTCGGGTAGAGGTCCGTCGTCATGATCCCTTCGGCCGCGGGTAGTACGGACCCAGTCTGAAGAGCCGCTACGGCTTTGGGTAGCGCGGCGACGATGTCACGGGTCGGCAACCGCCAGCCGATGACCCCTGTCGAGCCGGGAAACACCGCGGTTGGCGGTATGCCGAGGAGCTCTCCCGCCCGTGCACAGACCTCTCCCACGGCTTCAACGCCGCCGGGAGCGCAGACATTCGAGACCTTGTTGTTGACAAGAACCGCTCCGAGCTTCGGCTCGTGGAGACGCTCACGGCCCACTTTCACCGGCGCACCGGGGAATGCATTGCGCGTGAACACTGCAGCGAACGCCTCGCTCGGCTCATCCAGAGCGATGAGCGTGAGCGCCATCTTGGCGGTCTTTCCAGTCTCGACGGGGACGAACTCGAGGCGCGTCGTACCCACCCGGAAGCCCTGGGGCAGAGCCGCTTGGCTCGCGACCCACTCGCGGTGCTGGGTACGGGATTCGAAGACTAGGTCTGTGCTGGACACCCGGCTTCTCTAGAGCGGCAGACGGTTGGCTGCCAGGCAAACCTTCACGCCACGCTGCCGAACGGGCGTTAGGCTTGCCGTTCAGTACGCCTTGGCCCAGAGTACCCGCTGCTCGCTGGGCTGGCCTGTGAAGATGCATTTGCCAGGCTCGTGGCTGCCCTCGAGCTGGCCAGCGTCGGGGATGCAACGAATGGTGACGCCGTGTTCCTTCTTGATCTGTTCCTCGAGGGTGGCGTCTCCGCAGAAGTGCGCGAGCGCGAACCCGCCGTGGATGGGCGTGGGCTTTCCGGGTTCGGTCTTGGCGGTGAAGAACTTCAGGAACTTGTCCTTCGCATTGATGATGCGGGTGTTTTCGGCGCGGAACGCTTTGGCTCTGGCCAGCAAGTTGTCCTGCATCTCCTGCAGGACCTGGTCGAGGGTTGCCACGAATTCCGCTCGGCCGACGCTGCGCTTGGCGTTGGGGGCCTGATCGCGGCGGCCGACGAAGACGGAATCGTTGGCGATGTCGCGGGGGCCCACCTCGACGCGCAGGGGCACTCCCTTCTTGATCCAGCCCCACAGTTTGTCGCCGCCGCTGAGCTCGCGAGTGTCGAACTCGACCTCGACGGGCAGCCCGTTGAAGGTCTTTTGCCGCAGTTCGGCGACCAGTCGTTCGCAGTACTCAAGGACCTTGGTTGGATCCTCGGCCTTGAAGGTGATCGGCATGACGACCACGTGTACGGGCGCAAGTTTCGGTGGGCAAACGAGCCCATCGTCGTCGCTGTGGGTCATGATCAGCCCGCCAATGAGGCGAGTGGAAACACCCCAGGACGTCGTGTACGCAAACTTGATCTCATCGTCCCGGTCCGTGAAGCGGATGTTGTTCGACTTGGCGAAGTTCTGACCCAGGAAATGGGAGGTCCCCGATTGCAGCGCCTTGCGATCCTGCATCATGGCTTCGATGGTGTAGGTGTCATCGGCGCCGGGGAATCGCTCGCTCGGCGTCTTTCTGCCTTTGAACACGGGGATGGCCAGGACGTTCTCCGCAAGCTCCGCGTAGATCTGCTGCATTCGGAGGGTCTCCTCGATGGCCTCCTCTCGGGTGGCGTGCGCCGTGTGTCCCTCCTGCCATAGGAACTCAGCCGTTCGCAGGAACATCCGGGTCCGCATCTCCCAGCGCACCACGTTCGCCCACTGATTGATCAGGAGAGGAAGATCTCGATACGACCCGACCCATCGCGAAAAGGACTCGCCGATGATGGTCTCGCTCGTGGGGCGCACCACGAGGGGTTCATCGAGCGGCCCGGCTGGGACGAGGCCACCTTCTGGGCCTGCCTCCAGGCGGTGATGCGTGACCACGGCGCACTCCTTGGCGAACCCTTCGACGTGTTCTGCCTCCTTTGCCAGGTACGACACCGGAATGAACAGCGGGAAGTAGGCGTTCTTGTGCCCCGTGGCTTTCAGTTTGGCGTCGAGTTCCCGCTTGATGCCCTCCCACAGGGCGAGCCCCCACGGTTTGATCACCATGCATCCACGCACGCCAGACATTTCCGCCAAGTCGGCTGCCGCAATGACCTGCTGGTACCACTCGGGGCAGTTTTCGCTTCTCGTTGGGCTGATCGCTGTCTTCGGTCCTGCCATGATGGGGTGGCAGTAGCTGAAGGTTGGCGGCCCAGCAATTCCTTGCGTTCGGAAACGACCGCTGCGGTCGCTCGGGAGGTCCAAACCGGTGGCCAGTAGCCTCTGGCCCATGCGGGTCGGCGCGGCCGGATGGGTGTTGCCCACCTGTTGGCCCCCACGTCGGATTGGGGGGCACGGGTACCGGGTAGTGGTACAAGGGCAGGATGAGTGGTCGTCCCGTGGAAGCGGAACTCGAGGCGCTCCGGCGCGAAAATCAACTACTTCGAGAGCGGCTCGAGGGAATCGAGAGTCGGACGGAAGACGCCGCCAAGGCGCGGAAGGCCCTGATGCGAGGGGGCTTTCGGTTGCTCGTTCCGCTGCTCGATCGGCAGAAGGTGGTGCGTTCTTTCGGGACGCTTGCCCAGACGCTGAGTGGGTACTCCGGCGCGCCCAGCCAATGGCCGTCTCGAGACGAGGTGCTCCTGCAAGCCCGCGAGTTCATGGAGTCCGTGGTTCGGTTCATGATTCGCAGGCGGACCGTGGTGCTGTTGTTCTCCCTGCTCGCGACTGCGGTCCCGGGGCTGCAGCTCTGGCTCGCCTATCAACAGAACCAGATCATCGAGAACCAGACTCGATTCCAGGAGGTGCAGCTCTTCGACGTGGTCGCTCGCTCGATGACGGAAGGGGATCGGAACGCGCGCACGATCACCGGCGCCCTGCTGGCCAATGCGGATCTCGGGTTCTTGAAGAACGTGATGACGGAGGCGTTCGACCCCGGGGCGTTGGCGCTCTATCGGCGAGAAGGGTTGGAGGCGTCTGCTCGACGTGCCCAGGATACGGCCTTTCGTGGCAATCTGATCCGAGCCGCGGTTCGGGTGGTAGACAAGCGCCTCGAAGGGGGAGAGAGTGCGAAGACGCTACTCTCCGAGGTGCGACCCATGTTCGTCCAGATCCTCAAGGACACGGAGTATCGTCTTGCTGAAGTCGTGCGCACTGGGCGTGACGAGACGGAGATGCAGGGAGCACTCGTGGAGGAAGTGGACATGTACATTGGACAGGTGGGCGCGCTCCTGAAGAAGTATGGCCGCCTCGCCCGCTCGAGTGGCAAGTCCGACCAGTTCTACGCGGATGTTCGCCCGCTACTGGCTCGCATGTCCAAGATCAGTTCGGTGAAGGACAGCACCTTTGCCAGCACCTATCGGGTGGTGATGGAGGATTTCTTGCTGGAGGTCGCCGATAATTGTAGCCTCCGCGATGGCGCGGTCGACCTCGGCAGGCGGGACCCCAAGGCCGTGTTGAAGGCTGGCATCGACAAGCTCGAGGCCACCTACGGACCCTCTGCCCTCGATTGGCCGAGGTTCAGAGAACAGGTTGCCGAGTAACCCGAGGGATCCAGCTCGTCGTGCTCCAGATGCCCACCCGCAAGATGTCGCTCAAGCTCCATCTCGTACATCCTACCCTTCGGGAGCCAGGTTCCACAGGGTTGTCCGGCTCCGCAGTCCGGGGCGCGCATGCGTTCACGGCCCCAGAATGCCCGCTGCGCAAGCCGCCTCGCCCACGAGGCGC
>CAYRKE010000104.1:0-22128 GCA_964424695.1 uncultured Polyangiaceae bacterium
CCTCCGGAGCCACCCTGGTGGGGAATGGTGCCCGCGAAGCGAGAGCAGCCGGCAGAACACAGGCAGCTGCGATGAGCATCTGCCAGGCCGAGCTCTGGAACGGATCGAGCCCAGAGGGGCGCCGCGCCTGCGCCACACTGCCAAGCGCCCATATCCAGGCCGAGACAGCCAGCATGACAAAGCCGCTCCAATGTGAAGGGGAGTCGCTCGACCGGCCGAGGACGAGCACAGTGACGCCCGCGAGCCCGAGTCCGAGCCCGATCCAGTCGGACAACTTCTGTCTGTCGCTTCCTCCAGGCCACAGATGATCGACCACGGCAAAGGTGACGGCGGTCGTTGCGAGCAGGAGCGTTCCAGCGCCGGCCTCGACGCGCTGAAACCCGAACGTGACGAGGGAATTCGAGGTTGCGAGCGCGAGGGCGCTTGGGAAAACGCGCAATGCTCCAGACAAGGGCGGGCGCCGGCCCACGAGGGCAAGACCGGTCCACAGCAGGCACCCAGCGATCGCGAATCGTATTACTACAGTCCACAGAGGCGCTACGAACCAGGTGGTGTGCCGAATGGCGGGGCCCGAGGTGCCCCAGAAGACGCACACTGCGGCGTACGAGACATACGCCAATTGGTTGCGGCGCCGCGGAGGAGGACCGGCGGCGTCCTCCCCGACAGCGTTTGGGTAGGTGTCGTCTCGGGCAGAGTCGAGGCTGGCGGCTTCAGGCGAGGAACGGGCGAGCTTCATCAATCAGGTACCTTGGGGGATGGTCAATACCTCCCGGTAACGCTGACTGCACGTCGCGCCCCAGTGATGGCGTCAGGCCCCACTCCCTGCTCCGCGCCATCGATTCCGCCTGGGATGCGTGGAGCAGGTGTGGTCTCGTCAGTGCCGAACGCGGTTTCTACCGCGGCGGAGTCACCCGTGATGAGGGGTGAGCGACGGCGACGGTGGGCGAATGGGCTCGAGTGACCAGATATCCCGGGCGTACTCCCGGATTGTTCGGTCGCTCGAGAACTTGCCCACCCGGGCCGTATTGAGGATTGCGCTGCGTGCCCACCGGGCGCGGTCTCCGAACGCTAGGTCGACCTGCCGTTGGGCCTCGCAGTACGCAGCGAAATCCGCGAGTACGAAGAACGGGTCCCCGCCGTCAAGAAGACTCCATGTCACGTGCCCGATCTCGCTCTCCGGTGCGAAGAACCCGCTTCGCAGCCAATCCAGCGTGAGTCGGAGCTCCTCATCGCGGTGGTAATAGTCCCAAGGATTATAGCCTCTCTGTCGGAGCTCGTCGATCTGTTCGACGGTGTTTCCAAAAATGAAGATGTTCTCGCGGCCAACCTCCTCCAAGATCTCCACGTTCGCGCCGTCGAGCGTCCCTATCGTGAGAGCTCCATTGAGTGCGAGCTTCATGTTGCCGGTTCCCGATGCCTCCTTCCCCGCCGTCGAAATCTGCTCGGACAGGTCTGTGGCCGGAATGATTCGCTCCGCGATGCTGACGGAGTAGTTGGGGAGGAACGCAACCTTCAACTTGTCCTGGATTCTTGGATCGGTGTTGATCTTCTTGGCCACCATATTTATGGCGAGAATGATGCGCTTTGCCAGATCGTAGCCCGGAGCAGCCTTGGCGCCGAAGACGAAGACACGCTTGTGTATCGGGAGGTCCGGCGAGTGAAGCAGGCGTCGATAGAGACTGACGATGTGGAGTAGATTGAGATGCTGTCGCTTGTAGGCATGCAGGCGCTTGATCTGGACGTCGAACAGCGCATCAGGGTCCACGTTGATATTGCATTCGGTCGCGATTAGCTCCGCGAGCTCGCGCTTGTTCGCGTGTTTGATGTCCATGAAGCGCTGCTGGAACTTCGGATCGTCCGCATGGGCCTCCAAACGCCTCAGCGCGTCGAGGTTCTTGGGCCACGACGGATCGCCAAGCGTTTCGTCGATCAGCGCTGCCAGGCGTGGGTTGCACTGCTTCAGCCAACGACGCGGCGTGATGCCGTTGGTCTTGTTCTGGATCCTCTCGGGATAGAGATCGGCGAAGTCGCGGAACAGGCGCTCCTTGAGCAGCTTGGTGTGAAGGGCGGCCACTCCGTTCACGGCGTGACTGCCCACGACGCTCAGGTATGCCATGCGGACGTATTTGGGGTCGCCCTCCTCGATGAGGGAGAGCTCGCGGAGCTTTCCTGGGTCTCCAGGCCACTTCTGAGCGACTGCCTCCAGGAATCGAGCGTTGATTTCGTAGACAATCTGCAAATGACGGGGAAGCACATTCTCCATGAGGGGCACGCTCCACCGCTCCAACGCCTCTGGAAGGAGAGTGTGGTTCGTGTATCCGAAGACCCTTTGGCAGAGCCCCCAGGCTTCGTCCCAAGGGATTCCCTCTTCGTCGACGAGGATTCGCATCAGCTCCGGGATGGCCAGGGCCGGGTGGGTGTCGTTGAGCTGAATGGCGACCTTGCTTGCGAACGCCTTCCAGTTGATCGCGCCGGTTTCGGTCCGGTTCTGGCGCTTGTATCGCCTAATGATGTCCTTGAGCGAGCAAGCAACGAAGAAATACTGCTGTACGAGGCGAAGCTCCTTGCCGCTCTCGGAGGAATCATTGGGATAGAGGACCTTGGTGATGGTCTCCCCGACGGCTTTCTCTCGAACGGCCTCGACGTACCCTCCCTCGTTGAAGACCGTCAGGTCGAACTCATGGGACGCACGAGACTCCCAGAGGCGTAGGAAGTTGACGGTGCTGCCGCCATAGCCGCAGATCGGGAGGTCATGCGGAACCCCGAGAATCGTGCGAGCGCCAACCCACTTCGCACAGAAGTCGCCACGGTCGTTCAATGCCGTCTCGACGTGGCCGTAGATCTTGACTTCGATGGCATACTCGGTTCGCATGACGAACCACGGGCTCTGCGCCTGGAGCCAGTCGTCGGGGTATTCCACCTGTCGGCCATCCACGAAGTTCTGTCTGAAGAGACCGAACTCGTAGAAGATGCCGTATCCAACCGCCGGGAGATCCAGGGTTGCCAGGGAGTCCAGGAAACACGCGGCGAGCCGTCCAAGGCCACCATTGCCGAGCCCCATGTCTCGCTCTTCATCGTCGAGCTCCGGCAAGGCGTGGCCTAGCATCGCCAAGGCCTCTCTGGTCGACTCGAACAGACCAGCGTTGTGCAGGTTGTTCTCCAGCATTCGACCCATGAGGTATTCGAGCGACAGATAGTAGACGCGCCGCGCATTAGCCTGTTCGTGTGCGTCCATCGTAGTGATGAAGCGCTCCATGATGCGGTCGCGCACGGCGTGGGCCGTCGCGAGATACCAGTCCTGTGGGGTGGCGGTTTTGGGATCGCGGGCCAAGGTGAACTTCAGGTGGTTCTGGATCGACGCCTTCATTCCCTTCGGAGTGGCATCGATGCGGAATCGAAAGCCCCGGCTCGGGTTCTCCGGACCGACTGGAATGGAGAGCGGAGCAGCGGTGGAGCTCGGCGAATCGTCATCGGGGATGTTCGGGTTCTCAGCCATCGTTCGTTCCGTGGGTGACTCACTTCTGGGACATGCGCTTGCCTCTCAAGGCTAGGCGCCAACCGAGAACCCAGGGTACCGATCCCGGGCCTGGCCGGAAAGGTTGCGCCTCAGGAACCCACATTCCAGTGTCGACGAACGTCATGCTTGGGCCGTTTTCACGGAATCTCTCTGCAAATCGGCCCGACTCTCGGGCTGCTGTGGCGACCGAACCTGGAGGGGACCAGTTGCGTCGAGGCCAGCTGTTGGACCGAACGGGTCTCGCGCCAGCGTTCGTGACACGCGACGCGGCCGGCGGTCGTAGCGCGGGACGCGGTCGGCGGTCGCTCGATGATGCAGATCGCGTACGGCTTTCGGGCGCGTCACTCGAGAGGCGCTCGACGCCTCGAAGCCCGGTATCCCAAGCCCGGCCCCCCCAAGCTTGGCCATGCCTCGGGCCCGGGCACGTTCCGTTCCGGTGCTCGGCCCAGCTTCGCCATCAACCGGGCTTGCCGGGCGGGCTTTCTGCCAACCTCTCGCAGTAGAACTACTCGTCGAGTCCGAGCTCGTTCTCCAGAATCTGCTCGAGGGACTGCCGTTTGCGAATCAGGCGGAGGGAGCCGTCCTCGCGCACCAGCACCTCGGCGGCTCTGAGATATGAGTTGTAGTTCGCCAGGGACATGCTCGAGCAATAGGCTCCAGTGCCCCCGATGAGGACTAGGTCCCCAACTGCTGGATCAGCCATGTGGCGCGGGCGCACGTTTCCGTGAGCATCGAGCGTCTGGGAGTCACCACTCTCGCAACATACGCCGCAGACAACTCTCGCGTCGTGCCTCCCTATCTCGGGATCGAACTCGCTCGAGAGCAGGCTCCCGTCTCTCGTTACAACGTAGAAAGGATGTCGCGCACCGTACAGGAGCGGGCGGGTGTTGCACTCCATGCCGCCGTTCAGGATGACGAACTCGAACCCGTCGGGCCCCGACCATTTCTTGTCGATGACGGTCGTTGCCAGGTATCCCGAATTTGCGACAAGGTAGGTGCCGGGCTCTACACGCATGATCAGCTGTCGCCCGGTTCGCGCTGCGAACTCACGGAAACGCTCCTTCGCGTAGCTTCCGAGCTCCTGAATGTCGGCCGGAGTCTCGTCTGGCATGCGCGCTTCCCGGAATCCTCCGCCCAGATTCACCGAGACCGCTTCAGGGAAGTACTCTTCCGTGAGCCGCAACATGCGATCGATATTGGCCTGCCACAGCGCCGGATCGCCGCCAGAACCCACGTGACAGTGCACGTGCCCAATCACGACACCCCGGGATTGGGCCAGCTCGACCGCCTTCGTGAGGTTCGCGCGGTGGACACCGAAGGAGGAGTACTTGTCGCCGGTGTTACGCGTGACGCTCTCGCCCGTTCCCACGCCTGGGTTGACTCTGAGCGCGATTGGCGTCTTGGTCCTTGCGGCGAACGAAGCAATCCGTTCGAGCTGTAGAAGAGAGCAAGCGCTGTAGAGCAGCCCCTCACCAATGAGTGTCTCGAGCTCGCTGCGATCCTCGCCTTCCGGGATCTCCTGACTGGTGAGCGTGATGCGCCGCGGCGGGAACCCTGCTGCCACGGCGCGGCGAACCTCGTTGAGGGAGCTGGCGTCGGCCCCGAGCCCTTCTCGCGCAACGATCTGCAGGATCGCGCGGGAGGTGTTGGCCTTCAGGGCGTAGCTGGCATGCAGACCGAAGGCGTTTGGCATTGCCGCGACTCTGCGACAGCGCTCGACCAGGGTGCGTTCGTCGTACAGGTAGACGGGCGAACCGTAGATCTTCGCGGCCTCGACGGCGGCAGCTGCGGGGGGGGTGGGAGGCACTCTGCGGCTGGTCATCGGCCTCACCCCAGCCTGAGATTGGTGCGGATGCTTGCGGCAGCCCGCTCCACGTTGGCACGCCTACCGAATGCGCTCAGCCTGAAGAAGCCTTCTCCACTCGGGCCGAACCCGGAGCCCGGTGTTCCGACGACGTGAGCCTCAGACAGCAGCTTGTCGAAGAAATCCCAGCTACTCATCGAGCCTGGCGTCTTGAGCCAGAGGTAGGGCGCATTCACGCCTCCGAAACACTTGAGTCCAACCTGTTCCAGTGTGCGTCGAATGATGGCGGCGTTCTCCATATAGTAGTCGACGATCTTTGCGCACTCTGCCTGTCCCTGCGCGCTCAGCGCGGCTATCGCCCCCTCCTGAACGACGTTCGATGCGCCATTGAAGTACGTGTTCTGCCGCCGAGTCCACAGCCGATGAATCTTGCCCTCCTCGGGATCCTCGATGACGAGCGTCTTCGGGATGATCGTCCAGCCCAGGCGGACGCCAGTGAAACCCGCACCTTTGGAGAGGCTATAGATTTCGATGGCGCATTCGGAAGCACCCGGCACCTCGTAGATGCTGCGAGGAAGAGCGGGATCCTTGATGTAGTCGCAGTACGCGGCGTCAAATATGATGATCGCGCGGTGTTCCCGAGCATAGTCGACGAAAGCGCGAAGCTGCTGCTTCGTCGCGACTGCTCCGGTCGGGTTGTTGGGGCTGCAGATGTAGATGAGATCGACTTTCCGCGTGGGTAGCGCAGGGAAAAAGCCGTTAGGCTCGTCGCACGGCATGTACACGAGCCGATCGTAGAGGTTTCGTCTCGAATCGTACTGCCCAGCCCGGCCCGCGATCACATTGGTGTCGACGTACACGGGGTAGGCGGGATCCTGGACGGCGACAACGGCATCCTCACTGAAGATGCTCTGGATGTTGCCGGAGTCGGGCTTTGCCCCGTCCGAGACGAACACCTCATCCGTTGAGAGCTGCGCACCGAATCCCAAGTACCTCTGCCGGATTGCCTCCCGCAACGCCAGTTGACCCTCGGAGTCCCCGTACCCGGTGTAGGTCTCAGGGCTCGCCAGCTTCTCGACACCTCGCCTGAGCCCGGCGATGACAGTCGGCGTGATGGGTTCGGTGGTGTCCCCGATGCCCAGACGGAGGAGTTCGACTCCCGGGGTTTTTGCCGCGAATGCCTTCGCACGCCGAGCGATTTCCGGAAAAAGGTATCCGGCGGCCAGCAGGTCGTAGTTTGCGTTCGTCCTCGCCATTGGGTCAGCCCTTCGGGATGCTCACGCCGAGCGCTTCCGAGTCGATGGAACCCCGCCCGACTCTCGTCACCGGTCCAACCATTTCGACTGAGAAGTCGTCTTCGACGGTGATGAGAAGGGTTCCTCCCGGCATGTGCACCGTGATATCTCGGTCACACAAGCCCAGCTTGCGCGCGACTGCCGCCGCGGCGCTACTGGAGCTGCCGGAGGCGAGCGTGTATCCAGCGCCACGCTCCCAGATTTCGATCTGTATGTCGTTCCTCCCCAGCACCTTCAAGAACTGGACGTTCGTGCGGTTGGGGAAGCGGGGATCGACCTCGACGTGAGGACCAACCCGCTTGGCGAGCTCGGGCGACACGTCGTCGAGCAGAATGACGCAGTGCGGATTGCCGATAGTTGCCGCCGAGAACGTATAGCTGACGCCCAGGACGTCGATGCGCTCCTGGACGACCTCCCGCACGGAACCGACGACGGGAATCCTGGTGCTGTCGAAGCTGACCGAACCCATTTCCACGCGAACGAGGTGTCCGGAGTCGAGGACTTCGGCGCGGACACGCCCGCCCGCCGTCTGGACCGTGAACGGAGTGTCAGCCTTCACCAAACCCTGGTCGAAGAGGTAGCGCGCGAAGATCCTGAGCCCATTACCGCTCTTTTCCGCTTCGCTCCCGTCGGGATTGAAGATGCGCAGCGCGAAGTCCGCGGTGGACGTGTGGATTGGTCCCCACAGGATGCCGTCGGAACCAATCCCGTAGTTGCGATGGCAAATGAGTTCGATCTCGTTCAGGGCGAGCTCACGGCCAATCTTGTTCGGAGCCATGACGAGGTAGTCATTGCCCAATCCGTGGTACTTGTGGAATTCCATCGTATTCGTGTGGGGGGGGTCGGAGACGCCCGGGTGGTAGCTCGCGAGTCGGCCCTTTTCAAGGGGAGGCCGACATTGACCGACGTCCGTCCCCCCAACGACCCGATGCCACGCGGGTCCGCCGCTTGGTCACGACCGATGTCCGCCACCTTGCGGAGAGAGCAGCAGAATCCCCCACTTGTCGAAGGGGGGCGCGCGGGTGAACGAAGGAGGGTGACGTCTGGCAGTCCACGGTGGCCTCCGACGGATCCCGGCTCTCGGTGGCGCGGTTCGTTCGGCCCGCTGTTGTGCATGCGCATCGCGCCCCGGAGGTTCTCATGGCGGGCAGGGGTCCAGCCCCGGCGGTCGGTTCAGATGGGGGGCGTGGAACTCTTCGGAACGGTCACCGCGGCTGGTTGCGCGTCGCGTCGCCGCCTGCGCCTACAGAGAAACAGACTTGCGAATCGTTCCCGCGTCTCGGGTTCACGGCGAAAGGCGTACAGCCCCGCATCGCGAACGTACTCGGCCGTGTCGTCCAGAAGTGTGAAGGCGCGGTCCCGCAAATCCTTCGCCTCCCGGTGCGCCCGACTCTGCTTCACTCCGCGCAGGCCGTCGCGGATTTGCGCGGCCAGCTCACGCGCGCGACGGGCCTGTTGCTCGGCGTCGAAGCTGAGATCGTCGTCGAATGCGGCAACGCGAGTCTCGATGAGCCGAGACAGGCAGGCAAGGTCTTCGATCAGAGCCTCGGGGCCTTCGTCCTGAATGATGGCGTCCAGCATGGCGACGGACAACCGATCCTCGCGGAGATTGAAGTGACAGGCCGCGAACAGATCGGCCCGCAGCGCGTAGCCCTCCTGCTCCAGAGCAATCTGCGAAGGGGATTTCGCCTGATCGCGCAGTTTGAGCCATGCCGACTGGGCCTCCTGCACCGCGTCGATAGCGAGTTCGAGTCGCTCGAAGTCCTCCGATCCCACGCCGATCTCCACCAGTCGCTGGCGCACCGCGCCCAAGCACGTCTTCAGCAGGCTCTGGGCATCAGCTATCGCGAACGCAACGGGATAGTCCGGCGCGTCGACATCAGCGGCCGCCATTTCTTCCAGGATCGGCTTCAAAGTGTCTATCGCATCACCACCCATGCCCCCAGTGTCCTTTCCACCGATCCACCCGACCGAAGACCACGAGGCGCGTTCGCAGCCCCCTGCGGACGCACGTGCCCAGCCCCCTGGACACGTGCCATCTGTTCCAAGTTCGAGGAGTAGCGCGTCATTCAGCGACGGTAAAGCCTCGTCGGGTCGAAACCGTGGCTCCGCCGCGGGAAACGCGGGTCAGGAGAGACCATGCCATGTGGCGTCTGTTTTATGGCGGTGGGTTTTCGCCGCACCCGTCCCAGTGCGGCGGGGTTCGGTCACTGGCCTCCCCGGAGGTCAACGCGCTGCATTTCGGTTCGAGGAGGCGGTGCCGACACCTCAGTGTGTCCAATCATCGGGGACGAGGTAGGTGTCGATGGTCAACCGTGCGGGGGGTGCGTTGGCGGCTCTGGCAAGCACGCCGCGTCAGTCGGATGGACGCGACCGGATGGACTGCGGACACCGCGGGGAAGAGCGCTGAGTCGTCGCTCTGGCCTCCTTTCTGTGGCCGTGTCTGCCGGCCCTCGCGGGTTCCCATTCTGGCGACATTCCTGCAGGAATCCGCGCTTGCGAGGCATGGGTCGCAATGGTAACTGGCAGGATACGTGAACTATATGACTTCGCTTCCGTTCCGTTCTTTTTCGTTGGTCGGTTTCGGCTTGCTCATCCCATTGGCGATTTTTCCGTCCTGTTCCGATTCCGGAGTCGACCGGGGGACGGGCGGCTCGGGGGCGTACACTCCCTCGTCGTCTGGGGGAAACACGGGGTCCGGAGGGGCGACCGGGTCCGGGGGGGCGACGTCCTCCAGTGGCTCGTCGGCCTCGGGCGGTGCGAGCGTCGTCGAGCCTGCGTTCCCCGAATGCACGGAGCCTGTGCCCACTGGATGTGAGGGCTGGTCGACCCGGTACTGGGACTGCTGCAAGCCACACTGCGCATGGAGCGGTCGCTCGGGCGTCTCGTCTCCGGCCAAGAGCTGCAGCAAGACAAACAGCTCCTTGAGCGATACGAACGCGTCGAGCGGATGCGATGGCGGCTCGGCGTATGCTTGTTGGGACATGTCGCCCTGGGCGGTCGATGACACGCTCGCGTACGGTTATGCTGCGGTCTCCTCGGCAGTGAGTGGGGACGTCTGCGGCAGGTGCTACGAGCTCCATTTCACGGGCACCTCCCACAGCAGCTCCACCGATCAAGGATCGCGCGGCCTGTGCGGAAAGCGCATGATCGTTCAGGTCACGAACATCGGTGGTGACGTCGACCGGGAGCAGTTCGACATCCTGATCCCCGGCGGCGGCGTTGGCCTGTTCAACGGCTGCTCGACCCAGTGGAACGCCCCCGACTCCGAGTTGGGCAACGACTACGGTGGGATCCTGGGCAAGTGCGTCAGTACCATGGGGCTTCCTCCGCCTCCGCTCGACGAGTACAAGGCGTGCGTTCGGGAGGCGTGCAATACCCTCTTCGGGTCACGGAACTACACGGCTCTGGCGGAGGGCTGCGACTGGTTCATCGATTGGTTCCACGTCGCAAACAACCCGGCGTTCGTCTATAACGAGGTGACGTGCCCGGCCGAGCTGCTCAACCGAAGCGGGCTGCGTCGCTCGGGCAGTGATGTGGCGAATAGCTGCCTCTGAAGCGGCGGCTGATTTCCGAGCATGGGCCGGAGCGCTCCGCTCGTGAGGCTGGGCGGCTTGTCCGATCGGGGTATCCGGCCAGCCTGGGAAGGGGTTCGCGGAGCAGCGGATCGCGAGCGTCTAGCCCCCCTAGTACTACTGCCCCACGTACTTCGCTTGCGCAGAAGGGAACTAGAAACAGGAAACTAGCAACGCGAACGCAAACCAGAAATGGGGACAGAGCGCGAAAACCAGCACAGCCCCACACTCGTGCGCCCATTCAGCCCAGAAATCCCGATGAAACGACTGCAGGGCGGCTCGTTCCGCCGGTGACGCTCTCCCAGACCGAAGAGCCGGGCTGCTCTGCATTTCTGGTTCGCGTTCCCGGTTTCCTGTCGCTAATTTCTAGTTATTCTCGAACGAACTGCCCCTGTTGTGCCGATCGCGCGTATCTGGGGCAGTAGTACTAGGGACCATCGGCGCGCATGAGTACGTGGGGGCACACGACCGAGTGCCCTGTGCCTAGTCCCACTGCCGCGAAACGAAGCCGGAAGTCGAGATCGGCGGGCGTCCTCTCAGACACGTCTCCGGCTGTAGTGCCAGGTCTCCGGGCATCATGGGCTCGCGTGAGTACGTGGTTCTGAATTCTCCGCGCATGAACCCTCCCCAGAATAGCCATTCCAGAGCCAAGGCGAGGGCAAACCCGAACGCGACTGCTAGCGAGATCATGATCCAGGTCACCGGATGTGCGAGTACTTGGCTTGCCGTTGGGGCAGGTCGAAGATTGGTAGCCGAAGGCGCTGGGGGCCATTGGCCAGGGCCGTCGCGAAGGGTTCCGATCGGCAACGTGTCGGGAACTGGGTGAGAGGTCGCCGCGGAGGGGTCGAGCTGGGGGCGGCCATCGGGGCCGTATCGCCCGTGCAGGCTGCTCGCGATGGCCTCGCCGGAGATGGGGGGCACGGTGCGGAGGGGCCTGAACGGATGAAGAAGCCGCTGCAGTTCCACCACGGATCCTGGACGTTCCAGCCGTTCCCGGCTCAGGCACCGATGAACCAGATTGGCGAGTTCGATGGGAACGTTGGGGCTCCGTTGCCAGAGCGGTGTGCACCTGCCGTACAGTATCTCGTGCATCAGCCGATGGGGCGAATTCGCCACGAAAGGGGGTTCTCCCGCGAGACAATGATAGAGCACGGACGCGAGAGCATACACGTCGGCCCGCGCATCGAGGCTGTCGGCATCGCGGAGCTGCTCCGGTGGCATGTAGTTCAGCGTGCCGATCACGCTGTTGCGGATGGTGAGCAGGGTACCTTCAGATACCTTCGCGATCCCCAAGTCTAGAACCTTGACCCAATCGAATCCTTCCAGAGTCCGACACACGAAGAGATTCGACGGCTTGATGTCCCGGTGGACGACGCCCGCCGCATGCACTGCGGCCATCCCCTCGCACGCCTGGGCGACCAGTTCCACTGAGCGGCGGACTCCGAGGCGGCCCTCCGCAAGTAGCGCACCGAGGTCGGAGCCTTCGAGGTACTCGAGCACGAGGAATGGGGCGCCGTCTGCCGTCGTTCCGAAGTCGGCGGCCCGCACGATGTGAGGGCTCCTGAGGTGCGCGAGGACCTCGCCTTCGCGCCGCAACCGGCGCTGCATTGGCTCGTCAGAGGCAAACTTCGAGGCCAGGCACTTGAGTACCATCGGTTCGCCGCTGAGCAGGTGCCGGACTTTGTAGACGTTATTGATGCTGCCGCGGTACATCAGGTGCAGTACTTCGTACCGGTCCGCGACGATATCTCCAGAGTTCAGCAGTCTGGGGACGATCATGCGGTCGAGTCCCGCTGGCTCGCTCGCAAGGGGGCGTCGAGGGCTGCACTCAGCCATGGTGGCAGGTTATCGACGTCGAGCTTGGTTGCCTGTTCGTGAGTGAGCAGCACTTCCCTGGCTAGCGCTCGGAGCTCACGCACGTTCGACGGCCAGCTGTAGGTGCACAACCGTTCGATGAAGCGCGCGCTGAGCTCGGGCGGGGAAGAAGTCAGCTGTTCGCGTAAGAAATGGCGAAAGAGGTTTGGAATGTCGCTCGTGCGTTGTCGCAGCGAGGGTATCCTTACTTCGAGCCCATGCAGCAGTTCGAACAGGACGGGGCTTAGCGCTCCTCGGCCCACGGCGTCAGTCAGTGTGAGCGTCGATGTCGAGATGCAGCGCGGTGCGCTCGGATCGGCACTGTGCAGGCGCAGGAGTTGCACGAGGTCATCCTGATGCTGTGGAGGCAGCTCGTTCACATCGTGCAGGAGTAGTGTCCCCCTCAACGCACGCTGCCAGTAGTCGTGGATGAGCGGAGCTTGATCTTCTCGCCGAATGGGAGAAGTTCCGCTCCCTTCGACGAGGTCGTGAGCACGCACCTCGACCATCGCACCAGGACGCTCACTCCGAGCGTGGATTGCTGCTGCCGCGGCTCGTTTACCAGCTCCGGGTGGCCCGGAGAGGTTGATGGGATGCGGACTGGAAGCAAGCTGCCAGGCTGGAGTGAGGGTGCGTTCGAGGGTCCGCCCCCCGACCAGATCCAGCGCAAGTGTTCGAAAACAGATGCTCTGGTCTAAGCGGCCCGCCTCCACGACTCCGACCGAGTCACCGAGGCGGATGACATCCTGCGGCGCGAGCGGCGCACGCCGAATCCGTGAGCAGTTCACGTATGTGCCGTTGCTGCTGTCCAGATCCTCGATGAGCCACAGCGGGCCATCTGGGAACAAGCGTGCGTGTCGCCGCGAGAGGGCGGCGCCGGGCAGCACCACGTCACATCCTTCAATCCGTCCAACGATGAGGGCATGATCGCGATCGAGCCTTGTGGTGAACTCTTGTGGGCAGAGCCACTGAATCGACAGAGAGAGTGCGCCATCTCGGGATTCGACCACCGTGGTGTTCGATGTGTCCTGCTCATCCAGGCAAAGCGCGTTGGCCTGTCCCAGAGTCGCATCGACCTCGGTGCTCGGTGTGGGGCACTCCTCGATTCGCGCCACGAATCGGTAGCCATAGCCCCGGCGCGTGGTGATCGTGTGTTGGTCCTCTCCAGTGTCGCCAACCAGCTTCCGGGCCTCTTTTGCGAGCCGTCCGATGGACGCTTGCGCGACGACAATGCCAGGCCACAGGTGGCTACGCAGCTCATCGTGGGTTACGAGTCGGTCTCGGTGCTGCACGAGGTACGTGAGGAACTCCAGGACCTTGGGTTCAACGCTGACTTCGGTGCCATTGCGGCTCAAAGTGCGGTTTCGCGTGTCCAGCTCGAACTGGCCGAAGCGAAATCCTGCGCATCGATCCGAACCGGTCATGGTTTCCGCACTTATAGCCCGGTCAGGTCCGGAGTGGGCATTCGGTTTCGGATCTCGGGTGCCGGTCGCGTGAATGTGGTGCGGCGCTCCATCCGCCATGGGGCGGGCGGACTTCGCCCGAACCGGGGTACTGGGGCTGTCTCGATGTGCTTCGGGCAGCGCTCCGGCACAGTGGACGCGATTCTGCTCAGCATGAAATACGGTGGGGCAGGACCGCTCCAATTGAGGAAGCGCTATCCCATCGAACTCCCCACGTACATGTTAAGTGTACAGATTGTTTAGTGAAAGTATCCTTCAGGTTCGCGCTTCACCCCCTCGATATCCAAGCGCGATGGGGGAGGTAGGAAGCGTCATCGACGGTGTTGCGACTGGATGGTCAGACTGTTGATGGCGACCGCAGGGCGTTCAGCCGGGACAGTGGGGGCCGGCGGTGTCGACCCGAACGCAGTCGTGGAGGACCGGAGCACCCACTCTCCGCTCAGGCCGCACTTCCTGATGCTTTCCGGAGCAAAGTGCGCGGTGAGTCCGCCAGCGGCGCGCGAAAACGAGCGCCGACATCGCTGATCATCAGTGGACCTGTATGGGCGGGTTCATCTCTCGGTGAACCATTTGCCGCCAGATTCCGGGGGGCTACTCGGTCACGATGAATTCGACCCGCCGGTTTGACGAGCGGGCGTCATCGCTCGTTCCTCGCACCAAGAGTTTCTCTTCGCCATATCCCTTGGCGTCGAGCCGACGGGCGCTGACCCCCCTGTTGATGAGGTAGCGTTTGACGTTGTTGGCGCGCTCCTGGCTGAGCCTCTGGTTGACGTCGGCGGGTCCGGTGTCATCCGTGTGCCCCTCGACTCTGACGCGGAGGCTCGGATGGGCTTTCACTGTGAGGGCGACCTGGTCCAGTAGCTCATGGGAGTCCTCGCTGATTTCCGACGACCCGTGTTCGAAATGCACCGGGTCGAGGATCCGGAACCGGCCTTCTTCATAGATTACCCGGGGATCGCCATAGTCGGGGCAGCCATCATCGTCGTCCGCTCCGTTGATAGTCTCCTGTTCGGTGGGGCACTCGTCGTCCCAGTCTGGTACGCCATCGTGGTCGGCGTCAGGGTCCTCTTCGGGGCAGCCGTCGCCGTCCTGATAGCCGTCACGGTCCTCGGCGACATCCGGGCACGCATCCTCGTCGTCCGAGATCCCATCGTAGTCTTGGTCATGGGACGTGGGGCGGTAGCGGACCCCCGCGAAGACTCGGAAGGTTGGAACACCATAGCCCGGAACGAGGCCGACTCCGGGCCCGCCCATGATCTCCCATTCGGGAGTGAGATCGTGGCGAACGTAGGCGAACCCCTCGAGAGGCAGCTCTTCCTTGTCCGCAGCGGCCAGGCCAACGGCGCCGTCGAACTCGATGCCTATCTCCGTGTCGCCGCCGGATCCACCGATCCGATAGCCCAACGCAGCAGCGTAGACGAATTCGTGACCTGCCTCGACGTTGGCGAACAAGGCACGCTCCCGCAGTGCCGCGCCCACATTGAAGCCGAGTCGAATGCCGCTCGCGAACCGATGATCGAAGACAGCTTTGGGCACGAATGTGACGTTGCGCGCACCGCCGGAGAAGTCACCAGAGTGGGTAGGGACCCTGAGCTCGGCGACCAGCGCGATCCCCAAGGGCGAGACCCGGTCATCGAGCAGTTGGAGCTTGGGGACGATGCGCACGTCGCCGATGCCAGCAAAGGACGGATCGTAGTCTCCGCGTTGAGCCATGAAGACCGGTAGGTCGAGGCCCACCGTGAACGGCTTTGCGATCGTGAAGGAAGCGAGCACGTCGACGCCGAGCCTCGCGCCGACGATTTGTGACGTCACGTTGCCGTCTTCATCCGAGATGACGAGGGGATTGACCGCGTAATTGAGGACGAGACCGAGCTCCCAGGGATCGGCGGGACTGCGCAATCCCGACCCTTCTGCGTTGACCCAGCCGTCCGGCGTTGCTGCGGGCTTGAAGCGCTCCGCATCCACCTGGGCGCTCGAGAGCCCGGAGAATGCCAGTAGAGCCAACGCACCGAGGAGCCCCACGCACGCCCTTGCCAGCCAATGAGCTCGGATCCACGGCGGTAGAACCCTGGGCGCGGTGTGGCGACCCTGGGGCGCGGCGGGGGAGACGCGGCAGCTATCGCGCCGTGGTCCGGTTTCTTCGTTCGGGAGGACGAGGGTGCGGGTGAGGCTTCGCATAGGGTCCACGCTTCATGGTTCAGGCGTTGCGGGTAGTAGGACACTTGGCGGCTGTGCCCCGCCGTCGTCGGCGTTGTCCGAGCAAGCCGAGGGTGACCAGTACGGCGAGGCGCGGGGTGGCCGCGCTCTGCGCGGGTTCCACAGAGCATCGGAACGCTCCGCCAGTGACCTCTTCGTCTTCTGCCAGCGCGATACCGGCGTTTCCGGCGTGGTCTCCTTCGGCGCTTTGACCGCCCCGACCTCCGGTTCCCTGGATTCCGGACGCCGGTACGCAGCGACCGTCCGGACCGCACACAGAGTCGGCGTCGCATTCGTCCGCGTCAGGCACGCACGCGACACACTCCCCATCGTCGCAGATGAGACCATCGCAGTCCGCTGCTGTCTCACACGCAGCCCCCCCGGCCACGACACAGTGCCCGTCGACGGTGCAAATCTCGTCCGAGTCGCAGTCTCGGGCACTGTCGCAGCCGCGAGGCAAGAGGCAATTGCCGTCGACACAGAGGCCGTTCCACGGACAGTCGTCACTTGAATCGCATTCCTGCGGTACCGAAGGATCCGGGATCCGATCAGAATTCGCATCCGGCGCCACGCACGCGCTCTTGTCGCCCAGCTCCAGGTCACCCGGTTCCACGGCAGCGCTGTCGCTGGTGGAGCGAACGAACAAATCGACTCCGCAAGCATCGGCGACGTCGATCACGTTCGATTCGATCTCCAGCTGAACGTAGCCGTGAATGTCGTCACCGATCAGCAGGGGGTCGGTATCCTGAGCGCATTCGAGCGAAGCTTGAGCGGGCGTCACCTGGGCCTCGCCGTAGGTGCCCGCCGCTTCATTCCAGCTCCACACGGTTGGAGCAGTATCGGCAGCTGGCATCGCGACCGCATACTCGTATCCTCCGGCTGAAGGATCCTCGCTCAGTCGTGGATCCAGCTCTTCACCGGTTGCTGGTCCGCCCGTCGAGCTGTTCCCGTCCGCGTCGACGAAGAGGTAGGCGGTCAGCGTGTCCGGCGGTGTGTCGCTGGCCGAGACGTAGATCCGCAGCCAGAAACGGCCCGAATCCGTGTTCGCGTAGACGCTGCGGAGATCGTGACGCGCCTCTTCAGCGGTGAGAAGTTGAGTACCGTCGCCAGCGACGTCTTCATTTCCAAAGGGCCAGCCTCCCTCGCCGCACCGATCGATCTCGACCAAATCGAGCATTCGCGGGGTTTCTTGACCGTTCGTCCACGTCTGGGCTCGAGCGACACCAACGCTGGATGACACTGCCAAGAAAGCAGTGAACGCGACGAGCTTGGCGGCGTGATACATAGGCGGTCCTCCAGAGTGAGCAGAACGACTCTATCAGTGGTTTCGCTGCGCAATCCACAGCTCTTGAGGTGAGCTCGCTGACATCACGCGCAGCGCTCCGTGGGGTATGTGTGCGTGGGTTGCGGTCGTCCTCGAAACCATTGACCCAGACACGCGCGCTGGGTGAGTGCCGCACGCGCACATCAGGCGCGCGCCTTCTGCTTGTCGACGACGCTCGCCAAGGGGTGTCGGTGCAGTGGCAGCGTGCGGTGGGGCGCGGTGTGACTTGGCATCGTCCCGGCTCTTTGCGGGCGATGCGGCTGGTGGCGTCTCCAATGGTTCCCGGTCGCACGACTCATCGAGGACCTCGTCATCTGACCCATTAGCTGGTCAGGGCACCGCCAGAGGGGTACGGTTTCCACCGGCCTGTGTGTCGAGCCCTTACGCGTGCCGACCCGCGGCGCTATGGTAGCCCGGTCGCTCGGGGCGCGCCCGGATTGACCGGACGCTGAGAAGAACCCGTGGAACCTGATCCGGTTCGGACCGGCGTAGGGAAGCAGCGCTCACTGGGCGTGAGCTTCGGTCGTCTGTCCGACAGAACGATGGACACACGCTCAGGAGAAATGATGACTCGTTGGCAATGGCCGCTCCGCGGAGCATCCAGCCCCGCTGCTCTGGCGGCTGGCACGAATCCCGGGTCTTTTGCGCTCGCTCCGGACATCGGGGGCCCCCGCACTTATTCCTCGCCGGACACTCCAGGCATGCCGCCCTTGAGCGACAAGACCGCGTGGGACTTCCTGCCCACGGGTTGGCGTCGCGAGGGGCGGTTCGCGATCGCGCCGGAAGGCTTCGTTCCGAAGACGCAGCTCGAGCACGCTCGTCTCGGTACCGTAACACCGGAAATGCGTCGGGTTGCCGAGAGGGAGCCCCACCTCACGCCCGAGCAGGTGAGAGACGAGGTTGCCGCCGGACGCATGATCATCCCGGCGAACCGCGTTCATCTGGGACACCGGCTCGACGCGGCCGCGATCGGACGGGCGTCGCGCACGAAGATCAATGCGAACATGGGTGCGTCCCCCATCTCATCCAGCACCGACGAAGAGGTGGAGAAACTCTTATGGGCCGAGCGGTGGGGAGCCGATACGGTCATGGATCTCTCGACCGGCGGGGATTTGGTATCTTGTAGGGATGCCATCATCCGACACAGTAGCGTTCCGATTGGCACCGTGCCGATCTACTCGATGATCCTTGGACGCAAGATCGAGGACCTGACGCCCGAGGTGATTCTGGAGTCGCTTCGGCAACAGGCACAGCAAGGCGTCGACTATTTTACGATCCACGCCGGAGTTCTGCGAGAGCATCTTCCCTTGGTGAAGGACCGTCTGATCGGCGTAGTCAGCCGAGGGGGGTCGCTCCTCGCGAAATGGATTCTGGCGTGTGGCCGGCAGAACCCGATGTACACCCACTTCGACGAGATCTGCGACATCATGCGGGAATATGACGTCAGCTTCTCGCTTGGCGACGGCTTCCGGCCGGGAGGGCTTGCGGACGCGAGCGACAGAGCGCAGCTGGCAGAGCTCGAGACCTTGGCGGAGTTGACGGAGCGAGCGTGGCGCCACGGATGCCAGGTAATCGTCGAAGGGCCCGGACACGTTCCATTCGATCAGATCGAGTTCAACATGAAGCTCCAGCGATACCTGTGCCACGGAGCGCCGTTCTACGTGCTGGGCCCCCTCGTTACCGACACGTTTCCAGGATACGACCACATCACCAGTGCGATCGGCGCCACGGCTGCGGCATATCACGGCGCTGCGATGCTCTGCTACGTCACACCGAAGGAGCACGTGGGGCTGCCCAAGCGTGAGGACGTGAAGCAGGGGTGTGTCGCCTACAAGATCGCGGCCCACGCCGCGGACGTCGCGCTGGGGATCCCGGGGACTCGCGATTGGGACGACTCGATCACCCAGGCGCGAGCGGCGCTGAATTGGGAGAAGCACTTCGAGCTTGCCTTCGACGAAGACACGGCGCGTGCGTTTCACGACGAAGACCTCGACGTCGACACCGATTTTTGTGCCATGTGCGGGCACGATTGGTGTGCGGTGCGCATCAGCAAGGAGATCGCGGCGTTCGGTAGCGGGAAGGCCGATGGATTCCAGCGCGCCAAGGTGGAGCACTCCCCGGCGCTCACGGCTGAGCAGCGCGCCATTCTCGAAGCACGAGGGGTCCTGAGTGCAGAGGAGCTGGACCGCCTGGCCAACAAGACGAGGCAGGCTGTCACCACCCGGGCAGGCTCAAAGGCCAAATGCCACAGCGACTGCGCGAGCACCGCGGCTGCAAAACGCCTTCAAGAGACGTTGACCCAAGCCAGCCAGGTATCAGGCGAGTCCAGCAAGTCAGCGCTGTGACCGAGCCGCTGGTCCACGGGAGAGTCAACGCAGCCCAGTGCTTCCATCCGATGGCCCCCACCCGACGACCGCACCCGGTACACGCCTCTCGGGCGTGAGTTTCGCCATGGTCTCATACATGTGGAGGCGCGTTGGGACTTCGCGTTGGCAACGGACTCACCGGCCGCACCCTGAGTCGACCCGGGGGGGTCGGTTAATCGGTTGCGGGGTAGGGTCGGATCGGTTCGGAGGAACGCAGCTGAAGCATCATGCGTGGATTATGTGCGATAATGTAATCCCATGTGCTGGGCACTGCGATGGAGGGGGCCAGTTAGCTGGAACGAGACCTGCCCGCGGGAGCCGGGCCTCAGGGCGCTCAACCAGTGCCATTCTGCATCGAGCCTTGATGGGCCAGAAGGTCGAATGGCTTGCACTGCGCCGACATCGGTGACAGAGGTCCGCGTCTTCGACAGGAGTTCGCTCAGTGGGTGCGTTTGCTGGTTCCCTCACCTTCACCAAGTTCTACGTTCGCGGAGAGCTGCCCGACGATCACAGAAACTCGTTCATGAGGAGGATTCGGCACCGAGTGTTCCGACCGCTGACTCCGGATGCTGACGAAGAGGAGCGCTACGGTTGGTGCGGTGTTGGCAGTCCGCTCGACCTCGAACTGCGCCACGAGGGGGTCTTCTGCGGGTCCTACCTCAATTTGGCGTTCCGCGTCGATCGTTGGCGCATACCCGGCGCGTTGGCCACAGCGCATCTGGCCGAAGCCGAGCGTGCCCTGCTGGCGAAGAAGGGCGAAGAGCGACTGGGGCGGACCGAGAAGAAGGAGCTCAAGGCGAAGGTCGCCCTGGCACTGAAGAAACAGCTCCTGCCCCAGATGCAGTGCTACGACTTCAGCTGGAATCTGGATCGGGGGACGGCCCTCTTCTGGTGCCAATCGAAGAGTGTTCAGGAGCGTCTGGCCGCGCTCTTTGAGGCGACGTTCGCCCTGGAACTCGCGGCTGACAGCCCCTACGTTGCAGCGTTGGAGCGAGGCCTCTCGTCTGAGCAGAAGGCCGCTCTCAACGGAGCACAGCAGACAGTGTTCTGCGCAGCTCCTCCGGTGAGGAAGGACTAATGGATCTCGTCGATCGCATCGAGACTACCAGGTTTCTCGGCGTGGAGTTTCTCACGTGGCTGTGGTTCAAGGTCGAGCTGTTCGATGGCACGTTCGAGCTGGATGATGGCCGGCACGTCGACGTGTGGTTCGATTCGCGTCTCGTCCTCGCCCTGTGCGCTGCTCCAACGGAGAAGACGGCGCTGAGCGGCATGGCTCCCAGCACGGGGGCAGAGGCTACCGCGGCGCTGCAGCAAGGCAAGCTTCCGGTGAAGGCGGCCCTGCGCGTGATAGCGGACGAGTGCGAGTTCGCTTTCACGTTCGACGCGATGCGCTTTGCGCTCTCCGGGGTGCGAATGCCGGAAGTTACGGCTGCCGAAACCGAAGAGCGCTTTCTCGAGCGCATGCTGCTGCTCGAGAAGCTCGATGGCGTGTGGGGGGGGCTTTACGACGAGTTCCTTGCTCTCCGGCTCTGCGATGTTTGGGAGGACGAACTGGTTCCTGCCATGCGCCATTGGGTGGAGGGCAAGCTGAGCCTCTCACCGCGGACCTACGCAACGCTTCTCGACCGCTCGGTGAGAACCAAGGCGGCAGCGAAGCGAGTCAAGACGCGTTGAGCGTCTCGGCCGCCCCATCGCGGACCGCATCCTGCCGACAGTTGTTGGGGGGGCTCATCCGGCGCCCACGCCGTGTCCGCTGACCCCGACGGGACACGAAGGCGGCGAATGGCCCAATGCGACGGGGATTCCAAGCGACGCAAACGCACGCCTAAGCTCACCTGCGTCCTCCGGCTATACCTTCATGCGTCGATAGGCCGTTGCCAGTGCGTCGGCGTATTCGTTCCAGCGGTTGCCTGAGTGCGCTGCGATCCAGGTGAGTGTGAGCTCGGGGCGTGACTGAAACTCGCGGTAGAGCTCCTGGACGAGTTCCAGATTCTTGATGGGGCCGCTTTTGCGTCTCCAGCCGCGCGCTTCCCAACCCGGAGCCCACTCGTTGATCGTCTGAACGCAGAGCTGACTGTCCGTATAGACTGTGGCTCTCTCTCCTCGGGGGACGAGTGCGCATCCGCGCAGCAGGGCAGTCAGCTCCATTCGGTTGTTGGTTGTGAGTGGTTCGTGGCCGTGCTCCTGCGCTAGGACATGGTTTCCCCGCACGTGAACCGCTCCCCAACCCCCTGGACCCGGATTGGGATCAGCAGCCCCGTCCGTGAACACGCCGTCTACAGGCCCGTCACGGAAGGTTGCCAATACCTCCTCGAGGGTGAGATCGGCCTCCCTCGACGGCTGGACCTTCGGCGAGCGTCGCACCGGTCGCTTTGCTGCAGGGCGCATGGCCGTGTCCTTGTTCCGGCATTTCAAGCAAAGCTTCGGCTTCCAGCCGGGGTACTTGGACAGCGCCTGCTCAGATACCGAGAACGCTGCCCCGCAAGTCAAACAATGAAATTCGGCCACGCTATTGAGCCATAGCACTCGCCTGGCTGCCTGCGCGATCATCTTGTGCGGGGGGAGCGCAAGGGGTGCCATGGGCACCGGGCCGCTGACTTGAGAGCGTGCGCCGGAAGGCGACCTGGCCATGGGGTTGTCTGGGTGAAGGGGTTGTCTGGGTGAAGGGGTTGTCTGGGTGAAGGGGTTGTCTGGCCGGTTTGCCCATGAGGCAGACTAGCCCTTTCTTTGGTCT
>CAYRKE010000104.1:22228-25614 GCA_964424695.1 uncultured Polyangiaceae bacterium
GAAGGGGTTGTCTGGCCGGTTTGCCCATGAGGCAGACTAGCCCTTTCTTTGGTCTTCAGGAGTCCCTCATGGAGGGTTAATCTCGAACTTCGGAATGGGTTTGGTGAGCGGCAACGTCGCATTCGAGGCGCGTCACGGTGGGCTGTTAGGCGTGGCAGCAGCGGCTGACCGTGCCGAGGGTCTTCGTGATAGTGATATCTGGGGTGCAGCGCAGAGCGGCGTCGTCTCGCGGTGTGTTTCTGGCGCCGAGCTGGCAATCCTTCGCCGCTTCACCATTGCGACTTGGGTGTTTCATGGGGCCAGCGTTGCGGCCCCATTGCTCGCCTTGGCGGGGTTGCTATTCGCGCCGGTGGCAACGCCGTTCGTTCTCAAAGTGTTGCCCGCTTTTCTGCCCTTCTTGGTGGCGGGGATCGCAGCCGCGGAGCGCGCGCTCTGCCGCTGTTCTGTGTGTGGCGGCCCACTACTGGGCGGCTTCTGGGCTTTCACGCCACGCCACCGCAGCTGCTGGTTGCCGGATGAACGGGCTTCGGATCAGCTGCTGGGGGAGCTCTGCCGTGCCGGAAGCGACACGTATTCGGACAGCCTGCAGGCTTCAGCTCTCCGAGAGTAGCCCCCTCAACCGTCCGGGAGAAATCTCGTAGTGTTGGCGACAGTAGTCGCAGTCGATCTCCAGAACAGTGGTGCTGCGGGCCAGGCTCTCGAGCTCTTCTCGACCCAGAGTAGCCAATGCGCTCATGACGCGCAGTTCGCTACACCAGCATTCGGCCCTGACCTCGCTCTCCCCAGTGAGGGTGTACGGCATGCCCCACAGCAGTTCGCGGAGCAGCCAAGAGGCGTCGAATCGCTCCGCCGAGAGGATTCCCGTGAGGTGCTCGAAGTCGCGCAGGCGCTCGAGCATGATGGCCAAGTGGGCACGGTTCAGATCAGGGAGGAGTTGAACAACGAAACCAGCAGCTCTGGTGAGGTTGTCGCCCTCGAATTGGGCGCCCACGGCGACGGCGCTCTCGATCTGCTCCGATCGCTGCATGTAGAGCATGAACGCATCCGCGATGCCGCATGTCCCGTCGAGCTGCACGACTCCCTGGTTCAGCTGTCCGTCCGGCAGCGTCCTCATCACCTGTAGAGAGGTTCCCCGCATGAGATCGAGCTCAGTCGTCCCGTCAGCGAGCTTCAGCATTCCTCGCGCGGCGCCAGAGGGGTGCGCGTCCGCGATGATGGTGCTTCTCCCGTCGACATCCCTCAGAATCCACTGCACTCGCAGGTCGGGAGACATCGTCTCGCGGAAGAGGACTGAACTGGTGACGAGGTTGGCCAAGTGGTCTGCGGTGGGGCGTCTGGCCTTCTGGAGTGATACGATCTCGCGGGCGGTTGCACTGGTTTCCGCAACGACCACGCGGAACATCGAGTCATCCGTCATCGCTCTTAGCACTCGGTCAGTCATGGCGGTGCAAGGTTAGTCGGTTCGGGGGGTTCTGCCACGAATCGAGCCCCAAGCGTACTTGTTCGCGCCGCACATGGGGGACCGGCCGCCATCTGTCTCACGTGAGGCGCCACGGTGCGGGGGGCCACTCGAGCAGGGCCCGAGTGGGGGGCGTTTGGGGAGCGGCCGCTGTGCCCCGGTGCGTTCGTCCTCACGTGATTCTCCGCTCCGGTGTTCGCTGCGGCTGCCGCGCAGAGCGGCCCCGGATCAACGGTCACCGGGGCCTCAAACGCTCATCGACCTGCGGCTCGGGGCAGGGCGGGCTCTCGGGGACTATCAATGCACGCACAGCCTCAGTTCGGCTGGTGCTGGCGGTCCGCCGGAGCGTCGGTGCCCGAATCGTCGCGGGGCAGTTCGGCCTCTGCCTCTCCGAACTCCAAGGGTTCCGAAATCCTGTACGCTGCGTTGAGCCAGTTGTGCAGGTCCACCTTCTTGCACCGGGCGGAGCAGAATGGGCGGGTCTTGAAGTCCTCCGCGACGTCGAGTTTCCGACCACAGATGGGGCATTCCAGCAGCACAGTGCCGTTCCTTCTAGCACGATTCTGTCGCTTCGTCCCTCACTCGCTCCGTCGCTTTCTGCGTGGCCACGCGGGCTCGCTGGCGACCCCTGCGCCCAACGTGGGTGCCCTCGAGGCTGGCGACGTTGTCGCTTTCTACGGCGCTTTCGTGTCCTACGAGGTGAGCGGGCGTCTTCTCAGACAAGTCTTCGGCAGTATTGCTAACCAGCAATGCCGTTTCTGCCGTGCTAGTGACATCAGGGCACCCTCTCGACATCCGGTCAGGCGCACGAGCTGCGGAGGTATCCATTCGCCCCTTGCATGGTGGACAAGCCTCCATCCAGGTCCCGAGCCAGTGCGCAGGGCACTCCTTCCGCTGGGGGAGTCGGGACAGGGATCCTCGGGACTGGCAGCTCGTGGGTACGGCGAACGGCGAGACTGAACCGCGAGGCGTCCGTCGCGGGCGGTTGTGCGATTCTATCGGCATGCGAATCGGCCGCATGGTCCGATGACGAACTCGGCACTGTCGGGGCGTCGGCACCGTTAAGGCGGATTTGGCTATCGCCAGTGTGTCTGCCGTCGCTCGCGGCGGTGTGTCCCCGGCCAAATCAGTGGTAGGAAGTGGGTGGCAGTAGGGCACTGGGGTTCGGCCATGCTGAAGCGGGCCGAATACAGTGTGACTATGTCGCATTCCAGCCAACCGTCTCCCAGCCTCACCCAATTTCGTCGATGTCGAACAATCGAAGGGACCAACACCGAGGAAGCTCACCCGATGTGCGGTCGTGGCACGCGAAGGTGTGCGGCAGACTGCGAGAGATATCCCAGCGCGAGCTGATCGACGACTGTCGAACCGGGCTCATCTCTCGGTCCACCATGGTGTGGCGCGATGGGATGCGGGATTGGGTGCCGCTGGGCAGCGTTCCGGAGCTGGCCAAGGCGATCGACCCAGCGGGGGAGGTGTCCCTTTTCGAGCAGCTACTGGACGACAGTGTCGCGGCCGGCCCTCGCGTGAAGAAAGGGAGTCCGCCATCGGGCGCGATCGATTCGCCGCTCGCGTCAGCGTCCACGATTCGAGATACGGATCCTGGCGGCCACGCGGATCGGCAGAGTGCTCCGTCCCCGCTGCTGCTCGAGGTGGGAGAGGACGAGACCACTGACATCGATTCGGCGCCTCGCCACACTCCCTGCTCTCCCGTGATCTCGGCTGCCGCGCCCGAACCCAGTACCGTGGATGATGACTCCGAGCCTACGGTGGTATTCGACGCACTGCGGCACGCACACGACTCCGGGAACGACCATGAAGGGGTCGCGCTACCGAGCCCGAGGGAGGCGCTGCACTCGCGGCCCCCCCTCTTCACGAGTACCGAACGAGGGTTGCCGACAGTTCAGGAGGAGCGACACTCCGAGCC
>CAYRKE010000104.1:25714-27541 GCA_964424695.1 uncultured Polyangiaceae bacterium
GCTCTCCTCACGCGTGCCGAGCGCGGATCGCCGGCCGCCCACGAGGAGCGGAATCCGCAGTCTTCCTCCCCCACGGGGGGCGAACGAGGAGTCGCGTCGGCGGCTCCCACGCAGGGACGACGTTCTGCTCCGCCTTCGCGCGAGCACCTGGCGCAGATGCGGAAGGCGAGGCATAGCGGGCACCCGGACTCGAGCGACGACGAGAAGACCGTGGTCTACACCTCGAGCACCCGCCCTGCCGCAGCGGGCGGCACGGTGCGGCCATCGCCCGAGTCGACGGATGCCGCGGACAGCGAACCACCCACTCTGCGTCCGCCCGGTCCCAATCTCCAGCGACCGCGATCGTCGATGCCGTATCGCCGCGCGCTCGATTCGGAGGATTCGGCCAAGAAGGAGGGGAAAGCACCGTCGTCCGATCCACCGCATTCCGGCAGCATGGTGGCGCTTCCGCCTCATGCACCACCGCGGCGCACTGCAGAATCCCAGACACCCACTCCGGCCTCCGCGTCTGTCGAGATTGATCGCGCCATGCAGCTCGACAACGAGCGCTCGAGACCTACGCACTCCAACACCAGTCCCGCGCTCCGGGCGTTGCCTGCCTTCCGTCGAGTCTTCGCCGGCGGCGGAGCCACGGGGAGCCTGCACGGGGAAACCCTGACCGGCGTCCGACGTGCGCTGATCGATACTCAGCTTCGTCAGCGCCGTTCGCTCGTCACTGTCGCTGTCGGGGCGGCAACAGCTGCAGCCGTCGTCACTGCGCTGCTCCTTGCGCCGACCGACGATAGTGGAGCCCGTGGGGGATCGCGGGAGGGGGCCGCCAGTCAGGTCGATCGTCCGCGGAGCGCGCCGCCGTTAGCTCCCCCCGATTTGGTTGCTCCGGCGCACACGGCCGGTCGCAGTACCGAACCCGGAGAGCCCGAGTCGCCTCCGGGAAACCTGGGGTCAGCGTCTCCCGTGGCGTCAGACATCGACGTATCGGATTCGCATCACCGGCGCGTGTCTGCAGACGACCGAAAGGCGGTCCCCGCCACACCCGCCCGGGAAGCGTCGGGTGTTGGTCGAGCGGAGGGCTCCACGCCGTCACCGTTGAGTGACGTGGCGGCGTTGGCCGTGGCCGCAGACTCGACGGGTCGCGCATTGATGCAGAAGCCGGATGTCACCGGGGCTGATGCACCGGGGGGCGGAGTTGACTCACGCGTCCAGGCCGTCGCTTCGAGCCGCCGAGCACGACGAGCTCCGGCAGAGGGGGGCACATCACCGAGCCCGTCGACGTCGTCTGCTTCGACGGTCGCCCAGACGCAGAAGCCGAGGCAGCCGTCCGCGTCCAGTGTAGGTTGGGACACTCACGATCCGGGATTCTAGCGAGGCGGCTCGGGGGAATGACTCTGCCGCTCGGCCGGAGGCTGGCACAGTCAGTCTGGAGTCGAATGCGGTGTAAGGTTGGCGTGAGCTTCTCGTTTGGGGCAGCAGCGAGGCAGTAGCGGTGTGCTCCTGCCCCCCAGGAGGCTCTACGAAATCCAACACCCACGCTGCGTTCATCCTCATCTCTCTCGGGACGGCTTGCGCCGCAGGTTCGGCTTCCCCATCCGGGGTCCCCCGGGCACACTCATCACGGTCGCCAAGGACGTCAAGATTCAGGTGGAGTTCAATCCAGCATGCGTCGGGGCCTACCGTCTGATCGGCTACGAGAACCGAGCCCTGCAGGATCGCGACTTCAACGATGATCGCAAGGACGCCGGTGAAGTTGGGGCAGGCCACCGGGTGACCGCGCTCTACGAAATCGTTCCGCCGGGCGAGAAGCTATCGACGTCCGAGGTCGATCCACTC
>CAYRKE010000105.1:0-4034 GCA_964424695.1 uncultured Polyangiaceae bacterium
GAAAAAATCCAAGTCTGGGACTTCTCGTGGCGCGTGCATCACACCCAAACGGCGGGACGCGAATGCAGGGCAGCCGGACCTCATCGCATCACTGCGGCGCGCGGCTTCCATCCGAGCTATGCCCGGCATTGGATCCTGGTCTGCGGGTTCGACGTGTCCCGCGATCTCGCTAGCGACGTCAACGGTGAACCAAGCGTCACCGAAGTGTCGATGGCCCTGCCGTCGGTCGAAGGGGGCGCCAACCGGGGCAGCGCTCGGTGTCACACCGCCGCAGGAGCAGCAATCGGGTTGATTGTCGCGACAAATCAACAACCCGGAGCGACGAACCGGGAGCAGACCTCGCCAGGGGCGGCGCTGGAACCGCGCCCTGGCCTTGCAGCGGCGCGGTTCCGGCGGAGCCGTTGCTTTCAGGAACCCGACGGAGGCTCTCGGCGTCGATTCGAAGCATCAAGGTACGTTGGGGATGGGCGCGGACGGCAACCGAAAGAACCGTGCCAGATTGACTTTCTTCACCGAGAAGCAGAATGACCCCCCTCAATCGACCTCGACCCTGATAGTATTCCCATCGCTGGTGGTTTGCCGGGCGGCAGGGTGGGCGCCGCATTCGTAGCAGCCCGGACCGATGAGTCGGTGATCCGCGATCGACGGAGCCTGCGGCGAGACGGGGTGACGGTAGCGGGAGAGTCCGAGTCGAGCGTTGGGGCGGACGTGAGGTACACGCGGGTGGCTCGCGTGCGTGTCCCCTATTGCAGGCGCGGCCGAGGTCGCGCAGCGCGAAGTACTGCGTGTTTGATCGGCAACGTCAAAGGAGTGCGCGATGGCTTCTGCACGGAGTGACTCTGAACGCCTATTCCTTCCGAAAGAGGCTATGGCCGAGCTCTTTCGGGCTCTGCATGATGACGGATATACGGTCGTGGCTCCCACGAAGGTCGATGGGATCGTTGGCCTGCGACCGATTACAAGCGTGCATCAGATTGCTCGCGGAGTGCGGGACGAGCAGAAGCCGGGAAGGTATCGAATCTCGAACGGCGACGAGCGGCTACTGTTCGACTATGTTGTTGGTCCGGATAGCCCCAAGCGCCACCTCTTTCCGGCGCGACAGCAGCTGTTTGCTCTCAGCGTGGGCCCGGACAGGCTCACCGTGGAGAAGTGGCCTGCCGTGGCCCCCAAGTTCGCGTTCCTCGGGATTCGCCCGTGTGAGCTCGCCGCGGTGCGGATTCAAGATCGGGTCTTCGGCGCTGATTCCCACGCACATGCTCGGGGGTGTGAATCAGAGGGTTACTATCGCCAGGCTCGCGAGAACGCATTGATGATCGTCGTCAATTGTACCCGACCAGGGGGTACATGCTTCTGCGTCTCAATGCATACTGGTCCGTCGGCGCAGGAGGGATTCGATCTGGCGCTCACCGAGCTCGTGAAGGGATTCGTTGTTCGCGTGGGCTCCGATGTCGGTCACGCAATAGTCAAGCGGCTCAGCGTGAGGAGTCCGTCGGCTGCGGAAATGGAGCTCGAGGACCTGAAGTTGGAGCGTGCACGGGAACGTATGGGAAAGCACTTGCATCATGACGAGATGGCGCGCAAAGCCGCGACCGAGCTGATCGAGAGCCCCCGTTGGCGCGAGATCGCTCGACGTTGCATGAGCTGCGGCAATTGCACCATGGTGTGCCCAACGTGCTTCTGCAGCACGGTGACCGACGAGAGCGATCTCTCCGCAGCAAAGGTGACGCGAACCCGCAGTTGGGAGTCGTGCTTCACCCATCAGTTTAGCTACACCACCGCAGGACCCGTGCGCAATACTATCGCTGCTCGGTATCGTCACTGGTTGCGGCACAAGCTTCATACTTGGGAGGAGCAGTTCGGTACGAAAGGCTGCGTTGGATGCGGACGCTGCATTACGTGGTGCCCGGTGGGCATCGACATAACTGAAGAGGCAGAGGCATTGCGAACGGCTTTCGAGGCTGCTCGTGCCGGCGGTAGCGAACCGCATGAGGAGCTGTGATGTCGGAATCCGTGGCGACGGGCGCGTCGGTTTGTGGGGTGGGTTGTGACACTTGGGTTCCCTCATCGGCCCGCATCGTCAGCGCGCGCGCCGAGAATCTGAACACCAAGACCTACGAGATAGAACTTGTGGACTCGGCTGAAAGGGCGCAGTACCGATGGTCGCCGGGCCAGTTCAACATGATCTACGTTCCAGGGGTGGGGGAGGCTGCGATCAGCATCAGCTCGGACGCCGATCAGCCGCAGCTACTGTCCCACACGGTCCGCGTCGTTGGGTCTGTGACGCGGTCGATGGATCGGATGAGCGTGGGAGATATCATTGGGATTCGCGGACCATATGGAGTGGGCTGGCCCGTGGAAGAGACCCTAGGCAAGGACGTCGTGCTGATGGCAGGAGGTATTGGGCTTGCGCCGATTCGTCCCGTGATCTATTGGCTGCTCAAGCATCGAGCCCGAGTGCGCCGCATCGTGTTGCTCTACGGATGCCGGAGCCCTGAGGACCAGCTCTTCGCCAGCGAGCTCGACCAGTGGTCGACACAGGGGGTGGACGTTCTGGTCACGGTCGACAATGCCACCGGCAATTGGGCGGGTCCGGTCGGGGTGGTTACGAACCTGCTACGGCGGATTAAGGTCAACGCCGGGCGTGCGATTGTAATGGTGTGCGGGCCACGGATTCTCAACCGGGTGGCGGCTTGGAGCTTCTTGCAGCTTCACGTTCCGGGGTCACAGGTGTACGTCAGCCTCGAGCGAAACATGAACTGCGGTTTCGGGCGCTGTGGCCACTGCCAGTATGGTTCGAAGTTCGTGTGTAAGGACGGTCCCGTCTTCAGGTTCTCGGATATTGCCGACATCTTCGCCAAGGAGGAGATCTGATGAAACCTCCAGTGAACCCAGCCGCTAGGCCCAAGCTGGCGGTATACAAGTTCTCGAGTTGCGACGGTTGCCAGCTCCAGCTCTTGAACCTCGAGGAACATCTGCTCGATATTGTTGGGGCGGTGGAAATAGCGTACTTCCTTGAAGCACGAAGGGACATCCAGCCGCCACCCTATGACATCGGCCTCGTCGAGGGGAGTATCTCTGCTCCCGAGGAGGAGGAGAAGATCTTCCAGGCGCGCCGCGACTGCAGGTACTTGGTAGCCATCGGCGCCTGTGCAACGTCGGGGGGAATCCAGGCGCTCCGGAATTGGGCCGACGTTCATGAATACTCGCGCGCCGTCTACGCCAATCCGGAGTACCTGAGCACGCTCGAGACGGCGACTCCGATCGCCTCTCACGTCTTCGTGGATTTCGAACTTCGGGGCTGCCCCGTGAACGCCGCCCAGCTCCTCGAGCTCATTACCGCTCGGTTGGTTGGGCGCAAGCCTAACATTCCGAGCCACAGTCTGTGTATCTCCTGCAAGCGCCGTGGCCTGCCCTGCGTTACCGTGACTCAGGGTACCCCCTGTCTTGGCCCGATCACCCATGCTGGCTGCGGCGTTCTCTGCCCGGCTCTCGAGCGTGGTTGCTACGGATGCTTCGGTCCCATGGAGCAACCGAACATTCGGGCTCTGGCCCAGAACCTCGAGAGGCTGGGGCTCGATCACCGCGACATCAAGCGGCGCCTCCGCAACTTCAACGGATACCTCGAACCTTTTAAGCAAGCGAGCGATCACCATGAGCGTCTCGAGCGAGAACAACGGTAGAACCCGTACGATCCGAGTGAGCGCGCTAGCCCGCGTCGAGGGTGAAGGCGCCCTGCACCTGGCGATGAAGGACAACAGGGTCGAGCGGGTGGAACTTCAGATCTACGAACCACCGCGCTTCTTCGAGGCCTTTCTCCGCGGTCGCGATTTCACGGAGGTTCCCGATATTACCGCTCGCATCTGCGGTATCTGTCCGGT
Organism: uncultured Polyangiaceae bacterium; assembly: GCA_964424695.1. Taxonomy (GTDB): domain Bacteria; phylum Myxococcota_A; class Polyangia; order Polyangiales; family Polyangiaceae; genus JAEWRL01. The sequence continues at coordinate 3,879 of CAYRKE010000105.1, forward strand.
TGCGTACCAGATGGGCGCCTGCCACGCTCTCGAGAAGGCCATGGGGGTGTCTGACCAGATCAGTCCAACCGTGCGGCGGCTTCGGACTCTGCTGTACTGCGGGGAGTGGATTGAGAGTCACGTGCTGCACATGTTCATGCTCCACTTGCCGGACTT
>CAYRKE010000105.1:4134-8534 GCA_964424695.1 uncultured Polyangiaceae bacterium
TACGAGTTCATGGCGCTGTGCCCCGAGTCTGAGTACCCCATGAACCTGGGACGTATCAAGTCCAGTAAGGGCATCGATGTTGATCAGGAGGAGTACCTAGACGTCGTCGAGGAGCGACACGTGCCTCACTCGACCGCGCTCCACTGCGTGACCAAGGCCAGGGGGGCATACTCGACTGGTCCGTTGGCGCGACTGTGGCTGAACCACGAGAAGCTCCATCCTCGTGCCCAGGACCTCTTGCCCAGAGTTGTGGACGAAGTAGGACGGCCATTCCCGTGGCGCAACAGCTTCCTGAGTCTTCCGGCGCGGGCGCTCGAGACTGTTCATGCGATGGCCATCGCGGAGGACATTGTTGAATCATATGACCAGCCTGAGGAGTGTTCTGTTGCCATTCGTCCTCGTGCTGGATCTGGTGGTCACGGCACGGAGGCGCCTCGGGGCATCTGCTACCACCGGTACTCTACCGAATCGGATGGATCCATTACGGCAGCGAGAATCATGGCGCCGACCGGCCAGAATCAACCGAGTATCGAGGAGGATCTCTTCGAGCTCGCGCAGAAAGTCATCGAGCTCCCCGACTCGGAAGCTGCGTTGAGGTGTGAGCAGCTGATTCGCAACTATGATCCCTGCATTAGCTGCTCCGTGCATTTTCTGCGGTTCAAGCGGAGCTGGGACTAGCTCCCGAGCTGGCGGAGCCGGAGCCAAACAGGACGCTGGCTATCAGCGGTCAGCGAGTGGCAGTCAGCCGAATTGGGCGTTTCGCGCTCGATGGCTGACCCCTGGGCGCTGATGGCCTCGAAAACACTGGGAGAAATCATGCCAGAACGGGTCAAGAATGGAGCGCTAAGGGAGTAAGGTATGCCGGCAGAGCACCTATCTGGTCGCCAGCCTGGCGCGCTCGCCGAGCCAGCCCGATCTGGGGGGCGGGAGAGACCCGGTTCGAGGGATGCTGAATCCCGTCCACCGGTCGGTGCTCGAGTTGTTGGTGGGGCACGACAACTCGATTCACTCGCCGCAGAGCCGTTCGTCGCTGAAGGCCCCTCGTCGGCCTCGGCCCGCGGTGCGACGGTCATTGGTGTCGGCGCCATAGGGGCAGGAGACGACGAAGTGGGTTTCGCGGTCATCAATGGGCTGCGCAGTCTCGTTCCGGCGTCGATTCGTCTCGTATGCGTGCCCGAGCCGAGCGGGCTCATTCCCCTGCTCGAGGGGGAAGCGCGGGTCGTTATCGTTGATGCGGCAGTGGATGCCGGGCCGCCCGGCACGATACGGTGTGAGATGGCAGATCGCTTGGGCTTCGCGGCGCTCGACCGGACCTCGACTCACGGTTTCGGAGTCGGAGGAGTCCTCCAACTGGCGGAGGCAATGGGTCTGGCTCGCCTCGACCAAGTCTGCATCGTTGCCATCGCCATCGAGCGTCCACAGTGCCCGCGGTTCGGGCTCAGTCCCCCAGTGTCGGCCGCCGTTGGAGAGGCCGTGCGAACGGTGCTCCGGATTATCGGCGGAGTGGCTACCGGGGTAGCCGCCGCAGCTGGGTCGCAATGACAAACCCGTGGACCGAACCCCATTCGACGGCGAGGAGATTTCCCTGTTCCTCCGTCACGAAGACGAGGGCTCCTTCCGGAAGCTTGTCGAGGCTGTTCCGGCCGCGCCGAACGATGGGGGCACCCTGGCCGTCGAGGAGCCTTGCACCAGCGGCGATGACTACCGCTTTGCTCGTGGTGAGACGGTAGTGACGGCTGGCGAGCGTGCCCATGCCCGCGAGAACGAGAAGCGCGAACCCGGTGATGGCACTGACGCTACCTGTGAGGCGCCAAGTGGCACGCCGCGTCCACCACCAGAGGCCGAGCCCCAACGCCATCGCAGATGACCCGATGAGAGTGAGGATTGCCCAGGCGTTCTCGGACAAGAGGCCTGCCAAGGCGCGTCCCGGGCTCGGACTCGCCGCGTGGACCTGCTCGCCAGCGCGAACGCTTCGGCGCGTAATCTCGGCTCGGATTCTCTCCAGGGCAGCCGCTGCGGTGCCATCGGAGGGCCGGAGCGCCAGGGTCTCCTCGAGAGCGGCGGCAGCGCGCCCGAGGTCTCCCGCTCGACGGCGGGGGCCTGCCGCGCGGCGGGCGTACGCGACGGCCCGATTGTAGCTGGCGTCCGGGTGCTCGAAACCCCGATCCGCAAGTAGCTCGAGGAGATCGACAGCCCTTTCTGGGGCGTCGCCGTCGAGGGCCGCCACCGCCTGCTCGAAGAGCACCGCATTGCTCGATGCCGGCGAAGCGTTGGCGTGGGCTCTACCCGCGATGACTAGGCATGCAGCGAGAATCAAACCGGGCACCGTTCGACCAAGTCCGACGGAGCGTATGCCTCGGATCGTCACGGCCTCCGTCCTTTCTCTCTTCCGGCGCGGCGAAGCAGACCGAGCAGCTCGCGAACCCCGTCCAACAGAGGGCGCAGCCCGACGTCATCTCCGGCGAATCTGAGGTCGTCGAGCTTGTCGAGGGTGTCTCTGATGCGTTCGGCCAGGGACGTCTGCAAGCCTCGCTCCTCCAGGGATCGGACGAGTTCCTGTCGCAATACTCCGCGGATCTTCAGGCCCGTGGCGTCCTCGGTGGCAGCGCAGAGACACCGTTCGACCGCGCTTGCCGCTGCGGCTCGGTCCGAGCGAACGAGGGCTTCCTCGGCTTCGCGGAGCGCGGCTTTGGCTAACTGAGACTGCGATCCTCTGCGGTCGTCGCGTTTGCGTTGCAGGAGACGAGCAACAGCCGTCGCGCTTCGTAGGGCAGTAACGCCCAGCGGCAGTCCCAGAATGAGCCACCAGAACCCGCGATTTTCTGCGAAGTAGCGCTCTCCGGCCGAGACCGGTCCAAGCTCCCCTCGTGGCGCGAGAAGCGGGCTGACTTCGTCCTCCTTGGTCTCGCCGTCTTCGACAACCCCGTCGGAGCGAGGACTCGGGTTCACTCGAACCGTGCCGAGTTTGGCCTTCGCGACGGCGTAGCGGTTCCGTTCGGGATCGAAGTAGGGAAGCTCAAGCATTCCGAGGTCGATGACCCCCGCCTTTTGCAGGCGAACCACATAGCGAAACTTGCGAGAACCACCGAGTTTCCCGCCGTCGATGGAGAGACTGCTCGTCATGGTGGGTTCGAGCCACTCCGCGCCAACCGCTTCCGGAGTTGCGAGGGACGTCGGCAGGAAGCCCTTACCTCGGAGCTCGACAACTACGGACACCGCGCTGCCAGCGGTCACTTCCCGTGGTTCGACCTTGGCTGAGACGGTGTAGCGTCCGACGTCCCCCATTCTGTATCCGGGCGGGCGGCCCTGGATTGGGGGGTCCACCACCTCGATGAAGATCGGTTGGCTCTCCCGTAGAAGGCCTTTTGGGCTCCTTCTGGATGCATATCGCTGCCCGGTGAAGCCCATCGTCATGGGGCCGATTTCCAGCCGACCCGCCTTGATCGGAAACAAGGCCAGGTGTCGGACAGCCGCGGCGAGCCAGATCTCGTTGCCGATCGGTACCTGATAGAGGCTGGGGCGGTAGTCATCGTCGTCCAGGTTGTGCGTCAAGAAATCGGGACGACTGGGATCCGTGGCGTGGCCGACGTCAAATCTTCCACGGCTGCCGTATGCATACACCTGGAGGGTGACCTGCTCGCCGACCACCACTCTCCTTGGCGCGGCACTCGCGTAGAGAAATGCCACAGGGTCGAGCGCTTTTTCGCGAGCCATGTCCTCCGGGTAGGGCGGGAGCTCCGTCGCGCCCTCATCGGGTTCGTCGAATCCGGGAGGAAGGGTTGGCAGCCTCGGCATTCGCATCGAGCCAAATGGGTCGAACGGGTCGAAGTCGAACGGAAAGGGTGAGCGTCTGCCGCGGCGCGGCGTTGGCAGCGTTCCCTGAGCCACGAGCTGGAGGGACACGGGGGTTCCAACGAGCCGTTTCCCCCCCACCGTCATGCTTGCGGGCCCAATCGAGTAGGTACCGGGTTTCGTGCCGACGACGCGGAAGGTGGCCGTAACCGTCGTGCTTCGTCTGCTCTGTCGACCAGTCCCGAACGAGAACTGCATGCCCGTGGAGATCTGCGGTCCCTGAACGGTGAAGCCAGAGGGAACGGTCAGGATTGGCGTGGACGGGTCTCCCGAATCGCTGTCGAGCGTCGCGTTGACCGTGACCAGAACTGGCTGCTGGACTTCGGCAGTCGGCGAACTGAGCCTGATCAAGAGCTCCCCACCGGCGGCCTGCGCATCGGCAGGGGCTGCCCACACCAGGGCCGCCACTGCCAGCGGTGCCGCCGACGAGTAGGTGGCCCAACGGGGGATCACTTGTCCTCCATGTTCGGGTACGCGACGCGCGCTCTGCGCTGGCGAGCGTTGTGCTCCTGGAGCGTTGGCGCCTGTTCCAGCATGTCGAGGATGCG
>CAYRKE010000105.1:8634-24310 GCA_964424695.1 uncultured Polyangiaceae bacterium
TGGTCCTGGTCCTTCTGGTCCTGGTCCTTCTGGTCCTGGTCCTTCTGGTCCTGGTCCTTCTGGTCCTGGTTCTGCTGATCGCCGCTTCCAGCGTCAGGCTGCTGTCCGCCTCCGTCTGGTGACCCCGAATCTGGTGGTCCGCCGTCCTCACCTCCCGCGTCGGGGGGGCCTGCATCCGGCTCGCCGCTGTCAGGTTCTCCTCCGTCAGGGGGACCCCCGTCAGGGGGTTCCTGTTCTTTCATCCTCCGAAGGGCAATGGCTCGATTATGGGCCGCGTCACGACCAATGGTGACTCCGGAATCTTCGGGAAGACCTGGCACGAGTCTGAGCGCGGCGTCGTATTCCTCTACGGCGTTCTTGTACTCGCCGCGGAGCATGCGAAGATTTCCGGCGAGATAGTGGGCCCGCGCTCTCAGCTCGGAGGGCAGGGAGCGGTCGGTGCCGAGCGCGCCGGTGATGAGCAGGGCACAGTCGATGCGGCTACCTCGCTCGGCCGTCTGTTCGTCAGTGAGCTTCTGGTCCTCTCCGGGCGGCTCGTCTGCTCCAAAACGTTGTCCGAACTGTTCCGCGAGGGCGAAGAGCCCAAGTCCCAGATCAAAGGCTGCCTCCGGTCTCTTGCCGACCTGAGCGGGGGTACCGATGCTTCCACCCTTGCACGCTCCCGTAGACAGATACGTCTGGAGGAGCTGAACGGCGTCTTCGGGTTTGCCGGCGTCGAATTGGGCGAGCGCCTGATCCACCGAGGGAGCGTGGCGCTCGAAGAGCTTATCAAACCGCTCGCCGCAGCCGCTGAGGAGCAGCAGCGTGGTGACGGCCACGGTGGCGCTGCTGCTCGACCCAACACTCCTGCGCCTGCGTGGACGTGCCTCGGACACGAACGTCTCGACAATCAGTAGCAGAATGGTGAGGGCGAGGGGATAGTAGTAGACGTCTGCGTATATCGTCTCCACGGTCTCGGCTAGCTCCTCCTTCATCATCCGTCTGAGTTCAGTGGTGATGATCTCGATGCCCGTCTTGCCGTTGCCGCTGCGCGCCACTTTGCCTGCTGCCACTTCGGCGACCTTAGTGAGCTGCGCCTCGCCCTCGGCGCTGAGCGATGTGGTGAGCGGCGCTCCCGCAGCGTCGGTGCGCCAACCGACGACGTCGCCCGTACCGTCGACGTCCGGGATCGGTTCCGGGGTACGCCCCCCAATCTGCACCACATGCACCACGACGTTTTCAGCGCTTGCGCTCTTGGCCGCCTCCACCGGGTCGCCAGCGAGATCCTCACCATCCGTGATGAGAACGATGACCTTCTTGTGGGTCGCCGACTTCGGATCTCGAGCGAGGAGCTCGCGTGCAGACTCCATCGCTCGGGCAATGGCCGTTCCCCCAACCGGCATGTCGTTTGGCTGGAGCTGACGGAAGAACTGGGCGATGGCAGCACCGTCACTGGTGAGCGGAAAGCTCATCGGTTCACCAGCGAAGGCAACTGCGCCGAATCGCGCGCCGGGCAGGCTCGCTATGAGTCGACCGACCTCCGCCTTGGCGCGGTCGATACGCGACGGGCTGATGTCGCGAGCATACATGCTCTTGGAGAAGTCGAGCGCGACCACGACGTCCAGGTCCGTAGCGGGAATGGTACGAGTGCCGCGGCCGTACTGTGGCTGAGCGAGCGCCACGAAACCAAAGGCCACCGCAATGACCAGGAGCGCACCCTTGAGTGCGCGCCGCCCGCTGCTGTGATCAGAAAGCAGCGCGCGTACCCTCGATTCATCGCCGAAGCGCTGTAGCGCGCGCACCGCCAGCACGCCGCCGATGATTAGTACGACAGCGATCAACGCCGCGCAGCTGGTTCCGACGAGCCAGAACGGTTGAGCGAATCTCATGGGCGAGCCTCCGTTGTCGCGACGGTCATGGAAACCTCCGCAGCACGAACGCTCGCAGCAGTGCATCGAGCGCCAACAGCAATACGCCGGGTATCATGAACAGACCGAACAGCTCCTCGAAGGTGGCGATGGCGGCCTGGAACTTGGTCTTCTCGAGTGTATCCAGTACGTCGTGGAAGCTGGCGCTCAGTGCCCTGGCATCGGTTGCAACGTACATCTGGCCGCCGGTCTGGTCGGCGAGCTGCTTGAGGAGCTTGGGGTTCACCGGGTACTGCACGGAAACCAGACGCGGTTGTCCGAAGAGATCGAAGCCGTCCTGGACCTTGCCCGCCTCGCCGTCTCCAATCTGGATGGTGAAGAGCTTGACGCCCAAGGTTTGCGCCAGATGAGCAGCGTAGTCGGGGGACACCTGCCCGGCGTTGCTGTCGCCGTCGGTGAGCAGCAGGATCGCTTTGCTGGCGCTCTTGCTGTTCTTGAGGCGCGCAACGCCCACGCCTACCGCGTCTCCGATGGCCGTTGCGTTGCCGTCGATGAGCTGGAGGCGCATTTGTGACACAAGCGAGTCGAGCAGCGGATAGTCCAGGGTTGGCGGAGCGAGGACGTAGGCTTCCTTGCCGAAGACGACGACGCCGATGCGATCGGTCTTCCGCCGAGAGACGAAGTCACGGATCACGGCCTTCGCCGCATCCAGCCGAGTTAGCAGGCTGCGGGGATCCCGGGCAGGGATGAACCGTTCGAGCTCTCGCGGCAGATTTTCCATGATGGCCTGCATGGATCCCGAAAGATCGAGGACGATGACAATGTCGATGCCCTCGTCCGACGCGAGCTGCGGGGTCGTCGTGTCGACGGGTCTTGCTAGAGCCACGACCATGAGTCCAAGCGCGAGCGTGCGCAGTACTGCCGGGAGGTCGCGGAGCGGGACCCGAATCGTGGCGGGACGGTGCTCGAGGCCTCGAAGCGTTCCCATGAACAGCCGCGGGATGCGACGGTCTTCACCCCACGTTCCGCGCCACAGTACCAGCGGCAACAGGACCAGTCCCCACAACCACTCGGGTCTCTGCCAGCTGACGTGGAAGATGTCGTTTCCGCGCACGAACACGGGATAAGCCAACCCAAGGACCGCGCCGACGACGAGCCAAACTGACAGCAGGAGAGCGCGACGCCAACCGGTTCCAGACCTGCCGTCTACCATCGACGGTCTCTGCTGAGCTCCGTTCTGGAGGATCATCACCTCTCCTCCTCCGAGCGCGGTATGCGGGTTCCGGTCGGCGCATCGAGCTCACGTGCAGCAGCTGGACTCGTCTGCGCGTCGGGAGTGCGGGATGGGGCGTTTTGGCCCGGTACGTAGCCCGGGGGTGGGGCGTACGGGCTGATTGGCGCCTCAACGGTGCCGAGGGGCTCGGGAAGAGGAGGCGTGGAATCTCCTGCGCTCCCTGGCACAGGGGTTGTGTCAGGGACGCTCGGCGCTGGGGCTGGCCTCGTGCTGGTCACGATGTGTTCGGCTTCGGCGAGCGCGCGCTCGCACTGAACCTCGGTCGGGGTGAGCCGCGCGAACTTGACGAGATCGGCGTTTCGCAGAAAGGCTTCCAGCTCTCCCAGCACGGGAAGCCCCGGTGCGACCCGCCGCAGCCTCTGGAGAACCTCGCGGGTCGTGCTCTCGAGGCCGTCGAATTCATAGAGTGCTCCGAGATACTTGCGCACCGTGTCCGAAACGCGATCGAAGTGCTCGGCGTAGCGGCCAGCGGAAATCAGCCCTGCGTTGCGGATGTCGAAGAGTTCCTCCATCGCCGTTTCCCAAGGGGGACGTGGCGGAGGGGCCGGCTTCTCGCGCCACACCAGGCGCTTCAGGTATCCCAGCAGCCCCAGCTTGAACAGCACAAGTGCCACCAGGCCCGCAACCGCGAGTGTGGCGAGCACGACCAGCGTGATCTGTTTGGCCGCTTCCCAGAGCTCGAGCTGCCTCTGCGGAGGTGGGTTGAGTTTTGGTTTCGGATTGGGCTCGTTGGCGATGGGTTCGTCGACGACCAGAGCGTGAGGTGAGGTGCAGAGGGTGATTACGTCGCCGCTCGCACGCGCGATGGCAATGGGCAGAGGCGGGAGCTCGAGCTCGTTACGTCCTGGCTTTTCCGGCAGCGGGACTACTGGCAAGGCGAGTCGCGTTAAGCTCTGGGTGCCTTTGGGTTCGGTCGTTAGCCGCGGTTTCGCGCCGCCCGCAGGGTCCGGCAGGACGAACCCAGCGCGTTCGAGATGGGCCGATTCCGCGTTTTCCATCGCTGGGCCAAGGCCTCCGGGCATGACCTTTTCTGCACGCTCGTGCTCGATCTCGACTTCGAGCCAAGCGGCGTGGCCGGCCAGACCACGACTCGGAAAGCGCTCGACGAGCTGGGGACGCGACTTGCCTTCCGGGAGACGCTCCACGCACGTCGCTGAGCTGGGAGCGGCCGTCGCTGGCGCGCCCGGTTCTGACGCCTGGACTTGGGCGGGGGGCGACGCTGGCGGCAGAGGCGGGGACGCGGGCGCTGCTGGCGCTTGGGACGGCGCCCCAGGCGCGCTCTGAACCGGCGGAACAGCGCTTGGCGCAACTCGCGCCGCGGCTGGCGGTGCGCCGCCCTGGGCCAACACAGGGCGTGCCAGAAGGGCGATCCCGAGCATCAGCAGGCCAGAGATCGTGGTTGTGTGTGGCGCGGTGCGCGTCATCGATGAAGCCTCCTGGCCCGTCGAGCGAAGAGATCGCGCAGTGGACGCACGTAAGACTCATTGGTTCGGATGGTGCAGTGGTCCAGCCCCAGCTTGCGGAAGAGCTGAATGTGGCTTGCCCGTTGCTTTCGCATCTGTTGGGCGTAGTGATCTCTCACGCGTGCGCTCGACGTGTCGACCAACATCGTCTCGCCGGACTCGAGATCCTCGAGGTGAGCGAGCCCCACGTCCGGGAGCTCCTCGTCGCGTGGATCGACGAGCATTACCGGGATGATGTCGTGGCGTGCGGAGGCCAGCGACAGCGCACGTTCGTACCCGCTCGTGAAGAAGTCGCTCAGTACGAAGGCTACGCTCCGTCGGCGGGCCACGCGGTACAGGGTCTGCAGCGCAATCTCGAGGTTTGTGCCACGGTGTTCGGGCGCGGCCCCGAGGATCTCGCGCACGACGCGCATCACGTGCTTCTGCCCCTTCTTGGGGGGGACGATCTTCTCGATTTGGTCCGTGGAAATGATGAGCCCGACTCTGTCGTTGTTCTTGATGGCGCTGAACGCGCACAGCGCCGCAACCTCGGCCGCGAGTTGCGCCTTCGTGGCACGGCGGGTACCGAACGCCTGGCTTCCCGAGAGATCGACGACCAGCATCACCGTCATCTCGCGCTCTTCGACGAACACCTTGACGTAGGCGTCGTTCATGCGGGCGCTGACGTTCCAGTCTATGGTGCGAATATCGTCACCGGGCAGATACTGGCGGACTTCGCGGAAGGCGAGCCCCCGCCCCTTGAAGACAGACGAGTAGTTGCCGCTGAGTTGCTCGCTCGCGAGATGATTGGTCGTGATCTCGATCTTGCGCAGGGCTTTGACGAGCTCTTTGGGTATCACTGTCGACCTTTACTCAAGGTGGGATAGCCTGGTGGGGCGGCGGAAGCTCCGCTTCGGTTACGGCACTTCGATCACTTCGAAGACTCGTTTAACGATGTCCTCGGCGGTGACCTCTTCTGCTTCGGCCTCGTAGCTCAATACGACGCGATGGCGCAGGACGTCGGGGCCAATGGCCTTCACGTCCTCTGGAGTGACGTAGCCGCGGTGGCGAAGAAAGGCATGCGCGCGTGCGGCGAGGTTCAACGCGATGCTCGCGCGCGGACTGGCGCCGAACTCGATGAGCGGCCCGAGGTCTTTCATGCCCTTCTTCTCTGGTTCACGTGTCGCAAACACCACGTCGACGATGTAGTCCTTCACACGATCGTCGACATAGACGTCCCGCACGACTTTTCGCGCTTGAAGTAGTTGCTCGGGCGTGGCTTTGGCGCTCAGCCGTGCCGGGATACTCCCGGTCATGCGATCCATGACTGCACGCTCTTCTTCGCGCGACGGATACCCGACCTTCACCATGAGCATGAAGCGATCGACCTGGGCTTCCGGCAGAGGGTAGGTTCCCTCCTGCTCGATCGGGTTCTGGGTGGCCATCACCACGAAGGGTTCCGGAAGGGGGTAGGTGTTCTCGCCGATGGTGACTTGGTGCTCCTGCATTGCCTCGAGCAGAGCACTTTGTACCTTGGCTGGGGCGCGGTTGATCTCGTCCGCGAGCACCAAGTTTGCAAAAATGGGTCCGAGCTTGCTGGTAAACTCTCCGTTTTTCTGGTTGTAGATGACCGTCCCGATGAGGTCGGCGGGGAGCAGATCTGGTGTGAATTGCACGCGCGCGAACTTGGCGCTGATGGCGTCGCAGACCGTGCGCACCGTGAGGGTCTTGGCGAGGCCAGGCACACCCTCGAGCAGCACGTGCCCACCCGCCAAGAGGCCGATGAGGATCCGCTCCACCATGTAGCGTTGGCCAACGATGACCTTGCCGACCTCTGCCACCAGGTCATCGACGAAGGCGCTCTCTTGGGTGACTATTTCATTGAGGGCTCGAACGTCTTGCATCCGTCTTGGCTCCGTCGTGTAAACTTGGGGCCGGGCTATAGCGCGCCCGGCGCGGTTGAGACAATCGACCAGGCCCCTCTATTCCACGGTGGCCGACGGGCCTGCTCATCAACCCGCGATCAGAGCGAGAGCAACCCCTGGAAGCACGGCCAAGCCCGCAGCAAAAACCCCGATCACGGCGCCGAACAAGCTGCGGCGGGTTCTGAGAAAGTGAACCAGGACGGCGAGGGGGCCGAACACGACCACAGCCACCCAGTGCGTGGCGGGGGGCCAGGTGCGAAGCCAGCGGATGCGGTCGAGTCGCCTGGTGTCAAAGCGGATGATCCAGTGCGGGGCGAGGACGCCCAGCGCCGCTTGGGCGCAGAACAGGAGCGCCTGGGTTACCTCCGCCGTGCTAGCCGCCACTTGCAGTTCTCCCGCGGGACAGGTTCGCGGCGCCGACGGTTGAATGCGCAGATGGTGACGACGTCACGGCGCCGAGTCTACTGCAACTCGGGGGTAGCGCCTGTGTGGCGTCGGACGTTGTGGCTGCGACTGCGTTGGTGCCCACGAGCGACCGGCAGGGGAACGCCGCGCGCGGCTGCTCCGGGGTATGCCGCGCCCAACATACAGAACGGCCCGTGGCGGGAAGCGCCACTGCCCTGACGCTCGAATTCTGGCCGCTACCCTTGCTTCGCACCCGGGTTGCTTGCAGGTACCGGAAGAGGCACGCACCTTGCTGGCTTGGAGGCGTCGCGGGCGGCTTCAGGCCAGCGAGGTTGCACCGCCCACGGCTCGGGGGGGGCCGGGCCTCGGCTCATGATGAGGCCTGATTGGGCTCGATCGTGCGTGCACGAGCGGCTTGGTGCTGGAAAATGGCCCGGACTCCCACACCTCGACCGAACGGAAGGACATGGGCGCCTCGCTGCTGAGTGCTCGGCTGGTCTTCCCGTACTGACGCTGGAGTCAGTTGATCAATTCGCGTGGAACGGCACGAATGCTGCGCGTTCACTTTTACTACTGACATGAGCGTCAATGAGCTATCTCTCCGGTCATGAGTGGGCATGCCCTGGGTATCGATATCGGTGCGGAGACCATCAAGGTAGTCGTGTTGCGTGGTCGTGGTTCGAGTGTGCGTATCGTCGAGCGACACCGCGTTCCGCATCACAAAGAACCACAACGCGCGCTGCGCGAGCTCGCGCAGCGCCTGGATCTCACCGCGATTGATGGCGTCGCCGTCACGGGACGGCTCCACGGCGCACTTTCCGCAGAAACGGTACCCTCCAAGGCCGCCCTTCGCCACGGAGTGCGTATTGTTCACCCTGAGTTCAAGGCGCTGACGGTCATCTCGATCGGCGCGCATGGCTTCTCTGTTCTGGAGATCCACGGCACGGGCCAGGATTTCTACCAGCAGAACTCGAGGTGTTCGCAGGGGACCGGCAACTTCCTGGGGCAGCTCGTGCAACGCTTCGGCCTCAGCATCGAACAGGCCTCTGAGCTCTGTGATCGCGAGCAGAGGCCGTCTCCCTTGTCTGGCCGCTGTCCAGTGATTCTGAAGACGGACATGACCCATCTTGCCAACAAGGGGGAGTCCCATGCCAGCATTCTTGCTGGGCTCTACGACGCCGTCTGCGAGAACGTCGTCACGCTGGTGCGGCCGCGGCTTGCGCCGCGCGACGCCGTGTTCGTGGGTGGGGTTGCGCGCTCGGCCCGCATCCGTCGCGGCCTTGGCACCTGGCTCGACTCTCGCGGGATGACCCTCCGCCCCGCGTCTCCGGAGGACGAGTTTGTGGAGGCGATTGGCGCAGCGGTCCACGCCCTCGAGCACGGGGGAACGCGTATCCCGGCTTCGGGGCTCGAAGGCCTATTCACCGGTGAGACTCAGGGCGAGCTCGAGCGAGTGCCTTCGTTGCGGCAGGCCTTGGCGCAAGTGCGACGAATGCCGAGCATTCCGGTCTCTTGGGCGCATTCCGGCGAACGGCCGTGCGTTCTCGGGCTCGATATCGGCTCCACGGGATCCAAGGCCGTCGCCATGGACCTCGAGAATGGCGTCCTGCTTTGGGAGGCGTATCTGAACACTGAGGGGGCGCCCGTCCGTGCTGCGCAGCGCTTGGTGGAACGCTTCGCCAAGGAATCCGTGGGGCGTGGGCGGCTCTTCGGGCTCGGCGTGACCGGTTCGGGGCGCGAGGTAGTCGGTTCGCTGCTGCGCACTTGCTACGGAGACGAACGCGTCTTCATTCTCAACGAGATCGCCGCTCATGCGCGGGGTGCGTCCCAACTCGATCCGGCAGTCGATACGATCTTCGAGATCGGCGGACAGGACGCGAAGTACATCCGCCTCGAGGGGGGGCGCGTCATCGACGCGGCGATGAACGAGGCGTGCAGCGCTGGAACCGGATCCTTTATTACCGAGCAAGGCAGCAAGTTCGAGGGCATTGACGGCGATCCGCGGCGACTCGCCTCGGTGGCGCTCGAGGCGGACCATGGCATCTCCTTGGGGCAACACTGTTCGGTCTTCATGGCCGAAGTCATTGACGAAGCGATCACGTTGGGCGCCCCGCGGGAGGCGATTATCGCTGGGCTGTACGACTCGGTTATTCAGAACTACCTCAACCGGGTCAAAGGGACGCGCTCCGTTGGCGAGCGCATCTTCTGCCAGGGCATGCCTTTCAGTTCCGACGCTCTTGCCGCGGCCGTGGCAAGGCAGACGGGGCGCAGCGTGGTGGTCCCTCCCAACCCGGGCACGATTGGCGCATACGGGATCGCGCTCTTGCTCGTCGACGAGCTTCGAGCCAAGCTCGCGGCGCAGCCGCCCCTGGATGCTCACCGTTTTCTCGATGCCAAGGTCGCGTCGAAGGAGACCATCGTATGTCGATCCACCAAGGGCTGCGGTGGCTCGGGCAATCACTGCCGGATCGACCGGCTGCGCACCACCGTCGAGGGGAAGGAACAGCAGTTCCTTTGGGGCGGGAATTGCTCGCTCTATGACCGCGGCGCCGGGCGCTCCAAGCTTCCCGATCTATCGCCCGATCCTTTCCGTGCGCGGGAGGCCCTGCTCGACGAGTTCATCGTGGAGGTGGATCCGGCGAGCGTGAAGGGTACGGTTGCTCTGAGCGATGAGTTTGCTCTGAAGCAGCTGGCGCCGCTCTTCGTCGTATTCCTCCAGTCCCTCGGGTATCGCGTTCTCGTCGAACGTCGCCCCGGCTCCAAGGCCCTGCGTGCGGGCATCGAGGGCGCGAGGATTCCCTTCTGCGCGCCGGTACAACTGATCCATGGGGTCCATTTCGAGCTTGCCGCCAAGGGGGCGGACTATCTGCTCGTTCCCATGGTCAAGCACCTTCCCCGAGTTGCCGGCGAGGAGCACGGCACGCTCTGTCCAATGGTGCTCGCTATCCCGGATCTTCTGAGCAGCCTGCTGCCGGAGGGCTCGGGAAAGCTGTTGCGTCCTCTCATCGAGTTCGATGACCGCGGATATCGCGGTGAAGCTCTGCGCACGAGCCTCCGGCGGTTGGCGGACGAGCTGAACGTCAGTGTTGGTTTTGAGCAAGCCTGCTCCGCAGCGATTGCCGCCCAAGAACGTTTCGAGGCTGAGTGCCTGAGGATCGGGAGAGAGGCGATCGAGTTCTGCACGTCCAAGGCGGTGGTTCCGGTCGTGGTGCTTGGGAGACCCTACACCATCCACAATGATGTGCTGAACTCCAACGTGCCAAGCATTCTGCGTAGTCTTGGCGCTATGGCGATCCCCGTCGATTGTCTGCCAGTTCCAGACGACATCCCCGTTTACCATGAGCAGTACTGGTCGCACACCCAACGCAACCTTCGCGCCGCTGAGTGGGTGCGGCGTACGCCTGGCGTGTACTCGGTGTTCTGCAGCAACTACGCTTGCGGACCAGATAGCTTCACGCTGCACTTCTTTTCGTACATCATGCAGGGCAAGCCCTTTGCAGTGGTGGAGACGGATGGTCACTCGGGCGACGCCGGGACCAAGACACGCATGGAGGCTTTCCTCTATTGTGTGGATACCGATCGGCGCACAGACGCATCGGCGCAGGCCGCTCACACCAACTTTCAGGCCGTGGCCTCGCACGGCACGACATGGGACGCCACCAAAGCGCGGCGCGCGCGTGTCCTCGCCCCACGTATGGGGTCAGCTTCGATCATCGCGGCGGCCGCACTTCGTGGCGAGGGCTTCCGCGCGGAGGCCCTGCCGCTTTCGACTCGGGAAGACCTCCGTACCGGGCGCCGATACACGTCGGGCAAGGAGTGTGTGCCCATGATTCTGACCCTCGGGACCCTGCTCAACCAACTCGACCAGATCCCCGCAGAGGAGGAGGAGGTGAGCTACTTCTTCCCCACGGCGCACGGCCCGTGCCGATTCGGGGTCTACCATGTCCTCCACAAACTGACGCTTGAGCGCCTTGGGCTCACGAAGCGGGTCTCTCTCATCATTCCCGACGATGCCGACTACTTCTCCGGAATGTCTGCGGAGTTTTCTGCGAAGCTCTGGGTCGGGTTTGTGGCTCACGACCTCATCGAGATGATGCTCTGTGACACGCGGCCTTTGGAGCGGCGGCCCGGTGCGGCAAATGCGCTGCACGAGAAGTACATGGCAGAGCTCCAAGGGTTGATGCAGCGCCCACCCCAGTCGGGCGCGTTCGTCATCGTCAGGGAGCTCGCCACCGGGATGTGGGGCGTGCGGAGTCTCCTCGAACGCGCTTCGGCAGAATTCGCGGCCATCAAGCGTTCCGGCGTTGATGTCCCGACCGTAAGCCTCGTCGGAGAAATCTACGTTCGTCTGGATCCCTTCGCCAATGACTTCATCGTGGAGAAACTCGAGGCGCGCGGGCTCCGCGTGCGCTTTGCTCCCTTCATCGAGTGGCTCGAGTACTCGAACTACCTGACGGTGCAGCGCATCATCCGAGGCGAAGCTGGGAGCACGGACGATCCGATCGTTGCCGGGCTCACTTCACTGATCCAGCGGGTGACGCTCGACATACTCTATCCAATTTGCGCCAAGCGTCTCGGATGGGCGGAGCGAGGGCGGATCCCCGAGTTCCTGGAGGCGTCTCGGCCTTACGTCCATCCTGGACTTACTGGGGAGGCCGGACTTACCGTCGGCGGTCCACTCCATGAGTACCAGCATGGCCTCATCGAGGGCGTCGTGATCATCGGACCCCACGAGTGCATGCCCTGCAAGATCTCCGAAGCGCAGTACGGAGCTGCTATCGAGAAGCTCGGGATTCCCTACCTCAGCGTGGCCGTAAACGGCGATCCCGTGGATGGTGAGACCCTCGATCGGTTTGCTTATGACATTCACGAGAACGTTCGACGTCGGCTGACGCACGCCGGGCTCAGCATCATGCCCAGGCTTCAGCACCCCGAGCACGCCGACGGTTCCGGGAATCGACCCATCGCGTCAACCATGCTCCAGTAGTCCAGCGCGACCCCGTGGGGGCTGTGCTGGCTGCGGATTCTGCGTCGCTATCGCCCCGGCCTGAGGCGTCCCGAGCAGGTATCTTGGATTTCTTCGACTGTGGTACCCGCGGACTCAATCGAAGCGACCCGAGGTCGGAGTCTATCCGTATGTCACAATAGGTGATCGAAAACCGAGGAGCCGGGAATGTGTCGCTGAACCCCGTCGTGTGACCGGTCACGTGAGTGGCAGTTACGGGTTTGTCTCGTTCTCGAGGCCACCGGCAAACTCCCGTCACGAGCGCCTTTCCGGGCGCTCGTGCTGTGGAGGGCAGGGTTCACGAGCCCTATTGAGTCGCCATGGATGTCCACCCCGCCAAGAGAACCGCGGAATCAGTGCAGGATGCGCCGCGGCCGGGGTCGTCGGGGATCTTCCCGCGGCACTCGGGGGAAGCTGAAGCGGACTCGAACCGTGCCTGCCCGCCGTTGGATGACGAAGCGTCCGGTCGATCGGGAGGAGGCGGGGGCTATGGGATCGCGCGCCCTCCACAGTGCGTGTTACGGAACTCCGAACCGATTCCTTCGAATGAGACCTCACCGAGCCTGGGCGAATGCGTGGCTTCTCAGAACCTGATCCGACCGAGGCGGGGAGCCTACCTGGGGCGTTACCAGATACTCGAGCGAGTTGGCACTGGGGGAACGAGCTCGGTGTACCTGGCCGTGGATCGACGTCTGGGGTCTGCTGTTGCTCTCAAGGTTCTGGAGCGCGAGGGCGAGAGGGCCAGGGTCCTCTTCGAGGCCGAGGCAATGGCCACTGCGCAGTGTCATCACGAGCATGTCGTGGCTGTTCACGATTTGCTGGAGATCGACGGAAGGACCCTCATGGTGCTCGAGTATGTGCCTGGTACGCCCCTCAGCACCCTGCTCGCGCAAGGGCGGGCACTGGCCCAATCGATGGTCGCGCGGGTCATGCGCGGTCTGTTGAGCGCCCTTGCTCAGGTTCACGAGGCGGGGTTCGTCCATTGTGATGTCAAGCCTGCCAACATCATTGTTGGGCCTGGGCATGCCCCTAAGCTCATCGATTTTGGGATCGCTCAGGCCGCCAACCGTCGCTCCTCTTTCGAGGGCTCACGCGACAGCGGTGTTTCGGAGATGCAGGATGCAGGCTGCGAGACCCGTCCAGACCAGACGGGCCCCGCTGGAACCATGCACTACATGGCTCCCGAGCAGTGGGACGTTTCCAACGAGTTCGATTCCAGGACGGATATCTGGGCCGCCGGTCTGTTACTGTTCGAGATGTTATCGGGTCATCACCCCCTGCTGTTTGCGCGACACGGTCGAGCTGGAGGTCTTCATCCCAGCGTGGTCGTGATTCCCAAGCTCGAGGAGGCCATTCCAGGTGCTCCGGGGTTGCTCAGCGATCTCATTGCGTCGTGTTTGGAGTGCGATCGACGCAGTCGCACCAGGAGCGCGCGCGTGCTGCTTCGCCAGCTCGACGCTATCTGGGAGCCGCACTTCCGGCGCGACGAGCGATTCGCTGGCGGGTGAACGGGGTCACCGCGGCTCCTCGGTCACTCTGGGTGGCGCGTGCACTACAGCGAGGTACCAACCGGGGTCGACCTTGCACTCTAGCGGGTCCAGGCGTCGGGTGGCGCCGTGCCACCCTCTGGATGCGGAATCATTGAGCGTGGGCGGAAAACGCTTGTCGCCAGTGCTTCGCGGTGGCAATCCCTGGTGGCTCCGCTCTTCGGTCTTGACCATGTCGAGCGAACGGGCACTGCTAATCTTGCCAGGGAATGGAGGGTAGTCCGATGTGCTTCTCGAACGCTTCTCGTCTCGCCCCAATTGTCACCGGCTCCAGACTAGAGCACCGACCAGTTTACCAGCTTCCCGCGCTGGCGGAGCCACTCCGACTTGGGGGGCGGGGACGACTTCGCTCGAGAATGGCGGGACTTTGTTCACCGGTCGGTGGTCTGGAGGCTGGTGGGTCGCAGCAAGCCGGTTCATTCACTGCCGCACCCCCGTCTGCCTCTCCAGGGCCGCGCTCTTCCCTCTCTTCGCGGGGGCTCGTTGGGTGCCTTTGCTTGCTGCTCGCTCTTGGTTGTTCCGATGAGGATAACGGCAAAGGGGGTGAGGAGTCGCCACCGGTCGAAGCGCCCGTCCTCGACTGTGCGAACCCGAGCGAGCAAGTTCAGTTCGTAGACTCGACGATGAGGGACCAGTACCTCTGGAGCGACCAGCTGCCCGTTGTCGACACGGCCGCCTACGCGACGCCGGAGGAAATGCTCGAGGCGCTCCGAAACGAGAATGATCGGTGGTCCGCGGTTTTTTCCAAGCCCGAGGTGGTCGCGTTCTACGCAGGGCGGTCGGTGGGGCTCGGGTTCCGTCAAGTGGACACGACCGGTGCCGACGGCAGCTATCGTCCACGCATATCCCTTGTGTACGAGGACTCCCCGGCGATGGCGGCTGGGCTCGAGAGGGGAATGACGCTCTTGGAGGTCAACGGCATGGCCGTGGCCGAGATCGCCGCTCAGGGCTTGTGGGGCTCGATCATGGGCGCAGAGGAGCCAGGGGTCGAAGTGGAGCTGCGCCTTCAGCGTGTCGACGGAACCGATTTCCAGGTGACGGTCGCGAAGGCGGAGCTCCTGCGCACAAGCGTCTCGGTGACTACGGTGATCCCCGTGGGGGACATGCGGGTCGGCTACGTGATGTTCGAGCAGTTCATCGATCCTTCCAAGGCGGCGTTGGCCGAGGCGTTCAACTTGCTGCAGGCCGAGGGGGCGACGGAGCTCGTTATCGACCTCCGGTACAACACGGGTGGGTGGGTAGAGGTCGCGGGCTACTTGGCGAGTCTCATCGCGGGGCCTGACCACGTTGGTGAGACGTTCCTCCGCCTTGACCACAACGCACTGCAGTCGGACCTCAACAGCGTCGTATCATTCACCGAACAGCCCGAGAGCATACCCTTCAGTCGCGTGGCATTTCTCACCAGCCGCGACACTGCGTCGGCAAGTGAGGCATTGATCAACGGACTGCGTCCGTACATCGAAACCCACCTGGTGGGGCTCAATACCTATGGCAAGCCCGTCGGATCCAATTCCTTCGAATTCTGCGAGAAGATCCTGCAGCCCATCACGTTCGTTCTGAACAACGTCAACGGAGAGGGGAGCTATTACCAGGGCCTAGCGCCCAACTGCGAGATGGCAGACGACTTCGACCACCAGCTGGGGGATCCCGAGGAGGCGAGACTGGCTGCGGCCATCGCCTGGATGCAGGGCAACTCCTGTCCGCCGGACATCGTTCCCAACGATAGCGGTGCGCTTGGATTGTCGGGCATGGCTCATCCTGGACCGCAAGAGCGGCTCGTGCGTGGTCCCGGCGTGGACGGGTACTACGGTGTGTTCTAGCGTCCTCGGGGCACAAAGGTCGGTTTGGGTCGAGTCAGGTTTCGGAGGTCACGCCTCATCACGGCAGGTGTTGACCATCGTGCCCTGCCAGCGTCTGCCGGGGCGAAGAACGGGCCCGGCTCGACCGGCGCCAAGGTTGCGGCTCCCGCGCGCGGCCAGGGCGTGGGTGGCTCGGGCTGGCAGAAAGACTGGCCGCGACCCCGCATCTGGGATCCGGGGCCGCAGGCCTTTGGCCAGTCAGGCTGGTAGCCATTCGGTGAGAACGCGCTGCGTGAGGTCCCCTGGGAACCCTCGGGACCTCACGGAGCAGCGTGTGACGTGGGACTCCGCTTCACCCTCCGACAATGGTGAAGTCGTCGACCTCCAGGATGACCGTTTCGTCGCTTCCCGG
>CAYRKE010000105.1:24410-27135 GCA_964424695.1 uncultured Polyangiaceae bacterium
CGACGGATCCATGGCGTTGTAGGTGTAGGCGTCGGTTGTGTTCAGGTTGAGGGACACCGCGCCGATGGTGCCGACGACGACCTTCACGCGCACCGATAGCTCCTGGGCGCCGCTCCAGTCGGCATGATCGAGTGCCCGCACGATCCCGAGGGATCCCTCGTCGTCGGCGCTGTTGAACAGCCCGTTGACCCTGAGGGCGCCGAAATCGGGATCTCCATCATCCCCGATCCGAGCCACCATGGGGGAGTCCACGTTGGTCGTCATGTTGGGATTGACCTCGAAGCTCTCTGTGCTCGTGTCGAAGGTGAAGGTTGCGATCACCGACGGCGCATCGGTGCTTCCCGCCATGCCTCCTCCGCCGGCCCCGTTGATGGCACCGCCTGCACCCCCCGCACCGCCGGTCCCGGCCTCTCCGGAGCCGGTGATGGTGAGGGTATCGAGCTGGAAGACCACGCTCTCGGTGCTGCCCTGCTCACCCGTAGTCCACACGAGTCCGACGCTGCGGACATCACCGAGGTTCTCGAGGCCCGAGATGTCCCAAGTGAGCGTTACCCAATCGCTTCCCAGCTTGGCAACGCTGACGGGGGTGGTCGCGTTCCAAGCGAAGGTGTCCCCGGTGGCGATGAACAGGGAGTAGCTGCCCGTCGTACCCTCCAGAACTCTGACGCGCACCGTCAGCTCGCTGGCTCCGGTCCAGTCCTTGCTCGGGCTGAAGGAGTGCCCAGCAAAGATCGACTGGTCGGCTTCACCGGTGAATGTCCCGCTGAACTCCAGTGCCCCGTTGTCGGGATCACCTGCGTCGCTGACCCACTGCACCGCGGCGCCCTCGATCGAGTTGCCCTCGAAGGCGGAGGCGTCCGCCGGCTCCGTATCGTAGTCGAGGCTGTCGATGACGGCCGGCACGGCTGAGGTTCCGCCAGCACCGCTCGTCCCTGCGCTGCTGCCCCCTGAGCCGGGGGCTCCGCCCATGGTGTCGGCGCCGCCCGCGCCGCCCGTCCCTGCCTCCTTGGCACCGGTGATGGTCAAGGTGTCGAGCTGGAACAGGACGCTCTCGTCGCTACTCTGGGCGCCGGTGCTCCACTGGAGGCCAACACTACGGACATCGGCCAAATTCTCGATGTTCGAGATGTCCCAGGTGAGCGTCACCCAATCGTTCCCCAGGCTGGCGATGCTGGCCGGCTGAGTCGCGTTCCATTCGAAGCTCTCCCCGGTGACGATGAACAAGGAGTAGGTTCCCTCGGATCCTTCCAGGATTCTGACCCGCACCGTCAGTTCCTCGGCGCCAGTCCAGTCCTTGCCCGGGCTGAAGGAGTGCCCCGCAAAGATCGACTGGTTGGCTTCACCGGTGAATGTCCCGCTGAACTCCAGCGCCCCGTTGTCGGGATCACCGGCGTCGCTGACCCACTGCACCGCGGCGCCCTCGATCGAGTTGCCCTCGAAGGCGGAGGCGTCTGTCGGTTCGGTGTCGTAGTCGAGGCTTTCGATCACTCCGGTCCCGCTCGACGTTCCCCCGGTGTTGGCCGAGGTTCCGCCACTTCCGCCAGTGGCGCCGCTCGTGCCGCCGGTCGAGCCACCTTCGCCGGCACCTCCGCCGGTGCCGACAGCGGGTTCCTTGCCAGCAGTAACGATGAGGCTATCGAGCTGGAAGAGGACGCTCTCCGTGCTTCCGTCCGCGCCAGCGCTCCACTGGAGTCCGACCGTCTGGGCGTGCTCCAAGTCGTCGATGCCCGAGATGTCCCAGGTGAGCGTTACCCACCCGTCGCCTAGATCGGTGATGCTGACCGGATCGCTCGCGTTCCAGACAAAGCCTTCAGTGGTTAGGAACAGCGCGTAGGTACCCACGGATCCCTCGAGGATCCTGACGCGGAGCGAGAGCCGCTCGGCGCCTGACCAGTCCCTGGTGGGGTCGAAGAGGTGTCCCGCGTAGATCGACTCGTTCTCTGCTCCGGTGAACGTGCCACTAAACTCCAATGCCCCGTCATCTGGGCTCCCCGCATCGCTCACCCACTCGACGGCTGCTCCTGCAATGGACGTACCCTCAAACGCGCTCGCGTTTTCTGCGTCCTCATTGTAGTCGAAGCTGTCGATGACCCGGTACTCGGCGGAGCTGCCCCCGGCGCCCGCGGCTGATGACGTCCCGCCAGTGTCCTCCTCGGTTCCGCCCGTCGTGGCGTCACCGCCCGCGCCGCCAGCGCCTCCCTCGTCCGCATGGGCGTCGGGCCCTCCGGGCTTGCTGGGGGTGTCACCATCTCCGCATCCGCCCAAGACTGCGAAGCTGCTAGCCAGAACAACGGATAGAAATAGGAAGCGTCTCATCACCATTCTCTCCTCGAGAGCCCGTCGTGCTCCGCTTGCGGAGACACTCGGGGGCCTGCGATGTGCACGAGCCCAACGTTTGCTGTGGTCAGCGACCGGTGAAGGTCAGACTTAAGGAACCGTTTCATCACGGTGCCCGTAAGCCGCTGCCAGTGTCGCCAACACGATATGAACAGCAATTCTCGGCGATTGGAAGCGACGAAACCGGGGTGGGTGGGCAACGAGGTGTGGGTGTGGGCGAGGCTCTGCTGAGTGCCCACCTGCGACCTGGTAGCGGCACTGGCTCCGAGAGTATGGAGTACTGCAAGTCCAGACGTCTGCGACAGGGGGCCGGCGATCGGGGGGGGCACCGCTGTGGGCGTCCGTCCGAATCCGCGCGGAACGACAACTCGCCGGTTCACTCGTTCAA
>CAYRKE010000106.1:0-26953 GCA_964424695.1 uncultured Polyangiaceae bacterium
CTAAATCAGTGGCGGGTGGTCCGCCACTGGGCGCGATCTAACGTCTCCTTACCTCGGGTGGAAATCCGAGGATCGGGGCCAATTCGGTCACGACATCGCTGGGCTTCGAAGGCCCTGGATTCCGATCACAGAGCTAGCCACTCTCGAGCCCAATGACCCTCCCCGTCCAAGGGTTCGAGATCGCTCCCCAGACCTCCGCAGGCACGCCAGAGATCTCGAAGCTCCGGCGGAAGCGGCGAAACGATCACCCAGGTACCACCCTCCTGGTCCGGCAACATGACGCAGGCGGCGTGAAGGGCCACACGGGTCAGGGCGAGAACGCTACCCGACGGACGCACGATTCGCCGTGCTCCGGAGTACTTGTGGTCCCCCAGCAGGGCGCACCCGGCAGCCGCGGAGTGGCGCCGCAATTGGTGAAAGCGCCCAGTCACGGCCTCGAGTTCGAGGAGTACGGCCGTGGGCGCCAGCCCCGGCGTTGCGAGACGGCCCGGGGCGATCGTTCCTGCCGTCGCGCGCACCCTGTAGCGAGTGCGAGCCGACTGAGAACTCGCGCCACTCCCCTTGCCACGCAGTGGAGTATCCCAGATCCCCTGCGGGGATTTGGGTGTGCTCGCCGCCATGGCGACATAGAACTTCCGAAACTCTCCCGCGTCTCGTGAACGCTCGAGGTGAACACAGGCCTTGGACGAGGTTGCGAGCAGAACGACTCCGCTCACGTCAATGTCGAGACGGCTTGCAGCGTGGAGCGCACCTCGAGCGTACCCAAGGAGACCGGCAACCTGTGAGACTAGACTATCGCTGCTTTCGCGGCGGTCGGGTTCTGTGGGAACCCCAGCCGGTTTGAAGGCTGCAACGAGATCCCCACGGCGGTCCAGCACCGAGCAACAAACCCCTGCGGACCTCCGGCTGCGCACCTCGATCCTGGCACCTTCACGCACGTCTTGGCCGCATTCGCCAACTCGTATTCCATCGACGAACACCCGACCTTCCCTGCACGCCCCCGAGAGACCTGGACGCAACCGCTCCAGGATGCACTGCAGCGGCCCAGGCTCTCCGGTCCGAACCACCCAGACAAGATCCCCGTCGGTCCTGCCTCCTCTGGTGAGGGAACGTTGCACGCGGCGTGTCACTCGTTCGAACTGCCACGAATGGTGTGCGGCACGAGCTGAAGCAGTACGGGATCAGACTGGAGCTGCTGCCTGAGGGCCGCCTTGACGAATCCGAGCTCTTCTGGAGAGACGTGCTGGACCATGTGGCTCGTCGCACGCTCCACCTGAATGTCGAGATACTGGTCGATGCTGAGCTCCCCCCTTTCGAGCCGGCCCAGAGCCTCAGAGCCTTGCGCGGGGCTTCCCTCCGTGGGAGCGCCGACTGACGCTCGCTCCGCGCGAGTCGACCCGATCGACGAAGCGACGTCGACGCCCAGACCTGGCTCTATCCCACTCGGCTTGCCGATTCCATCGATACCCATTGCGCCTCACAGTGTAGCGGATCAGGTCGGCGTCCGCCGACGGCGGCACGCCAAGGCTTCGGTCAAATGGAGGTGACGATTCAACTGGCGAGAAGGTGTCGGCGTATCGGTTGGGTTGGCAGGCGAGTTGCGACCGGGTTCGTCGAATGCGCAGAAACCGGCCAACGGATCAGAACTGACCAAAGGCTCCCAGGCCAATGCCAGAAGGACCGAACTGCATGGGCAGCACCGCCACCGAGCCGAGATCCTGTCGTACGAGCCAGTCCGCTCGCTGGCTCACCCCGATGAAGAACAGACTCGTCCCAACGATCTGGGTGATCCCTGCGCCGGTGAGTAGGGCGTATGCGACGATCTCGGCCTCTGCATCGTCGACACAGTCCACGTTGATGTTGTTTGAATCACAGGGGATGTTGCGCTTCCCGATGGTGAACCACGGTCCAAGGATCGGTAGAACCAGCCACGACGTACCGTTCTCGAACCCGGCATTCGACGCGGCGTAGAGGCCCCCAAGATAGACCGTACCCCACAGCAACCCGCCCATCGTCATCATCAGTCCACCCCCACGCGTTTCGACGACGTAGCCCGGAGGCACCGGGTCCCCTTCGACATATGGCAATAGGGGAGGACGCCAGCCACCCAGACCCACGCCGCCGAAATCCTGGGCAGCGGGCCGCGGGCGCGCCGGCGCTGGAGACCGGGACGTGACCGGAGCGGAGGAGCTCGGCCGGGGCGGCGGAGAGACCACCCGGTGCTGGGGACGACGGACATTGACGCGACCGGACGGTGTAGGCGGTCTCGGCGACGGCGGAGCTGCGCGCGGGATGGGCCGCGAACGGGGCCGCTGGTAGCGCTCCGCGGGCAGCCGGGTCGAAGCGCTCGAGGGATCAGCCGATCTGGGGACCGGAGGACTCGGATTCGAACTCGAAGTCGTTGAGGAGCCGGGCACAGGGAAGGAGCCTGCCGATTGAGCAAGGGCGGACTCTGCCAGAAGGCATAAGCTGCAGGCGACCGCGGCGCAGAGATACCATCGCCTCCGTTGGGACCGGACACGCGGCGCGGTCGCGCTACGAGGCACCTTCCACTCCGATCGCGCAAGGGAACCCCCGCCCTCCACGTCCTTGATATGCATCACGTTGTTCGAAGCTCCGGAGAGAATCCGTTGGACGAGGGGCGAGCCCCACCATCGCCCGTCAGTTGGAACAGGCGGGCTCTGGGCTGGAGCAGCGGCGCTCGAAACGCGCGGTCTCCCACCCAGCGCGAGAGCTTGATCGGAAGTACCCGAAATGGACTCAATGACGACCCCTCGTAAGCCAATGGCGTCAGTCTACGGCATCTTCCGCCTTGAGAGAACCGAAGGAAGGACACTCGGATGCGGGACCCTTGGACAGGGGCTCGCATCGCAAGAGTATCCCTGTGTCGGTGGGCGAAGCGGCCCAAAGCGGCTCAAGGCCTCTGCCTGCGGAAGTCTCGCCCGACGCCCAGCGGCCGCACGCGTGCGACGGGATGCGGAGCGTGAACCGTGGCCGATGAGCGTTGGTCTACAGACCGAACCAGGGGGCCGGCTCGACGAGTTCCCCGTCCTTGCGGATTTCGAAGTACAGGAGACCGACGTCTCCCTTGTCGCTGACAATGCCCAGCCGGCTGCCCGCCGAAACCTCGTCACCCACCCCAACGGCAATCATTCCGAGGTCCGCCGAGACCGTGTAGTAGCCGCCGCCGTGGTCCACAATGACGGTTTTTCCGTACTCGGCGTATGTGTCCGCAAACGCCACCCGGCCTGGATAGACGGCACGAACCGCTGAACCCCGAATGACCCGGACCTCCAAGCCCGCACCTCCCGCGCCACGGCGCAGAACTCGCGTGATCTCGGTTCGCCCCGGGACCGGCACAGGCAGCTGGCCCTTGGTAACTGCGAACCCACGCGCCAACTCGGTCGCGTCGTTCGGTCCAATTCCTGCCCCATAGACGGCAGTGTGCGGAAGAGCGTTGCTCCCCATGAAGGCGCGTTCGAAGGCGAGCGCGCGGTCTTGTGCAGCCAGAGCCGCAGCCTGAACGTCTTCGAGAGTTCGACGCTGCGCCTCGAGCGGAACCTTGCGCTCCTTGAGGAGCGCTACCTTCTGCGCCAGACGTGTGCGTTCACGGTCCAAGTCCTGCTCTAGCGCGAGGTCTCGGGTGAGTGCGCGCCTGAGGCGCTGCAGTTGGGCGGCGTGCCGACTGAGCTCGCCGAGTCCGCCTCCGAGCGGCAAGAGTCCGGCCCTTGCGAGTCGTGCGTAGTGGCGCCCATTGAGCAGTCGCCTCAAACGGAGCGCAGAAACCCGTTCGGCGACGGATCGACGGGCGCGCTCAGCGCTCCGCTCTTCGTTCTCGATCCTGGCAAGCTCCGTCGTGACGCCCTCGAAGGTGGTCGGCCAAGTCTCTGCGCCAGAAGTCGAGGCGCTTGCAGTGCCGTCCGGCAGCAGTCCCGACTGGGCAGCTGTGTCAGCCGCGCCCGCAGTCAGCCCCCCGACGGCGACCAGCGCAAGCGCAACTCCTCGTAGCGTCGTTCGTCGCATTTAGATCGCCAAGAGCCTTCTGAGACTCGCGTAAGCGGAGAGGGCGCCGAGTGCCGCACCGGAACCCACCATGGCCAGAATCATCCAGAACGACAGAAACCTTGGCGTCAGTCCGAGAAGCGTTCCGAGTTCTCCATCGTAACTGCTGCGAATGACGAGGTAGAGGCAGCCAACGATACCCACTGCCAGGATCGAGCCAATCGCCCCCTGGGCGGCGCCCTCCAGGACGAACGGTTGCCTTACGTAGTTGTCCGTGGCTCCAACGAGCTTGAGGATTTCGACCTCACGACGCCGCCGCTGCAACGCCATTCGGATCGTCGAGGACACCACGCTACCAACTGCAGCGAACACGATCAGCGCCAAGATCGCCGCTGCCGTCACGCCTCCGGACAGAAGCTTCCCAAGCCTTGCCGACCATTCCCCGTAGGTTTCGACGGCTTCGACATGCCGCAACGATTCGAGTTGGGAGGCCATAGCCACTGCTCGCTGCGAACCAATACCCTCGACCAATTCGATCTCGAGAGACGCCGGAAACGCTTCATTCGGCAGCTTCTGCAGTATCGGATCCGAGCTTGCGGCCATGAGCTCTTCGCGTGCACTCTCACTCGACACGAAATGCACCGACCTCACCCCGCCAGTCTTTCGAAGAGCGGCCTCGATGTCGGCGACGCTCTGCCGGGTGGTAGCCGGGGCCAGATAAACCGAGAGGCGCCCGAGGCCTGCCCAGCGCTGCCGAACATCCTGAACGTTGACGGCAACGAGGGCAGTCGCAAGAAGACAGACGAATGCGACAGCCACTGAGAAAACGCTCAGGATGTGCAACTGCCAGTCATTGCGGCTGCCCCGCCAAGCACGCTCTAGTACCGTCATGTTGACTCCTACGCGACCGTCCGAAGCGAGGCGGCCAAATCCAGCCCCGCCGCGACATCCGTGGCACGCCCCTCGTCGAGTACGATAACCCTACGGGGTCGCACGTCGAGCAGGCTTCGGTCGTGCGTGGCAAACAGCACGGTCACCCCCGTCTCGTGGATGTCCTCGAAGAGTCCGAGGATGTCCACCGCGAGCTGGGGATCGAGGTTCCCTGTCGGTTCATCGGCAAGCACCAGTGCTGGCTCGCCGACGATCGCTCTTGCCACCGCAATCCTCTGCTGCTCGCCGCCGGAGAGCCGGTCCGCCGTTTCCTCACCGCGGCCGGCAAGACCGACTCGTTCGAGTACCTCTGCCACTCGCGTCCGAATCAGACGCTGCGGCAAGCCCAGCACCTCGAGTGGCATGGCAACGTTTTCTGCAACGGACCAGTTGGGCACCAGCTTGAAGTCCTGGAACACAACCCCAATGTTTCGACGGAGGTAGGGTACCGACCCGTCCCGAAGCTTGCCGATCTCCCGACCGAGGAAGAGGATACGTCCCGAGTCGGCTTTTTCAGCTGCGTAGACCAGCCGTAGGAGAGTACTCTTGCCCGCTCCCGACGGGCCGGTGATGAAGACGAACTCGCCACGTTCAATCTCCAAGTGGAATCCCCGCAGCACCGGAGCACCTGGACGATACACCTTGTGGACGTCCTCGAAGACAATGATCGGGCGGTTTGCGGCCAGAGGGTCGAAACGGTTCCCGGCGCGAAGCGCGGGCCGAAAGGTACGACTCTGGAGGCCACTTTCCATAAGTCCCGAGGTACCAGGCGGCGCACACTGGGAACAAATTTTTGGCAAATGGCACCGCCACTCACCATAGCGTTCTTTGGGTTGCCCCTCGCAGCCCTCAGCCTGATTCGCGACGGGCACAGTATCGCCTTTGCCGTGCTCTCGCCCGTGGAAGCCCCCGGCCGTCGCAGGCTCGCGAGGCAATCCTCAGGGGAACTGGTGGATGCTCTCACGTGTGACGCGGTAGCACTGGAGCGTCGTGTCAATAGGCTCTGGGACGGCCATCCTGCAGACCTGCTCGTCAGCTGGTTCTGGACGCGCCGTCTCCCTGACCAATGGCTCGCGCGAGCTCGACTCGGTGGCATCGGTTGCCACCCGTCGCTTCTCCCCCGCCATCGAGGCCCCGACCCCTATTTTTGGACCATCGACAGCGGCGATGAGCTCGCCGGGGTGACGGTACATCGGCTGGACAAAGATTACGACACCGGCAGGATCTTGGCACAGAGCGCCATTCCTGTGGGCGACCGGGACTCCTGGCAACT
Organism: uncultured Polyangiaceae bacterium; assembly: GCA_964424695.1. GTDB lineage: Bacteria > Myxococcota_A > Polyangia > Polyangiales > Polyangiaceae > JAEWRL01. The sequence goes on from CAYRKE010000106.1 coordinate 6,206, forward strand.
AGCCAGGGCACTCGATCGGCCCTCTTTGGCACTGCTGCGCACCATGGTCGGGCGGTTCGCGGCTGGCGAAGCGATCGAGGAGCGAGAACAGGACCCGTCGCTCGCCACCCTAGCACCGCATCCCCGTGGCGCACAATTGCGGGTTGATTGGCATTGGCCCACGGCGCGAGTCCTGCTCCGATTGCGAGCCCTGGCCCCGATGCCAGGGCTGGCCGTCGAGGTCCAGGGCGTCCTGTGCCGAATTGTGAAGGCTCGCGCGACGGCGTGCCGGGTCGCCGCGCTGCTCCCGGGAGAGGCCTTCGTCGACCGCAGAGTGGCGATCCAGACGGCGGACGGCGCGGTGGAGATCGAGCAGGCGTGGGTGGCGACACTGGACGACGAACGGCTAGTCTCGGGTGAGGAGCTCGCGGGTCTCGTGTCCGCATGTCGTGCAGTGGTAAGCTGACCGGGCATTGGAGAAGGGTGATGCGGGAAATCCTGACTGCGGCACACCGCGCGAGAGAAATGTTGGCAGCAGCCCTTGGGGCGTTGCAGGGCCCGGGAGTTCCTAACGCAATGCTCGAAGTGGCAGAGCCGGTCGCCAAAGCGATGAGTGCACTGCATCGCATCGAGGCAAGCCACGGTTCGGAGTCCGCTCAGGCAGCTCCCGTTGCCCTCGATTGCGTGCGGCGTGCGCTGGAACAGCTCCAGACAGCGAGCGCTACGGTCCCGGTCGTGGATCGGGTAATTGCCCTGGTCGCAGAAGCGCTTGGTTCCGTCCACCGCATCAGCCAAGCCATGCAGAGCGCGAAGCCACCCGTCGGAACGCTGCACGATCAGGCTGTTCCGCGTCCGCTTGCCGCTCCAGGGTTGCAGCACCAGGCTCGAGGCCTGGAAGAGCAGGCGGTCGCGCCGCAGCGTCACGCACCAGCCCCACACCACCAGCCTGCGTCGGTGGCTGCTGCCCCGCCACGTCAGGTCGCGCCTACGGGTGCTGCGCCGAAGCACCAGCACGCTCGGATCGCCAGCACTCCCCAACGCAGAGCGGCCCCCACGAACGCCGCGCCCCGAGATGCCGACCTCGCGCAGAGACGGGCGCCCTCGGCGGTGGCCCCATCTCCACGGCACCCCGGACCCACACCAGAGCCCCTCGCCTTTTCGGCGGCTCCGTCTCCAGAGCGCGCCCAATCCGCACCGAAGCCCCAAGCCGCAGCGGCAGCTCCATCTCCACAGACTGCAGAGCGCGGGCGACGTAATCGGTCCCGCGCACTCCCGCCTGACGCAGCCTCGCTCGCACACGCTGAGGCACCGCCACAAGAGACTCCGCCCACTCATCCCAATTCTGACGGACCCAGCGCGTCTAATGATCTGCAGGGGGCGGGGCCACTGAGCGCTCCTCCCATGGACGAGCCAACCCCAGACGCTCGGCCCGTGGTGTCTCGGTTGGCGGAACACGAGCGACTATCTCCCGCGCAGAACCAGCCCTTCAACGCCCCTGGCCGCGTTGCGGCTCGGGATTCTGATGTGCGGCCGCCAGAGGCGCCCGCAATACCAGCCGAGCGACGTGACGTTTCACTGCGCCGCATTGAAGCAGAACTCGGAGCCAACAGCTCGACGAACTTCTACAAGGGGCTTTCTGGAAACGATGTCATCGAATCTGGGGGCATCTTCATCGCCACGTACTTGGCACCGAAGCTGGGAGAAGAACTGAGGCTCCACATCTCCCTGCCCGGAGGTTACGAGTTCGACGCCACAGCGGTGGTGGAGTGGACGCGAACCATCAGCGATTCCAGTTCCTACGCACCGCCGGGCTTCGGCGCCCGCTTCAGACAGATCCCGCAAGAAGGGCGGCAGCTCGTCTATCGGTATGTTCGGAACAGGGAACCCCTACTGCACGATGACCTCTGAAGACAACAGCCACCGGCTACCGCCGCGCGGATCGATTGGGGAAAGATGAATCTGCCTGTATGGACCCGACCGCTCGTGGGCACCATCCTCGGCGCCGTCATGATGAGCGCTTGCGTCACCCAGGCGGCTCCCGCCACGAAGGCGTCGGACGCCGCTCATGAGCTCAACCAGTCGTTGCGGTTTGGTCGCATCGACATCGCGACTCCCATGGTGGCTCCCGAAGCCAGGGAGGCCTTCCTGCAACGCCGACAGCAATGGGGAAGAACTGTCCGCATCTTCGATGTCGAAATGGCGGGCCTTGCGATGGAGAAGTCGACGGAGGCCGTCGTCCAGGTCGACTACTCGTGGACACCCGCGAACGAGAGCTCGCTGCGGGTGACGCGGGTCGAGCAGCGCTGGAGTGAGCAGCAGGGCACATGGCTGCTGGTTCGCGAGAAGCTCGTGGGGGGGGAGATGGGACTCTTCGGAGAAGGCACCCCGCCTCGTCCGGGCCCCCGCGAGAACGCTCACTTCCCGGTCAAAGTGATCCAATAGCGAACCAGCTCGAATCGGCGGTCACTTGCCGCGCGGTGGGCACGTCCAGGCTCGGGTGATGCGAACCGGGAACCCTGGGTCACACGCAGCACGCCCACACTCGCAGCCTAACCTGTCGTGCTGCATCGCGGATGCTGAAGCCAGCGAGTGTGGAACCGATGTTACGACTGGGCGGGCTGCTGCTTGGCCCGAGCTTCGCGAGCCTTCTTCTTGGCCTGAGCCTTGCGCTGCCGCATCTTCTTCGAGTTTCTGCTGTCGAACTTGCCCATGTCGTCCTCGTGTTTCTGCTGACTGTCGGAACTGGCGCTGCGGAACTCCGCACCCGCCGGCCCTCATAGTCCGAAGTGGGTCGGTGCGCCAGGTATCAGCCGCTCGAAGCATCCTCGAGGGTGCGCTCACGGTCACGCACTTCGAGGCGGTAGCGACTGTTGACGGTCTCGACGTAGAAAACGTCGCGGGCAGCGAGCCGCAACACTCGTTTCACAGGCGTTGTGACGTACTCGTGCATTCCGTCCGAGAACTCAATGACGATGACTGACCCTTTACGCGGTGCCCTCACGAGGCGCCCGGTCACCGCCCGGGAACCACGACCAAGTTTTCGGAGCAGCACCTGCACAGGTCTATCCTAGCAACTCAATCTCGTTGGTCCAAGTTGGTCTCGTGGCCGACGAGATTTCGATGCGGCCCACAGCAGACCCACCAGCCGACCCTGCATCGATCGAAACCCGGAACCATACGAAATCAAAGCGTATCTAGGGGGCCGAAACGCCTGCAGCACCCGCGTTGGCAAAGTAGGCGCGGAGAACGTTTCGGGCGAGCATCGGAGCTTTGATGCGCCATACCGGCGTGTTGACCACGAGAGTGGCGATTGCGACCTCGGGCTGAGCTGCGGGAGCAAAGCCCACGAACCACGTGTAGTGGCGGTTTGCTGCCTCGCGGGTGAGAGTTCCTGTCTTTCCGGCAACCTCGATACCGGGAAGGAACGGTCGCCCCCCGGCATCGTAGAAGCTCGAGCGAGCTGACCCGTTGGAGACGGTCTCCAGCATCATCTTGGTCACCTCCCGCGCTGTCTCGGGTTTCACTGCTCGCCGAAGCACAACGGGGCCGGCCGCATCGGCCCACTCAACCTCATCGCCCGCCAAGACGCGCGATACGATGCGTGGTTTCAGCGTGATGCCGCCGTTCGCTACGGTCTGCGCAAGAAGACTAGCGGCCAGAGGCGACAACGACGTGTGCCAGAAACCTGCGGAGGCTCGGGCGAACTCCAGCGGATCCTGGGGTATGGATATCGACGACGGCTCATTCTGAACTGCGAAGGGCACGCTAGTGCCAAAGCCGAATGCTCCGCCGTAGTGGGTGACATCCTCTGGGGTGAGGTGCTTCTGAGCAAGGCGGCCGAACACGACGTTCAGGCTTCGTCCCATTGCCATGCCGAGAGTCGCGCACCACTTGTCACGCGAGGGGTCGTCCGTGAGTTCGCTGGCCAGGAGCTGACTCCGCCCACCATGGTAGCATTGCTCCGTGGCATGGTTGAGCCCAGCCTTCTCCACCAGGGCCGCACCGGTGATCACCTTGAAAATGCTGGCTGCGGGAGGCTCCGCTCGCACGTTAACGTCAAAAGCGGGACCGTCCTGTACATGGCTGGCGTAGGCAAGCACCTCGCCTGTCGCCACGCGCACCATGACCACGCCTGCCTCAGGCACACCGTAGCGCTTCATCTGTGCGAGCGCGGCTCGCTGCACGACAGGGTCCAAGGTGAGCTCGGCTGTCCTGCCGTCGCCGAGGGGCGCTAACACGCGACGTGGCCGCATCTCGAGTCGGAGAAGGTTCAGGCCATCCAGATTCGGCTCGGCGCGCTTGCCCGTCACGCGACGCTCCAGCGCCGCCATCGGAGCCTCGAGACTGACTCGTCCCTGAACGATGGGTACCAGCCCACCAATGACGCCAAGCGCAGCACCAATGCCCGCCCACTGTCGGATGCGTCCCATGCGTCCAACCCGTTACCGATCCGTCTCCAATCGGCCAAGAAATGCGCAACGAGTCGACCCGCGGTTCAGGAGACCGGCATTGGGCAATACTGAACGAATGCGCCGCCTCGGCACAGCAGATTGACCCAGCGCTCCGCGCACGTCGGTCGAATGCGACAGAATAGGGGGAGCGGTCCATGCCGTCCGGCGCTAGGCCGAAGTTCACTTCAGAGAAGCGAGGATTGAGCATTGACCACGACCGAGCCCGTCTCACACGGAAGCCTTGAAATCGAGAGCACAGACACTCTCATGAGACTCGCGGGTCCGCACGGTGAGCTCCTCGGCGAGGTGACGCGGTCCACCGGTGCCGTGGTGAACATGCGTGGTAATACCGTATATCTGTCTGGGACATCGGACGAGGTGGCTCTGGCACGCCGATTTCTTGTGGATGCGACGGAGCTCGTTACCCGTGGACACGAGCTCCGCGTTCAAGATGTCGCGCGGTCGGTTCGGGGATTGCGGGCGAATCCCGAGGCTTCGCTCAATGAGCTACTTGAAGAGCTGATCATCGTCCATCCCAAGCGGCGTCCCATCACACCCAAGACGCCCGCTCAGCGATCTTACGTATCGGCGATTCGAGATCACGACCTAGTGTTCGGTATCGGACCGGCAGGCACCGGAAAGACCTACCTCGCAATGGCGATGGCTGCGAGCTGGCTCATCCACCGCAAGGTGAAGCGCATCGTGCTGACGAGACCAGCGGTCGAAGCGGGAGAGAAGCTTGGTTTTCTGCCCGGCGATCTGGCTGAAAAGGTCAATCCATACCTCCGCCCCCTGTACGACGCGCTCCACGACATGATCGACTTCGAGAAGGTCGAGCAGATGCGCGAGCGCGGTCAGATAGAGGTGGCACCGCTTGCATTCATGCGTGGCCGGACTCTGAACGACAGCTTCGTCATCCTGGATGAGGCTCAGAACGCCACTAGCGAGCAGATGCGGATGTTTCTGACGAGGCTCGGATACGGCTCCAAAGCAGTGGTCACTGGCGACATCACCCAGACGGACCTGCCCGCAGGGGCGCGCAGCGGGTTACGAGAAGCCAGGAGCCTCTTGGCAAACATCGAAGGCATCGCCTTTCAGTCGTTCACGGACGCCGATGTCGTGCGTCACGAGCTGGTGCAGCGGATCATCGTTGCCTACGAACGCAGAGACGCTGAGCTGGAGGCTGCGCGCCTTGAGAAACAAGGCCGAGCCGGGCAGAACAAGACCGAGAGGGCGGAGTCCGCACTCCCGAGTCCCGCTGCACCCGGCGAGGAGCACGATGGGGCCATGTGAATCGCGGGACTCGAAAGGTCTGGCCTGCCCTCACCCCGAAGAAGGCAGGCCAGACCGTCCGAGAGCCGCGCTCGCTGGTTTAGTGCTCAGACGTGCAGTGTCGCGGGGGTGACGGCCACCAGCGATCTGAGCCCGGTGCGTTAATGGCCCACGCCAAGGCGACACAAACACTGGGAGCATTGGCCCACGCCAAGGCGGCACAAGCACTGGGAGCATTGGGGTCTTTCCGCTTTCAACAGCAGGGGCGGGGCGCACTGGCCAGCACAAACGCGCATCTCGCGCAGCAGCGCAGAGTGTGTTAGTTCGGCCTCATGCCTGAAATCATTCAAGTCATCGCTCGCGAAATCCTGGACTCCCGGGGAAACCCAACCCTCGAAGCAGAGGTCGAAACGGCGACGGGCTTTGGACGCGCTGCCGTTCCCAGTGGCGCTTCAACGGGTGAGCACGAGGCCATCGAGCTCCGGGACGGCGACAAGCAGCGATTCCTCGGCAAAGGGGTCATGCAAGCCGTCGCCAACGTGAATGAGAAACTGGGACCAGCGCTCATCGGCATGACTGTGCTGGATCAGGCGCCGATCGACGCTCGCATGCTGGAGCTCGATGGAACCGCAACCAAGGGCAAGCTCGGCGCCAACGCCATCCTGGGCGTATCGATGGCCGTGGCACGTGCCGCTGCGGATGTGGTTGGACTGCCTCTGTGGCGGTATCTCGGTGGTGTCCAGGCCCGAGTCCTGCCGACGCCGCTCATGAACATCGTCAACGGCGGTCAGCACGCTGACAACGGCCTTGAGGTACAGGAGTTCATGATCGTTCCGCTGGGCCGCCCCACCTTCGCGGAGGCGCTCCGTTGCGGGGCTGAGGTGTTCCACTCACTGAAGAAGAACCTTGCCGCGGACAAGCTCACCACCGCGGTGGGGGACGAGGGTGGCTTCGCACCTCGCCTCGACTCCAATGAGCATGCCATCCAGCGCATCATCAAGGCCATCGAAGCAGCGGGCTACAGACCGGGCGAGGATGTCTGTATCGCGCTCGATGCCGCGTCCAGCGAGTTCTACGAGAAGAGCAGCGGAAGATACACCTTCGACAAGAAGCAAGTCAGCGTCGACGAGCTCATCGAAATCTACGCAACGCTTTGCGCGAAGTACCCGATCGTGAGCATCGAGGATGGGCTCGCCGAAGACGATTGGGAGGGCTGGAAGAAGCTCACAGACAGGCTTGGGAAGAAAGTGCAGCTCGTTGGCGATGATCTGTTCGTGACCAACAAGGAGAGGCTCGCGCGCGGCATCCAACAGGGAGTCGCGAACTCCGTGCTCGTCAAGGTGAACCAGATTGGATCGCTCACCGAGACCCTCGATACCATTCGCCTGGCTGACAAGAACGGATACACGTCCATCATCTCTCACCGCTCGGGGGAAACCGAGGATGCGTTCATCGCAGACCTCGCGGTCGCCACCAACGCGGGGCAAATCAAGACCGGAAGCCTGAGTCGCAGCGATCGCATCGCAAAGTACAACCAGCTACTGCGCATCGCCGACGAGCTCGGGGATGCGCAGGAGTACTCCGGTCGGATGCCCTTCAAGGCCTAGCCCCTCGGAGCCGGAACAACGGAGGGTGCTGGACCATCCGCCGTCGCCAGGTCGAGCCCAACGACTGCGACACACACTTGGATCCCAGCGCCCTGTCCGCAGAGTGCCATGTGGGCGCCGTGCAGTAGTCCTGCGCGGCGACCGCAGCCACGCGAGCCAATTGCCACTCTAGCCTCAGCCCGAGGCGGAATGCGAATGGCCCATCATGCAGGGCGTGAACTGGCACGCCTGTGGGGGTCCCCTGGCTGATGCACGCGTCCGCCCTGCACCTCGACGATCCGGACGCGGTCAACACCGCTGGGCTGCGTCGTTCCTCGATTTTGTCCTATGACGTCCAATAGTTAGACTCGCCCTGGGGGACCGCGAGTCAGGCGGCCGCACGAGTGCCAAGCGCCAAGCCCACACCTCTCACCGCCTCATGCAAACGACTGGAAGAGCGGCCCGTGGCGGTTGCACGACACTGCCCGGCTCGCTAGCGTGACGCTGAGGATTGTCATCATGTCACGCGCCAAGATTGCCGCCCTTCGCGTCGAACCCGATTCCGTCATCGAGAGCATCGCCCGACTTTGCGAGCTGGGTGGAATGAGCGACGCACTCGACAGAAGCAGGACCACTATCCTGAAGGACAACATCTCGTGGCACTTTCCGTTTCCCGGCGCGAATACGACGCCGTGGCAACTCGAGGGGACCATACTCGCGCTGCGCCAGGCCGGCTATCGAGACGTGACGTGCGTTCAGAACAAGACGGTCGTGACGAACGCTTTCAAAGGCGAGGATCTCAACCACTACGTCCCGATCTTCCAAAAGCACGGAATCCCCGTGAAGTACAACTTTCGTGAGTCGGACATGCGCTGGGTCGAATACCGGCCCAAGGCGAAACTCCGTGTGCTCCACAAGATCTTTCCGGAAGGCCTCCGTCTGCCGGACTACTTCTTCGACAAGAACATCGTGCACCTGCCCACCGTCAAGTGCCATATCTACACCACGACGACGGGAGCAATGAAGAACGCCTTTGGTGGGCTTCTCAGCACCAATCGTCACTATACTCACAGCTGGATCCACGAGACGTTGGTGGATCTCCTCGCGATTCAGAAGGAGATCCACTCTGGGCTTTTCGCCGTAATGGACGGAACGACCGCGGGAAACGGTCCCGGGCCGCGCACCATGATCCCCGTGGTGAAGGACGTCATGCTGGCGGGTGCCGATCAAGTCGCTATCGACGCCGTCGCGGCCAAGCTCATGGGCTTCGATCCGATGAAGCTCGACTTCATTCGATTGGCGCACGAGGCTGGACTCGGGGTTGGTGATCCGCGAGACATCGAGATTGTCGGGGATGACATCTCCCGCGAGAACTGGGGCTTCAGTGTCGGCGACAACGCCGCAAGCACTGTTGGCGACTTCATGTGGTTCGGCCCGCTCAAGCCCCTCCAGAAGCTGTTCTTCCACACCCCACTGGTCAACGCCTTCATCCTCGGTAGCGAACTCTACCATGACTACTACCGGTGGCCGAAACACGACCGCACCGTGTTCAGTCGTTGGTTGCACGGAACCAACTGGGGCGCGCTCTTTGACGCCTACTCACGGGGCGAGCAGTTCATTGGGCGCCCCAAGCCCTAAGCCCCAAATCTCGGGTTCACGCTGCGTTCGGGTCTGGCTGGCTTTCGGAAACGTCGAATAGGCGGAGGGCGCGAACAAGGGACTCGCTGGTACCCACGAAGTAGACGACGTCTTCTGGCTCGAATGGCACGCTGGGATCTGGCTTCTCGAGCAGGTTCGAGCCGCGCCGGACGCCGACCATCAGGGCTCCTGTCACGCTGCGGAGCCGCATACTCGCGGCCGACGCACCATCGGCAGGGCTACCCGGGTGCACCAGAGCAGACTCGATCTTCAAGTCGTCGAGGCCCCGCACATCGCGGAGCCGCGGCCTTGGAACCGTGTGCTTGCGCTGACTCGTGAGTGTTTCTGCGCGAACCTGGCGAATTCGCTCGTTGATGACGTTGCGGGGCACCTCAACGGTGCGCAGCATTCGCGAGATCACCTCAACAGTCCCTTCGACCTCCTCGGCGACGACATCACTCGCTCCCAGGTTCATCAAGCGGGCGCGCTCGAGGTAGTACCGAGTTCGTATCATCACCGGCAGCCCCGGAGCTACTCGCTTCACGGTGTCCACGACGCGCTCCGCCGCCTGAGGGTCATTGATGAGGAGAACGACGAGGCGGGCGCTTTCCACGTGCGCGTGACTCAGAGCCTCGTGGCTGGTCGCGTCCGCGTAGAAAACCGGCAGCCCGAGTTCTTTCCCCTTTCGGACGTTGTCGGCATTGAGCTCGAGCACCACGTAGGGAATGCCGCATTCCCCGAGGGCTCTGGCGGCGAACCTACCTGCGAGACCAAACCCAATGATCAGCACGTGATCCCTGAGGTCGACCTGCTCCTCGTGTGCCTCGTCGATCCCACGTACGCCGATGAGCCGTTCGAGTGGCGCGAGGAGTCTCTCACCCGCCGTGATGTGTGGCGCGACCCTGACCAGCAGTGGAGTAAGGAACATCGAGATGATCCCAGCGGCAAAAAGGGGCCGTACCGCGACGTCGTCGACAATGCCGTGCGACTGTGCGAGGCGGGTCAGGACGAAGCCGAACTCGCCGAACTGAGCGAGCCCAGCACCGACAAGCCAGGCAACGCGTGCGGGGAACCGCATGGCCAATGCGGCAGCTGTGGCCAACGCGCCTTTTGCCACGAGGAAGCCGAGCAGGATGGCAGCGACGAGCATCGGTTGCTCGAAGAGGACGCTGACGTCGAATAGCATCCCGAGTGAAACGAAGAAGATGCTAACGAAGGCGTCGCGGAGCGGCAGGATATCCCCCATGGCGCGGTGTCCGTGCTCGGTGTCCGCGACGACCATACCGCCGAGGAAAGCGCCCAGCGCGAGGGACAAGCCGGCGAGTGAGGTCAGCCAGGCCGTGCCGATGCACAGACCGAGGATGGCGAGCAAGAAGACCTCGCGACTCCGGCTCGCTTCGACCCAATTGAGCAGCTTCGGCACCACGAAATGGGCAATCCCGAGGGTTCCGACCACGACGAGCGTCGCCTTGCCGAGCGCCAACTCGATGCTTATCGCGGCGTCGCTGAGCGAGCCCTTTGCGCCGAGCAGGGGTACCATGAGCACCATCGGCACCACGCAGAGATCCTGGAAGATGAGAGTCCCGACGATGAATCGCCCGTGTGGAGCGTCGAGCTCACGCCGCTCCGCCAGCGCTCGAAGGACGATCGCGGTGCTCGAGAGTGCGAACACGAAACCGTAGAAGAGACCGCGAGCCGGCGGCTCGCCGAGCGCAACAGCAACGGCAGCCGTGGCGGCGATGGTCAACAGGACCTGCAGAGCGCCACCCAACGCGACCCGTCGGAATATGTCCCGGAGCCGAGCGAGGGAGAACTCGAGCCCAATCGAGAAGAGCAGCAGCACAACGCCGACCTCGGCAAGCACCTCGATCGAGTGGACGGACTCGGCAAGACCAAGTCCGTGGGGGCCGAGAAGCGCACCCGCCGCAAGCAACCCAGCCACCGTCGGCAGCCTGAGCTTCGACAGGATGACGGTAACCGTCACCGCCAGAGCGGCAACGATGGCGAGTTCGTCGAGTAGCGGGACACCTTCCATCAGCGCAAATCCTCCACAGGATGGGCTAAGTTCGCTTGGGTCTGGATGCCTTCTGGCCCCAGGCTCGTCGCTGATGTGACGCAAGGCCCAGCAGCGTCAGTGGCTCATTGGAAGCGGAGAAGCCAACGGTATCGCCGAGGGACACGGGGAGGACCCTGTACGGCCCGTCAAGGTACATGCAGGCATCGTCCATCTTGCTGCGTAGCGTCACGGAAGCACCCTCGGCGATGGTGAAGCGAAGAAGCCTGCAGCGGCGTCCGTCCGGAACGTACGGTTCGCGCACGACGGCTTGGAGCTTTCGGGATCCCAGCGGCAGGACATTGCCGCCCGCCGAGCGCTGCGCGGCCGTTGAGCCAGCAGCCGGCCCGATCCAGATTCCGCTGGATCGATGCTCCTCCACCAGGCCGGCATGACTGATCAGATATCGAGAGGTTGCCGCGGGCGACGAGTGGCAGAAGAGCGCTTCGTTCAGAATGCGCCTCGAGCGAACCCGGCCGTTGACCGTCACCTTCATGCGTGTCAGCCGCAGGGAGGGTAGGGTCCCCGCTAGAGCGCCCTCGAGGAGTCGCTCGACGTTTTCGCGGTGTCCCGCACAGAAAAAACCAATACTGTGGAGCGGCGAGCTATTAACTCCAAGGAGTGGAACCCCGGCAACGTTGTGCGATGCAGCAAGGAGCGTTCCGTCTCCACCAATCGAGACAACGAGATCCGCATCGGCGGCGTCGAACTCTGCATGTGGCCGCTCCAGAAGAATGGTGTGTGCGCCAAGGCGATCCAGAGCTTTCTGGACAGCTTCGATCGTCAAGGTGTGTTCGCGATGTGCCGGAAGCCAATTGGCTACGGTTGGGTCCTTGCGCATCAGCAGTGCCTTGGCGCGCGGGTCCTGCTCCTCCTCGACGTGATGGGCGTAGGAGGACCGTTTTGCTACGATGATGACGCGTGAGGTCACCGCTCGAGTGCCTCCGCCAACCGTCGGAGCCCCAGCTCTGTCTTGGCGTCTTCGAGTCGGCCTTGTGTGCAGAACTGAAGGGCCACGCCGAGCGGCACGCTACGGACGGCACCGGCAGATTCGAGAACTGAGCCATCGAGCGACGGAGGCCGTCGCTCGCGAGGGTCCACCTCGACCATGAAGTAGTAGTGACGCTCTCCAAAGGAGCCACAAGCGGGAAATGTGCTGGGGCCGAGGGGCGCGATTGCCTGCGCAGAAACGTGAAAGCCCAGCTCTTCCGCCAGTTCTCGCGTCGCGGTGTGCACGATGCCTTCCTCACTCTGTTCGTGGACTTCGACGAGGCCGGCGGGAAGCTCCCAGAGCCCGTGACGCGCCGTACTCCCGGGGACCTCGTGCCGGTCTCTGCGCCGGAGAATCACCGGCGGCCGCACGGCACTTCTCAAGTAGACGTGACGCACACCCTGATCCAGGTAGTGTGCGGCGATAACGACGGCATCGAGGGCTTGGCGTTCAACCTCGTCGTAGATGAAGGGCTCGGAGTACGAGCCGTCGCTCCGCCGGAGACGGAGCCTTCGACGCACGACTCGCAGGAAGCCGGATCCGCCGGGGGGTGAAAGGTCCTCGAGAACCTCGAGCTCCACCTTCGGGAGTTCGAGCGCGCGGAGTAGTTCGGACGGTAGGTTCATATGCAGCAAGTGAGACTGGCGGCGCTCTGGGCGCGCGCTGGAGTCTCTCACGATCGAGCGCGATGTCACGAGCTAGCACCACTGCCGGAAACTTGCCTGAGAGGACGGCCGCCGAAACCCCAGTCGCCACGCCAGAGAGCCCCCTGCCGACGGCCGGCTCCCGGCGGCAGGGAGGCGTCGAGGGGTCTTAGAAGTCGCTCCACTGTCGGGCTGTGTCTAGGGCCTGGTCGAAGCTTCTGGGCGCCGCGTCGACCCCCAGAACCGCCGCTGCATCAGGGAGGGTTCGGAGGGCATGACCGCCCACCATGATCTTCACGCGCCGGCTCGAACCGTGACCCCTCAGTGCCGATGCCACTTGGGCCACGCCTCCGAGGTTGTACACGACACTGACCGACATCGCGAGGAAGGAGGGCTTCTCGTATCGGACCAGGGTAACGAGATCTTCCTCTGGAGTGTCCGCGCCCAGATAGCTGACACTCCACCCGTCGCGTTCCAAAAGCATTGCCAGCATGGTCGCGCCAATCGAGTGGTGCTCGTTGGGAGCGGCCGTAACAATGGCGTGCCCCGGTGACTGCACGGCCCGAGGGGCGGCCAATTGGAGTGCCGCGAGGGCTCGTTGGACGATGCAGGTCGCCCGGTGTTCCTCGGCAACGGTCAACTCTCCGCGTTCCCAGTCGAGTCCGATCTGTGCGAGGGCGGGCGTGATGACCCCCTCGCAAAACTGCCGGACCTGCCCCAGTTCGGCGCTAGCCGCGCTGGCTAGCTCCAGGACGGGGCGAAGCTCCCCTCCACGGAGTGCCTCATAGCAGCGAAGCCGCTCGGTCTTGAGGCAGTCTTCCTCGACCAGAGGGCTCGTCGAAGGGGGCGAGGACAACACCAGCCAGTCTTCGTGATGTTGGTCTATCCAGTTGTACAGGGGGAGTATCGAGGTCGCTGACGATTCATCGAGCACATCCGAAATTGCCCGCCGCCAAGCGCTGATTTCCTCCAGAAAGTACCGCGACGTAAAACCCTGACCGATGCAGCCGCGGTAGACCCACGGCAGGGTCGCGGGAAGCAGCTCGAAGTGTCCACGCTGCATGACGGCAGCGATGAAGTGGGCGTGTGCCGACTGATTATCGAACATGACGCACGGCGGGTTCTCCCCGATGAGCACCTCCAGTTCGGGGTGACCCGAAAGGCTGCGATTCACACGGGAAACTAGCTCGTCGATGGCTTCCGTGTAAGCCTTGGCTGTTTCCGCTGAGGGCCTGGGTAGTGCGGCAAGAGTCGCGCGCACGCGTTCGCGCGCGGCGCCTTCAGCATCACCTCGAGGCGCAGCTGGCCGCAGTCCACTCTCATGCAGCACGCTCGCGGACGTGGCGCCGCAGCCGGCAAGGTTTCTGGGGTCGCGACTCATCCAGACTCTCCGTGTCGTTCGCGGCGACACATGCGCGGAACTACGTCACGTCCCGGTCTTAACGATAGCCCCCGATCTCCCTCCCTCCACGACCAGCAACCCCACCAACCGGCCAACTCCGATTGTGGGGTAGGATCCTCGGTGCTCAACGGGTTTGCTTGCCGAGGCAGATGGGGCGACCCGCTGACGGGTCAAAGCGCGAAGACGGATGGTTTCCGACCAAGCCAGCTACTCGTCGATGCGCGTCAGTAGAGTGAGCCCAGCGGGAAGCTCTTCGCCGAAGCGCTCGTCGGCTTGGTAGCGCTCGACTGGCACAACTTCGCGGACACGCTCGAGCCACGAGTCAGGCACCCCCTGTGTTGTGAGCCTCGCAAGGACTTGGGCGCGCTGCGATTCCGGGAGATCACGGGTACGGTCCCCCGTGAGTGCGGCCATATCGACGGCCGCGCGCGGAAGAGCAGGATCGATCGCCCAGTCCTCCCGCAGCAGGTGCTCGACCCAACGCTGCGCAGTGTGGGCGGGCACCACGTGGTGGGCGCTAGCGTACGCGGGCACCCTGGCGCCGATCCTTCCCAGCGCACGCCACAGGGCTGGATCGCGGTTCGTCCAAGTTCGCTCGAGGAGCCAGCGGCCGAGTTCGGCGCGACGCACAACCGGGATTCGCTCAAGGTAGCTGGCGAGCTCTAGCATCTCGGGCGCCGCTCCGGGACGAAAGCCCTTGGGTTTCTTGAGCTTTTCCTCGGTGGGCGCCAGAAAAGGATCGAGTCGGTCGCGGATCGCTACTTGCTGGGCCTCGGGAAGCCCAGGCGCCAAACGCCGCCAGAGGATCCAGAATTGCTGCCACCCTCGCACCTCATCCTGAAACGCGAGGCCTTCTTCGAAGAGCGGCGCGATGAGGCCGATGCGGCGCGTGTCTAGCGGGTGTCCGAATCCGGGCCGAAGACAGAACCCGGCAAGCATGCAGAAGACGCGTTCGTGATCCAGGGTGCGTCGGCGCGCACGGTGCTTGGGCGCCACGATGTCGAACAGCACCCGACAGGTCTCCACGTCCCAGGAGCGGCGCTCGCCGAGGAGTCTCTCCAGGCTCTGCCAGAGATCCTTGACTTCACGGGGTCGAACATCGCTGCGTCCCTTGCCGAATACGCGGTGAACGTATTCGGCCGCTTCGTTCAGCTTGCTGGGCGGCGCGCCCGTGCTCCGACTCTGCCGCTGCTCTCGCCGCGTCGTACCGAGACGCGTCTCCTGGCCGCGAAGCTCGAATGCAAGGCGGAAATGCCGCGGCTGGTCGCCCGTCGCGTTCCGTTCCACACACGCGAGATCCAGGGTACCTACGGCGCTCAACTCGCCCTCGAGAACGACCTCTACCTCCCCCGCTTCTTCCGCGTCGAAACTCGCTGCGAGAGGCGGAAGAAGCTCGAGATCGTCGTCGACGTCGACGATCTGCCCCGGAGCGTGAACCAGCGACGAGTCGCTGGCATACAGCTCGAAGCGGACGGGCTGCCCCAACCGCAGCGCAAGCGGATGGCCCTCCACCTGATGCTTCTCCCCTTCGCGCGCCCCCCTGGGGACGACACACAGGGCCCGCGCCACGTCGCCCGGCGCTGCGATACCGACGTAGTACCCATGAGCTGCGCCGCCTCCGATCCGAAGTCCCTCCCCACGCAACGCACGGCCGAAAACGACGGCGCCACGCGCCACGGCCAGATCCGCATCCGTGCCGACCAGAAATTCGGGCTCTTTGCCAAGCCACTCAGCGTAGGCTTCTGCGAGGAGCCGCTGCAGCAGGGCGGAACGAAAGACCCCTCCATTCAGCAGAATGAGCTCGGGTAGAGCCTGCTTGGCATGTCGGGTGAGGAACGCTGCCAGGTGTCGAGTGATCGCCGGATCGGGTTCATATGGAAGCCCGAAAGCGCGAAAACCGGCGCGACGTGGGACGGCAGACGCCTCCAGCGGCACTCGAGGAAAGAAGCCGGCGGAGACGAGACCCTCTACTTCGCTGCGAGTGAGGCTCGTCGAAAGGGTGTTGCCGATGAGCTGGCTGCCGCTCTTGACGATGGTGACCCTCGCCACTTCGCCGCCGCCACCGAGGAGATGCTCTTTGGCAGCGCGACACGCCAGAACCAACTGCGAAAACAGCCTCGGCTCCAGGTGAATACCCTGATCCCCGGTGAGCCGCGCCTCGGCAACGTGAGCGAGGGCCAGGTCGATGTTGTCTCCACCGAGCAGAATGTGGCGCCCGACTGCGGTGCGCTCAAGGCAGAGAGCACCGTCTTCCGAGGGCGTGGCGCGAAGCAGGGAGAAGTCCGTGGTGCCACCGCCAACGTCACAGACAAGCACCGAGCAGGAGCCGTGCTTCCCCACGCGCTCGGTGAGAACGGCCTCTCCGCCCTGGCCCAGATAATCGTAGAATGCCGCCACCGGCTCCTCCAGCAGCCTCACGTGAAGGCCGGCCCTGGCAGCTGCTTCGAGCGTCAGTTGCCGAGCAGACTGATCGAAGGACGCCGGCACGGTGAGAACCACGGACTGCCGATGGAGCGGCGCACCGGGGCGCTCTGCGTCGTATGTCTTCTGTAGGTGTGCAAGAAGCTTGGAGCTCGCCTCGAGCGGAGAGAGACGGGGCAATGACTCGTCTTCGACCCCCCACGGCAGACACGGACTGGTGCGATCGATCCCAGCATGCGACAGCCAGCTCTTAGCGCTCGAGACGAGCCGCCCCGGCACCTCCAGGCCCCGTTGCTGCGCAAAAACGCCAACAGACCACGGCGCTTCGTCCCAAGGATCTGGAAGGTCCTCGCCCAAACTGGCCGCGTAGAGGCACGAAGGCAGCTGGAACCTCGCCTCACGCTCCCTGGCGCCCACGACCTGAGAAATCGGAACTACCTCGACCGCTCCACCCGGACGCGCTTCGGCCAACACCGTGTTGGTGGTACCGAGATCGATTCCGATCACGCAAGGTTCCACCTTAGCTGCTCCGTACGCTGAGCTCGACCTGCCACCGCTCATCTCCAGTGAGCGGCTGCAAAGGGACGGCGTCGATGCGAAGCGTACCGATCGCGGTCACCTGCGAGGTCAGTCGCACGGGAACGACCTCGCCGGCAGCACGTTCCTTCGCCGGCAGCACGACTTCAATGGGCGCTAGCTCTTCGAGATCGTCACGCTCGACGTCTTCGAGCAGGGTACCGAAGCCGTCCCCTCGTCGCACGCTCGAACCAAAGAAACGGAATCGCACCGCCTCGCCAACCACGACGCCAAGCTCGAGCTGGACATCCTCGGCGCTGCTGCCTTCTTCCATGCCGAAGGGTGCAACGCAGAGCGCATTGAGCGGCGGCTCGAGCCCCGGCACGGCAGGCATGGGGCTCTCGATCCCAACGTAGTAGGCACGTGCCGTCCCACCGCGAATCCGGATCCCCTTGCCCTGACGTACACGCGCATAGTATGCGGCCCCCCTTGCCACCGCGAGGTCCGGGTCGTCCCCGGGCAGTACTCGGACCGGAGGCGCCCCCACCTCCTCGAGCCAGCCGTTGAGCGTCGCGACGATACGTTCACGGATGCGGGCGGACTTGACCACTCCGCCGTTGAAGAGGATCGCCGTCGGACGGAGGAGCGAGCCAGCGCCTCCTGCAGAGTGCTCACCGATTGCCGACGCCTGCCGCCCCAGAAACGCGGCAAGATGGCGGGTAACGGCAGGGTCCGACGCATAGGGCAGACCAATCTGCGTGAGCGCACTGCGCGCGCGTGCTGCGGGGCGGGCGGATGCCGGCACGGCGGGGAAGAATCCGTCAACGACGACTCGTTCCACCACCTCGCGGGTGAGCTCCGACCGGATGGCGCTGCCCACCAGTGCCGCGCCGCGCCCCGTTACCGCAACGGGCGCCGAGGCTGGTGGATCGGCGCCGAGCAGCAGTTCCTTAGCCTTACGGCACGCGTGAGCCATGCCCGCCCGCTGCCAACGATCGAGACCCTTGCCGCCATCGGGGAGACTGCTGATCACCGCGTGCGCCAGAGCAAGGTCCATGTTGTCGCCGCCGAGCAGGATATGGTCGCCCACGGCGATCCGGTGGAGCTCCAACTGGCCGTCGCTCTCGCGCACCTCGATGGCAGAGAAATCCGTGGTGCCGCCGCCAACATCAATGGCCAGCACCACGTCACCAACGCTGAGGTGCTTGCGCCAGTCCTCGCCCTGCCCCTCGATCCAGGCATAGAGCGCCGCCTGCGGCTCTTCGAGCAACGAAACGTGCTCGAACCCAGCCGCATAGGCCGCCTCAACGGTGAGATCGCGCGCCGCAGCGTCGAACGACGCTGGTACCGTCAGAATGACCTCCTCGTCCGTCAGCGGTGGGGCACCGGGATGGTCCGCTCGCCACGCCTCGGTCAAGTGATCGAGGACTCGAAACAGTGCTTCGACCGGCGATATCCGCTCGACGTCACCGGGTGCCCCCTGAGGCAGCACGCCGGAGCGACGATCGATACCGGTGTGCGAGAGCCAGCTCTTGGCGCTCGAAACGACCCGCCCCGGTGCGTCGATGCTGCGAACGCGAGCGTGCTCACCCACTGCATAGCGACGCGATTTGTCCCAAGGAAGGCCGAGGAACGTTTCGTTGTCCAAGCCGAAGTAGACGAAGCTCGGCAGTAGCGGGCGACTCTCGAGAACGCCTTCGGCAACCAGCTGCGGCACGTTCCAGGCCGAGGGAACCTCCTCGCCGTCGTCAGGAACGAATGCCAAGGCCGTGTGCGTCGTGCCAAGGTCGATGCCAAACAGGTTGCTCATAGCTCGACCTCCGCCGGAAAGATGACGCGGGCGTCATGTCCGCGAGTTGGTTCGGGTAGGCTCACCCGTGTCGCACGCCACCCCTTGTGGCGGAGTGTGCCGTGGTAGGGGGGCGATCCGGTGATACTGCCCGTGAGTCGAAGGGACGAGGCGTCGAAACCAGCCGGAAGCTCGATGCTGGCCCCTTCGCTTTCGCTGCGAACAGGCTCGAACTCGACGTGCCGCTCAAGGGCCTTCCGACACCCCTCGTGAACGACGCGCGCGGCCGCCCCGATGTCTGCGTCGCTAAAACTCCGAACGTCCTGCTGCAAAAAGTCGATGAGCCTCCCTTCGCGCTGAAACGCTCCCAGAAGCTGGAGCGCAAGAGCCTCCGGGTCAGGACGCGGCTCCGGTACGGCAACGGGTGTTCGGGAAGACGCTTTGGGCGCCTTGCTCTTTGGACCTGCTGGTTGGGGTTCGGAGAGAGCTTCGGGCGCTAGACCGTCGGGCAGACTGCGACCGTGCTGGAGTGCCTGAACGCGAGCAGCAAAGGCTCCGTCGGCGAGCAGCCGAATCCAGCAGGTCAGCGCAAGCCACAGCCGCGCCACAAGAGAGATCGTCGGGGTGGTCACGCGCGGGAGTGTACTGGCAAGCCGCGACTTGCCCAGTAACCAACGGCCCGAACCGGTCTCGTGGCCAGAAGAGGCACCGGGTAGCCGTTGGTCAGGGCCCGCTCGCCGGACTCCCGCGAGCAGCCCCGATCCGACCCTTGACGCGACCGGGAGACGCCGGGTCTAGTACTTCCGATGTCCCTCGACCTTTCCAGCGTTGTCAGGACCTTACGTGAGATAGCTCCCCCACATTACGCCGAGGATTGGGATAACGTGGGGCTACTGGTGGAGCCCGCAGCCCCCAAGGCTGGTGGCGAGGCGTCGGTTTCGCGTGCGCTCCTGACCATCGACCTGACCGACGCCGTCTTGAACGAGGCGCTGGTTGAGCGTTGCGAGCTAGTGATCGCCTACCACCCGCCATTTTTCAAAGGGATGAAGCGCTTCGAGCAGCGGGACCCAGCGGCCCGGCGGCTCGTCACCCTGATCCAGAATGACATTGCTCTGTATTCGCCTCACACAGCGCTGGATGCTGTGCCGGGCGGCGTCAATGACTGGCTCATCGCGGCGTTCGGTTCGGGGCGGACGTGGCCCATCACTCAGATGTGCGAGTCACCGGCCCTCAAGATCGTGGTCTTCGTACCCAAGGCCGATGCCGAGCGCCTGCGCGCCGCGCTCTCGGATGCCGGAGCCGGTGTGATCGGTGAGTACAGTCACTGCTCCTTCAACCTGGAAGGCATCGGTACGTTTCGTGGAAGTGACGGCAGTCGACCCTTTGTGGGACGTGCCGGAAAACTCGAAGAAGTCGCCGAGGTGCGCATCGAGATGATCTGTCCACGCGCGAGCCTCCCGTCAATATCGGCCGCGATTGCGGCAAACCATCCGTACGAGGAGCCCGCTTGGGACGCGTACCCACTCGCACCGAAGCCGATCCCAGGTGCCGGAATGGGTCGGTGTGTCGAACTCACGACGCCCATCACCCTGAACGAGGCCGTCACGCGCGCGAAACAACACCTAGGGCTCGCACGACTCCGCGTTGCAGCGAGCTCTGCGCATGCGGCCGGAGCGACGATTTCGCGGGTCGCCGTGTGCGCTGGGGCGGGTGGCTCGGTCCTCGAAGGTGTCGCCGATGTGGATCTAGTTGTCAGCGGCGAGCTGCGGCACCACGACATCCTTGCCCGAACCGCGGGGGGCTGTTCGGTCATCGTGTGTGACCACAGCAACTCCGAGCGGGGGTACATGCCGCTCTTCGCCGAACGCCTGAGATCAGCCTGGGGCACGAGGGTCGAGGTGCTGACCTCGACCCTGGACGCCGACCCCTTGAGCGTCGTCTGATTCGGCACGATCATGCGACTCTCCTGGAAGTCGCGCTCAACAACGCGCGGGGGATGGTGCGCT
>CAYRKE010000107.1:0-21300 GCA_964424695.1 uncultured Polyangiaceae bacterium
GTACGAACCGTACTGGTACGATTCGTACCACATGGCCCAGCAGCTGGACAGTCCACGTGATCTCTACGTTCTCGGTATCCTCTCCCGAGGAGCCACCTACGGGCACGAGCTGATGAAGACGGTGCGCGCCTCCCGAGCCGACCGATGGCTATCGCTTTCGGAGAAGCACGTCTACTACATCCTCGACAAGCTCGCGACACGCGGGCTCGTCACTGAGAAGCTCGAGCCAGGCCCCATATCGCGGAAAGTTTACGCGCTCACCGCGAGTGGTCGCGACGCGCTCGCCGAGCTGCTGCGCTCGGAGGCGCTGCGTACCTCCTTCGCTCCCCACCCCTTCGACGCCGTCTTCGGTATGCTGGCCTTCACCGACGTGCTCGACAAGCCGGACTTGCTGGCTATCCTACGGGCCCGCCTCGATGTCATTCAAGAACGGCTGGATGAGGATCAACTGCCCTCATCGGAACGCAAGGGGATGGAGCGAGCGTTTGGGTATCTGGCGCTCGCCCTGTACGAGAAGGCCCAGCTACTGCTCGCCGCCGAGCGTGACTGGCTTCGCAAGGTGATACGCAAGATCGAACGGAGCGAGCTCGATGCCCTAAGGGTCCCCTCGACCTACCTGGAGAACCACGGCGCCGTCCCGGCAAAGCGTGGTGGGAGGCGGGTACCATGAAGCGTATTCGGTGGGACGAACTCCACGCGGACGCAAGCCGTTGGGGCTTCTGGGGCAGCCTGGGTGGACTTGCCGTTGCCGTCTCCTGGGGCCTCGGGATGTTCGCCATAGGAGGGCTGCCGCCGTATGATGCCATTACCCGCCATCCGCTGGTTTTTCGTCTCACCTTCCTCAGTTGCTTCCTTGGGCCGCTCTTCGAAGTCGCGGTGCTGGTGGCGCTAGTGGTCGTCGCACTTCCGCGTGCCCCGGTGCGAGCCGTGGTGGGTGCCCTCATCGCCTTCATCTACGCTCCGCTCAACCTCTCCTGCTACTTTCTGAACGGCGCGCTCCTGCCTCGCCTCTATTCGACCTCCACGCCCAGCGCGCTGGAGCAGACCCTTGGCACGATGATCATGATGGATCATCGCTACAGCCTGCTGTTTGCGCTCGATGTACTCGGGTACGCGCTGCTCAGTATCGGGCTCTCGCTGAGCATGAGCGCGCTCTGGAGGCGTTCCCGCTCTTGGACCGGTGCCACCTTCTTCACCGGGATGTGCGCCGTCAGCTGCACAGTGGGGGTGGTGGGCATTGCGCTCGATAACCGAACGCTCACCCAGGGTGTGGTGGTGGGCGGCGCCATCGCCGTGGTCTCCAGCATCCTGACCGCCGTAGCATTTCACACCGAAGGGCGCCTCGACGGCGCCCCCGGGGATCTGCTTCTCGCTGCGTAACGCAGCTTCGTGCGCTAGTCGCAGCTCTCGATGGCGGTGCAGGAGTAACCGAGGCAGTAGCGCCCGGCCTCCGCCTCAGCGCAGTCCGCATCTTCTTCGCACGGAGTCGTGCACTTGACCTCGGTCTTCGGCTCCTCTCCTGGGGCATCGCAGGAGGTCACGACGCTGAGAGGCAGCTCGTCTCCGCAGTCGGGGCCAATGCCGTAATAGATATTGAGGCGCCCGGCGAGCTCTGCAGCCGGACGC
The DNA here is from genome assembly GCA_964424695.1 of uncultured Polyangiaceae bacterium. Taxonomy (GTDB): domain Bacteria; phylum Myxococcota_A; class Polyangia; order Polyangiales; family Polyangiaceae; genus JAEWRL01. Next base: position 1,627 of record CAYRKE010000107.1, read on the forward strand.
CCGACGAGTGGAAGCGGCGCCATGGCCCAGCCGGTTTGCCGGAGGTACTCCGTTTGATCGCAGTATGCGACGAGCTCCTCCGAGCGGGTCTCGGGAAGCACGGCGCAGGCAGCGGCTTCATGGTCCTGGTTCACGGACGGCCGTACACCCGTGGAACCCGAGGGGTTGGCGTCGAACACGAGGATCGAGTTGAGGTAGTGGGTGACCGCGAGCGCATCGGCGGGCCGCATGTCGTTGACTGTGTCCACCTCCTCCTCGGTATCTGCCGGCTCGCAGAGCCCGTAGCGTTCCACGATGGGGGACAGCGGGTGAGCGCTCGTCGAGCAAGGCTCGGCAAGCCCTGGCGCTCCGTCGACGCGGGGTAACGTGTTGGCGCTCTCGGAGCTCGCTGCGTAGACGCGATAGAATTCATGGTCGAGCGGGTTCTGGCAATCCGGTAGCCAGTACGCATTCTCGTTCTCGTCGAAGTCGGCCGCCGTGCAGTCCCCGGTGGGGTTATCGACGGGCGTCGCGGGGCCCGTTCCGGCGTTGCCCCCCGTTGCCGCGTTGGCGGTGTCATCCTCATCATCCCCCGTGGTCGATCCGGCTGAACTGCTTTGTACGAGGCCGTCGCCCAGTGAGGCTGCGTCTAGTTGGCAGGCCGTCGCCAGAGCGAGAGCGACAAGGCAGGTGGCCGAGCTCGGCAAGGACCAATGCGAATCAAGGTTTGTGAAACGAATCATCATAAGAACCTCCTGCCGTGGTATCTCCAGGGCGGACGCGCCGGATCACGGTTTTTGCGACTCGAGCTCTGCGCGGGCGCGAAGTGCGTGGGGGCCGTTCGGGTAACGCTCCAATATCTCGCGCGCAGCTTCTTCGGCTCCGCCTCGATTGCCGGATTTGGAGTGGGCTTCCAGCCGCAAGTAGAGCATTTCGGGGGCGAAGTGCCCGGACGCACCGAACTCGCGCTGGTACCGTCCGTGTAGGCGGAGTACCTCCGCTGGTTGTCCAAGCCCAAGGGCTGACCGAGCTTCGTCGACGAGCTGGAGCTCTCGACGGAAGCGGGGGTCGTTCGAGGAGGGGTCGGACATGGGGGCGGCGGCCCGAGCGACGGGAGCTTCACGGGGTAGCGTGGTGGATCGAGCGGAGACCGGATCGGGCTCTGGGCTAGCCGCAGGCAGGGGGGCTTCGAGAACGGCCGAGGCTCCTGGCTTCGCCGCAACGGGAGCTTCGGCCCCAGACGAACTCGAGGTCGAGGGCTGTGACCGGGTCGCGTTCGTAGCGTCTCGGCTTGGGAGGGTGGAAGCACCCACTATGAGGGTTCCAGCGAGGAATCCCGCGGTGCCCCATTGGGTCAGGGCCACCAAGGTGAGGGTTCCACCTTTGACGACCACCGAGCCTGCCGCTGCCGGCGCGACGGCAGCACTCGCTTGGAGCGCTCCTGGTGAAGCGGCTGCGGCTTTCGCTCCGGCGCCGAGCCCCGTGGCTCCAGCCATGGCGGCTGCCGCGAAGGCCGCCATCGTTCGGTCGAACACGTGGGCGCCGGGTTGCTCGGCGCGCGCGACACCCAGCATGTCCGCGAGCTCTTCTGGAGGCGCGCCATTGGGCCAGGACAGTCGGTCACTCATGGGAGTCCTCCGTGCGCGTAGTCCACGACTTTGCGGCACACCACCAAGCGGGCCAGCTGTTCGCGCGCCCGTCGTAGCCGCGAGGCCACGGTGCCCTTGGGAATATCGAGCGCCAGCGCCACTTCCTCCTGGGCCAGTCCCTCGATCTCGAACAGCACGAACACACTTCTCAGGTCCATCGGCAACTCCTCGAGTAGGGCGTCGAGGCGCTCCAAGGTTCTCCGTTGCGCAAGCAGTTGCTCGGGGTTGGGCGCGGAGAGAGGTTGATCGTCGAGGCTGTCTCCATCCGTCTCGCGAAGACGCTGCCGACTGCGCCGCGCCCGCAGGGCCACGTAGGTCGCCGTACGGGACAGGAAGGCTCGCTCTCGACCGGGCTCGATGTCTCCGATCCGGCGTGCCACTGTCATGAGCACTCGCTGGGCGGCATCGTCGGCGTCACCGACGGAGAGCCCGAGGCGCCTCAGCACACGCCAGACGAAGGGCAAGTGTTCGCGGACAATGCCCTCGAAGCGTTGGGAGTCGGAACTGGCGGTCACGTTTGCGTTGTCATCCCCGAGACTCGCCCGCAGGATCCGGGAATTTGTGCTCCGAGCCGGGCTCGTGTGTCGATGGCTGCTGTTCTCGCCCTGCCGTCATGGCCGAGGAGGGGTTCCTTCATGAGCGGCTGGCCGTTAGTTCCGTGACATGGTGCTGCCCGGGCTACTGCTTTGAGTGCGAATCCCAGCACGTTCGGGTTCCCCCCAGCCTCAGAACTGGACGCCCGCTCCGGCGGCGAGGGCTCCAGTGAGCGCTGGGACGTCGTGGATGCGCTGGGTGGGGTTCGTGAGCTCGAAGGGCTGGCGCAGGAACGGGGCACGGCCTTCCGCTCCGAGTTCGAGATACGCGTGCCCCACCTGAGCGCGCAGCCAGAGCCCCAGCACCCCCGCAGCCCACGGCCGGTGGACCCGATGCGCCCGGACCACCCGCTGCTGGTCGGGATATCCCTGGGCGGCGTACAGACCGAGCTCCGAGCCCAGGCACGGTTCCAGCCGTACGGCGCGGCTCGGAAAAGTCGAAGGGACACACATCCCCGCTCCTGCCAGGAGCTGGCGGAAGCGTACCTTGGCACCTGCCTGATGGAGTCCGAAGCTGTCCAGTCCCCGCACCGCGAGGCGCACGATAGGCCAGTGCGGCGCGGGTACGAGGCGCCCCACGGCTTCCAGCCCCGGCGCGATCCGGGGCGCCACGCCGGTCTGCGCTACCGCCAGGATACCGACGGAGTCCGCGGGACACTCCCCTTCCGGGGAACAGCTCGAGCGCAGGCTCGTCGCATCCGCGGGACGGTGCATCGCGATCGGTGCTCGTTGGCGCGGCTCCTTGAGCCCTCGTCTTGCGCTGGGGGTGAGCGTCGAGTTCCCCGAAGCCTTGGGCATCTCCGGTATGCCGGGAGTGGGCGCGGGTGGCGTAGCGGCCATCGGCGCCTGCGGTGGCGCTGCCATCGTGGCGTCTTCCGGGGGAGCGGCTGGGGGAGGCGCAGCCGGCGCAACAGGAGCCAGTTGGGATTCGAGCGCCAATGCCGCGACAAGAGTGATTCCGTCGGCTGCTTGGAGGCAGTCAGGTGCCACCACCTGCCGAATAACATCCCTTCCTTCCGCGTCGACGAAGCTGAGCGCTGCCACGAAACCCTCGGCGCTCTCTGAGATCTTCACCGAGAGGCGTACAGCGGGAAACGCTGGGTCGCCTCCATCACGACTCCCGCCGAGCCGCGTACTCACCATTCCCTCGAGCTGCTCCGTCGAAGGACACCCAGCAGGGGCAACCGACGTGAGCGTGAACGGTGGCGGGGCGGCGGGCAGCTCGGCATGGGCGGTTGTCGCTGCCCCCCACAGCGCAAGTGCGACGGGAGTGAGCACGAGGGTGGTCGCACGAGCCATTCGAGCCAGCGATAGCACGTTGGACGAGAGGGAAGCGGCTCGGTCGGAGTGATCTCTGGGACCGGTGTGGTCGCCCAGCGATTTCTCGCAGAGAATGTCGCAGCGAGATCCGAAGTGGAGGTCGCGGGCTGGCCAACCTACCCAGGTGAATCACCGAGCGTGAGTTCGGGACAGCCGATCGCGAGCATTCCGGGATTCATGGTCGAAGGTGAGGGGGAGGGCCGCGACATCTGGGGGATAGGCGGACGCGTCTGCGGGAGCGCGATGGTGGCTTCGGGTATGCGTCCACGTGGACCTGGCATCGGGGTATCGAGCAACGGCGTCGCACAGCGATTCGACCGTTGGGTGCCGGTGGTTGCGGGTGGCACTCGCATGCCGGTCCTGCCAGAACCTCTCGATGCAATTGGGGGCTGGGCTGTTGGGCAACAAGAAGTGCCGTTCGCCGAGTTCTGGCGGGCCGCAGCCCTTGGGTCTCGCGATTTATTCAATCATTTTACGGCGGAGCATGTGAGGATCCAAGACCATCGTTTATGGCTTGACCGCCATCCCTGAAACACCCCAGGCTACGTGCCCGGCGTAGGGGGGGGACGACGCTTACTCCCGCGCGAGAAGGACACAAGACGATGGCTGCGAGACTCAACACCCGATCGAGCTTGGTCTCAATAACACTCTCCGTGCTGCTCTCTGCTTGCGGAGACTCCGGCGACGGCAAGCACGGCGCGGCGGCGGACGGGGGCGGCGGCGGCTCGGGCGGAGCCTCCGAGGCGGGGGCTGGGAGCGGGGGGGGCGATGAGCTTGCCCCAGAGGAGGTCGGCGTTGCCGTATTCGACCAAGATGCCGTCATCGAGTACCGCATCACCATGGACCCTGCACTCTACGAGGACATGAAGACGAACGGTGTCGACGAGGTCTACCGCACCGCGTCGCTCCAGGTTCGCGGTCCAGGTATCGAGGAGGACTTTGAGGCCGTTGGCCTCCGCTACAAGGGCGACTACTCGCTCCACCACTGCTGGGACGACTACGGTGGGGTGAGAAACTACAGCGACCCATGCGCGAAGCTCTCGATGAAGATCAAATTCGACGAGTACGATCCCGACGGTCGCCTCTTCGGGCTCAAGAGGCTGAACTTCAACGCGATGTCATACGATGAGTCCAAGCTGAGGGAGCGCCTCGCGTACTCCCTGTTCAACGAATTTGGAGTTTCCACCGCTCGCACGGCTCATGCGAAGCTGACCATCAACGATGAGGCGCCGCTTCTGGTGCTTGCGGTCGAAGAGATTGACGGAGTGTTCACGAAGCGCAACTACCCGGAAGCAGGCGACGGCGATCTCTACAAGGAGGTCTGGCCAAGGCCGGAGATGTCCGAAAGCGTGCTCATGGAATCGCTCAGAACCAACGACAACCCTGAGGATAGCCCTGATATCGCTGCGTTCATCGACTTCGGCAATGCGGTGGGCGCCGCGACGGAGGCAACCTTCGTCGACGCGATGGCGGAGTTCGTCGATATCGAACAGCTCCTCAGGTACATGGCGATCGACAGGGCGATCAAGAACTGGGACGGCATTACCGCGTTCTATTGGGCCGATCGGCCTCACAACTACTACTGGTACCACGAGGATGGTGATCAGAGTCGCTTCAACCTCATTCCTTGGGACCTGGATAACACGCTCTTGGAGTACGATCCGTACATGGGCGCCAACGCGCGCTACGCAGATCGTCCAATTCCCGATTGGAATGTGCGGCCGCTGTCTTGTGACCCGATCTCCGTGTGGGATTCCGACGGAGAAATCACGGTGATTCCGCCGGGCTGTGACAATCTCATCAACCTGCTGGCAGCGACGAAGTGGGATGATTTTGCGACCCTCGGCACCCAACTGCTCGACACGAGCTTCCGATACGAGGCCATGGATGAGAAGGTCACTGCTTGGGCCGATCAGATCGCTGCGGCGGTTGACGAGGACGTTCTGCTCAATCGGGCCTTCTGGGAGAGCGAGGTAGAGTACTTGCGGGCAATCCTCGAGAAGTCCATCGACGACTTTCGGGCACACCTGCAAATAGGGTACGTTGTCGAGGAGTGACGAGCCGCGGCGCCAAGGGCCATCGAACGGTGACGACCAGACCGGAACAGAACCCCAGCCAGCTGGCGGCCGGCCCGACTAGCATTAACCTGACCGTCTGCTAGCTGTTGGGGCGAAATGCCGCCGGAGTTTGTTGGACGATCGCCCCAAATCGACGCGGCGCTCGATTGCCTGCGCAGAGCTGGGACGCTCCGCATCGTCTGCGTGCTGGGCGAGGCCGGCATTGGAAAGTCACGTTTCGCCAGTCACGTCGTGGAGTGCGCGGAGGCGCTGGATCTCAAGTGCGCCTGGGGCGGGTGCTCGGAGCAACCTGGGGTTGCCTGGCTGTGGCCATTCCGGCAGCTCGGTCGTCGGTTGGAGGCGCTGACGGGTTCTGACGTGCTCGTTCGCATCGGAGGTACAAGCTGGCTGATTCCGGAGTCGAGCGAGGCACGCGCGGAGTGGCTCCTGAGCATCGCCGACGCGCTGGCAGCCGTCGGTCGAGACCAAGAGCTGTGTTTGGTACTCGACGACCTGCAGTGGGCCGATCTGGGAACTCTCACCTTGATCGAACTCTTGGTCCAGCAGCGCGCACCGCTCGGGCTCGTTCTTGCCTGGCGCGAACAGGATGCAGCGAGGAACTCTGTCGTAGCGCAGCCGCTCGAGCGGGTTCGGCGCGCCGGCATCACCGTGGCGCTCGAAGGCTTCGAACTCCAGGAGGTTGCTCAGTTCTTCGAAACCTTGGGGCACCCCCTGAGTGTCGATATGGCCCGCGCCGTGCGCGACATGACCGGTGGCAACCCCTTCTTTCTCTCCGAGGTGGGGCGCAGCTGGCGGTCCGCTCCGCCTCATTGCCAGCTCACCGAAGGAGTACGCGCTCAAGTTCAACGCCGCATCCAGCTCCTTTCGCCCGAATGCAGAAGCCTGATCGAATGCGCCAGTGTCGTGGGGCGTGATTTCGATGGCCCGGCGCTGATCGCCTGCACCCAGAGCGAGCCTGGGGTGATCGCGGCTGCGCTTGCCGAGGGGCTGCGTCACGGGTTCCTCATCAACCCATCCCAGGGGCACGGTGAGCCCGGAGAAACCGCACCCACGGCGCACCAAAGGGACCCTATCACCTCAGAGTTTCGGTTTCTCCACGACCTGACCCGCGAGAGCGTCTACGAAGGGCTCAGCAAGGAGCGGCGAGCCGCCCTACACCGCGCCTGGGCGGAGAGCTGGATCAGAATGGGCGAAGTTGACCGCCATGCCGGGCGAATCTTCGAGCACCTGATGCTGGCGAGTGCCGAAGCCAGGGTTCTCGGAGAGTGGGCGCGCTTGGCCGCCGAGGCACACCTCGGCCATCAAGACTGCGAGGCAGCGATTTCCGTGGTCGAGCGGAGCCTGGTGGTTCTGGACAAGGCGCTGGGCCAGAGTCCGGAGCTCGCGAGGCTAGTGGTGCTGCGCGCCAAGGCAACTCTCCTCTCGGGAGACTCCGAACGGGGAATCCTGCTCTGCAAGCAGGCCGCAGCGCTTGCTCGTTCGCAGGGCTACGCCGTCGCGTTGGGCGAAGCGGCGCTTGCTTGGGGACTCGAGACGAGGTTCTCGCAGATCGACGCTGAACATGTCTCCCTCTTGGAGGAAGCGCTTGCCAAGGTGGAACCTGGGGAAAGGGAACTTCGCATCCGGCTCACTGCTCGATTGGCTGCGGCACTCCAGCCAGGGAGGGACCCAAGTGGCGTGGCTCATTGCCCGACCCGGGCAGTCCATCCACGTTCTCGAGTTCGTGGCCGCCAGGCGTGGCGCAGCTCGTCCCATCGAGGACGGAGAGTCAGCCCTACCCGTCCTTGATGGGCGTGCGGTCCACGAATACCGACAGCGCCTGCTCGCCCTCCGAGCCGAGCTCGAAGAGGCCGCCGAAGGGGGAGGCGCGGGAGCGAGCATCGAGCGGCGCGCCGAGTTCGAGCGGCTCACTGAGGAATTGGCTCAATCCCTGGGCATCGGAGGCAAGGCGCGGAACGGGCCGACCCGGCCGAGCGCGCCAGGGCCAACGTAACGCAGCGTAGTCGCTCGGCGATCAAGCGGATTGCCGACCACAGCCCGCGTCTCGGCCACCATTTGCGAACGAGCGTCCGAACCGGACGATTCTGCGGCTACTTTCCACCACCGTCGCCGTAGCGCCGGTGAGCGCCACCTGCGAAACGCGCGGAAGTGACGTCGTAACGTCCGAAGTTACGCCTCGTGGGTAGAGGCACGAGTCAACCCCTCGAGCCACAGCCGCACGATGACCGACTTTACGCTACTGACGACCCCGGAGTGCATCCGCGCCCAGTTCCTCATGTTTGCCCTCGAGGAGGGATGCCTTCCCTACCGCACGGAGATTCGGCCGCCGAGCTTCTTCGGCAAGGATCAGCTCATGGTGGGCCCCCTGCTGATCGCCGAGGGCAGCCCTTTGAAGGAGCTGAACGTCGCGCTACGCAGCATCGGTTGCGCCACCCGTGGCCTCATCCCCGACGATCACGATGAAGCCATCGAGATGGAGACCTGGCTCGAACACCAGGCGACGTGGTTGCGCCCATCTGGGGTCCGCATCTACCACGCGAAGCGGGAAGGGCGCATGGATGGCGATGCGGAGAAGATGTTCGTACGTTCGATCCGCCGCATGAACCGAACGCTCGAGACGCGGGAGTACCTCGCGGGTGCCTTCAGCTTGGCGGACTGTACGGCCCCGTTCCTATTCGGCATGAAATTGGCTGGAATCGACCTTCCGGAGGCACCAGCCCTGGCGGCGTACCTCGAACGACTCTGTCTGCGCCCTGGGTTCGCACGAGCCAATGAGCGCTGGTTAGCCCTGGGGCGAGCTACGACCGAGAGCCAACCAGAATGCTCCGGCTCGACGCGCTGCGCGGGTTGATCCCGTACCCGCTGATTGACTACTTCGAAGCTCGGCACCCATCCGCCCGCGCGGCAGGTGCCCGCATCCCCCGACCCAGCCCCAATCGGGACGTTGACTCCCGCCAAATGGGGACATCCGTTTACCCCAAATCCGAAAGATCCACGAGTACCCATGACCTCCCTCGACTCCCCTCTGCACCCCTCCAAGTTCGAAACCCCGGCGATCTGGACCCAGGTAGCGGACGACTACACGGAACTGCTCCTCCCATTCTTCCAGCGGTGTGCCGAGCACGCCCTCGGTCTCGTCGACCTCGACGGAACGATGACGGCCCTCGACCTCGGATGCGGACCAGGAAGCATGAGCCTCCCACTCTGCGAGCGCGTCGGCTCCGTGGACGCCGTGGACTTCTCGCCGCGAATGCTCGAATGCCTCAGGCGCCGAGCCAACGGATACGAGGCGTCCCGACTCCGGATCCACCAGATGGACGGCCACCAGCTCGGGTTCCAGGACGACCACTTCGACGTTGCCGTCAGCATGTTCGGGGTGGTTCATTTCGCCGATCCGGAGCGTGGCCTCGCCGAGATGTACCGCGTCATCCGTCGCGGAGGGTTCGTTGTCGCTTCCACCTGGGCTGCGCCAGCAGAGTCCACCATGAACCAGCTCGGCGCGGGCGCGCTGCGGGCGGCGTTCGGGGACCTCCCGCCGGATCCCGAGATTTTCCACGACACGCGCAGTCCGGGAGAGTGGGAAGCGATGCTCGAGCGAGTGGGGTTCGATTCGGTGCGCACGGAGTGCCTGGAGTCTTCCGCTAGCCTACCAAGCCCCGAAGCCTATTGGAGCAACATGAGCCGGGCGAGCGTGCCCTTGGTTCTCCTGAAGAACTCGGTGAGTACCGATGAGTGGGCGCGCGTGACTCAGGTCGCCCTTCGGCATCTGCACGCCCAGCTCCCCTGGCCGCACCCCGTCGTTTCCAAGGCGTACTTCTTCGTGGCGCGAAAGCCCAGCTAGCACTACCCAGCAAACCCCGGTGCAGTTCGTACCACGGGTCGCGAGAGCGGCAATCAGGTTGATTGTTGCGAAGATCCGCTCGCTCTCAGGAGAGCCGTGTTCGCTCTCGGTCCGCCGTCACTCTCCCGTATCGCCAGGACAGCGCTCGAAGGTGTCTTCGAGGGAGGGCACACTAGCCCCGGATTCGATGGCCGCGCACACGACGGGCAGCGTCCGCTCCGTCGTACAGCCGTCTTCCACCACGGTCGTGCCATCCAGCTCGAACACCTGGAGGCAGTCGGGGGGCTGGCACGAGCGCCCCCCAAAACCGATGCTCGAGTGGGCGTATCGGTAGTGTGCGCCTTCGTAGTCGAACTCGATGGTGTTGTTGAAGTGGTTCCCACCGTGGTCGTAGGCTGCCCCTTCGAGGGGAGTCACTTGGCCGTCCACCGAAAACCAGCCGGCAGTGTCGAAGGTCGTGGGCACCGCCCCCATGAGGACGCGGCAATCGGTGGGCGTCGCCTGCACGTAGACGTGCCCCTCCACTCCGTCGTACACGAAGGTGCACACGTAGTCCTCGTCGGAGAGCTCACTGGGGGCCGGGGTGCCGTCGAACGTTTCGGTACAGGTTACCGTCAACGGCTCGGGCTCACGGATCGTGAAACCGAGGTCCGCGCTGCCGCTCCCACCTGGTTCGTCGCCGCTACCCGCGCTCCCAGCCGCGCCACCCGTCTCCCCGGCGCCGCCCGCGACGCCACCCGTCTCCCCGGCGCCGCCCGCGACGCCACCCGTCTCCTCGGCGCCACCCGTCTCCTCGGGGTTCCCCGCCCCACCCCCCGTCTCGTCGCGCGTGCCTGCCGCACCGCCCGAGTGGTCCAGGCTGCCCGCCTCGCCGCTGGCACCAGCGGACGCGCTAGAGCCCGCCTCCCCACTGGCTCCTGCGGAAGCGCTAGCACCCGCCGCGCCGCTGGCACCACTCGCTCCGCTCGGCGTCGCACTCCCGTCGTCGCATCCTGCACCGAGTGCGAGAAGCAGAATCGCAAAACCGCCTAGTCGTTCGTTCGTCTTCATGGCTCAATTCCTCGTCAGCTACCGACACTGGGTGGGCCCACGGGGAGCTCACGTCGAGCTCGGGCGTCACCACAGAAACTCACAAATTGCGCTAGAATGATTTCCGAATGGCTCTCCCACGCGGACCGAGCCCAGCGGGTCGGCGCCGTGCGCCGTCACAGCTGGAGCTCAAGGCGACGGGTCACTGCGCGTCGCGTAAGGTCGTGCTTGCTTGATGAGCAGGGCCCGCTCCGGGCCGCGGAACTTGAATTCGAGATCGAGAGCGAGAACGGATGCATCCATCTCGTAGAGGGGGGCAAAGTGGGCCTGCACACGAGAGGCTGCGCCAGCAAGCTCGCGGATCTCCTCATCCGACAGCAGCGGCTCGTCGGGGCTCAGCGACGACGTCCGTTGGCGGGCCACCTGCACGCCGCCACTCGGATCCGGCAGGATCGAGAACACCTCCGGGAGCGCGCCATTCTCTGGATTCGTGACGCTGATTTCCCCAAGTTGAACGTTGACGTACATGCCCACGATATTGGGATTGGCGATGTTCTGCGTGATGAGGACCCCGTTCGCTTGCTCGTCGTCAACGGCTGGGTTCACTGCAACGCCCATGCGCACGGACAGGTGATCGATGCCCCAGAGCCTGCGTTCCTCGAACGCCGGATAGCTAAGGACCGACGCCCAAACCTCCTGGATGCGGCTGGAGGCCCGCTTGTTTCCCCTTGCGAAGGCAGATACCGACTCGTAGAGCCCAGCCCCACTGAAGTTGGGCAGGTCCTCGGCGTTGGTGCTCGAGCGCAAGCGTACCTGAGCCTCCCCCAGTACTTCGGCCACCCGAGCATCGAGCCTCGCAGCAAACGCCTCGTCGACGGGGGCGTGTCGGATCAGGTACGCGAGCGAATCCAGAGCCGCCTCGCGCACCGCCGCATCGTGACCGAAGCCTTCGTCGCTCGTCAGGCGATGCGCGTAGTCGTAGAGGGACTCGTCCTCGCTCGCCGAGCAGAGCTCGAGGGCAGCCGCGCACAGGGTTTCGTCGCGACCCTCAGCGCGACAGTCACGGTGGGCCTCGTCGCACTGCGACGAGGTCACCCGAACGGTCCGCATGTGTTGGTCGTATGCCCAAAACGGGACGACGAACCCGGGCGCCGCCTGGTCACCGAGGAGCTGCCGCAGCTCACCCAGATTCGCTGCCTTGGGCCCGCAGAAGGCCGCACCGGCAAAGCCCACTTCCTCGAAGCTGGGCAGCCCGTGGTCGGCGACGTCGCTCGGCGGAAAGACGGGATCCGGGGCAAGGGTGTTCCAGTACTCTCGGGCTTCGTCTTCGCTGGCTTCGGAGAGGGTGAACCCCGAGGTGGTCACCTCGAAGCGCACCATGTGCCCAATGAGAGGAGCGATGCGCGGGTCGCCGTCAGCGCCGCGAAGCGCCAGGTTTGGCGTGCCGCGGGCCCGAGCAGCCAGGTTCACATGGGCCAGCGGAGTCTGAAGCTCAGCCGTAATGGTCCCACCGACGAGCGGAAGATCGTTCGGCAAACGGGTCAGGACGACGATATCCTCGAATGCGAGGACGGTGTGCTGGAGGTCTTCCGGCGAGACGAGGCGCAGCGTCCCGTAGGCGAGCCCAGGGTTGAGCACCTGCTCGTCCACACCCCGGTAGAGCTCCGAGAGGTCGGTCCAAAGAGCGTCTCGTTCAGCGAAGTCTTGGACCGATTGGTCCAGATCGCGCTCCTGACGATCCCCCGCAGGAAGATAGACGAGCCGCCGCTCGTCGCCTCCAAGCTCGCCGAAGAGCAAGCGCTCCTCGAGCAGCCGGTGCGCGACGAGGACCTGCTCTGGAGTCGCGTCATCGCTCGGAAAGAAGTTCAGCGTAATGGGAGCGCGCAGCTCTCGACCGGTGACTCGACTCTCGAACTGAAGCTCGGGGTAGGCGACCAGAGTTCCCGCCAAGATGTCTCGGTCAGCACCGTGGTAGGCCGCGCTCTCGAACTCCGACAGCGAGAGCGGCATGCCGAGTACGGTACGGGCGAAGTCGTAATGCAGCGGATGCTTCCGGGTGTTCTGCAGGTAGACGTGGGGCTCGGCGGCGAGATCCGTGATGATGAACTTGACCGACTGCGAGAGGCCGAGCTCGGTTTCGACCGGGGCAGCAAGGGCCTCGAACGCGTCGACCCCGCCGCTTGGGCCGAGCCCCGTTGCGAGGTTTTCGGTGGTCTCGAAGGGCTCGAGAGCGGAAAGCTGGATTGAGAGCTCGCTCGAGGTGTCGCTTTTTTCGACACCAACGGTTTGCCAAGCGTAGCCCGGCGCCTTGACCGTGATCCGTCGCGGGGCTCGATTCCCATAGACGGCGATGCCACTCGGCGTGCACGCAGCTGCGTCGCTCTCACCCGGCGCGGGACAGTCTTGGACCCATACCTCGGAGTCTCGGCCGACCAGAATGACGCGGTAGCTGGGCGGCGTCGCACCCAGCGCACTCACGATGGACACCCTGAGGACCGGACTCTCGGCGAGGGATTGGGCGTCGCCGTCGCACCCTGCCAGTGCGAGGCCGAGCGCCAGTGCTCGCCAACCTCGCGCCCCCCCAGACTCGATCCCGCGCAGTCCAGCGAGCGTGCTCCGACGGCTCGGCCAGACGCCAGCGGTTCTAGGAATGGGTTGAGTGGAGAGTCGTAGGGTCATGGGTTAGCTCGCTCGACTGGCGCGACCGCTGGGTGCCTTGGGGGTGACCCACTCGGTTGAGTCTGGCCGCGCGCTTGCCAAGGACTGCAATCGTCGGACCAACGACGTGTGCTCCGGGTCCCCCGCTCGGCTTCGCCCGCGTCGCCCCAATGAATGCGCCCAGATCGCTGCGCCCGGCGCTCGACGGGGCGGAGGGCCTCGCACCGTCGATCCGATAGCCTGGCCTCGCAGAAAGTGTAAAGCACCGCGTTACATGTCCACGCTCGGACACGTAACGGTGTACCCAGAGTCCGTGTAAGGCGTGTGGTTTCGATATGTTACGGAGCTGGCGGTGGGTTGGGCCACGAAACTGGCACGCCCCCAATGCGGACCCACCACCCGCCCACCAGGAGGGTGCGGCGCGCCGGTGCCGCACCAGCTCTCTGTTGCAGGGGAGTGGGGAAGCGTGTGGGAGGGGCCATGCTGCTGGGGCACGGGAAGGCCTGCGTTGACGCAGCAACTCCCGTACAGGTCAGGATCGAGACCTCGCCCTGGGTAGTACAGACTGGAGAGAATGAATCGGTGGGGCAAGGGCCGCAGTCCGAGAAGGTGCAGGCTCAGCCGCCCCCCGTGCCCCTTCCCGTCGAGCCCGCGTAAGAGGCGACCTGTCGGGGCTCGGGATTCCCCTTTCGGTGTTGGAGCCGCGGCCACCATTCGTGGTCGTCTGGTCCGCGGGTTCCCACTCACCCCGCGGGCAACCCGCCAGGCTACTTCTTCCGCACCAGGCCGTACTGCTTCATCCGGCGGTAGAGCGTCGGCCGGCTCACCTTGAGCAGCCGCGCCACCTCGGCGATGTTCCACTGGTGGGCGGTCAGTGCTTCGGCAAGACGCTCAGCCTCTCGCTCGGCTTCGACTCCATGGTGCTGCAGCCCCGTCGGAACCACGGTGGAAGTAGGGAGCTCGAGATCGATGTCGCTGGCGACGATGCGATCGCCCCGCGCCATGACAAGAGCCCTGGTGAGGACATTCTGGAGTTGGCGCACGTTGCCCGGCCACGCGAAGCGCACCAGCCTGGCAAGCGCGGCGTGGGTCAGCACTGGCACGGGGCGATGCATTCGCTCCGCGGCCCTGCGCAGGAAGTGGTCGACGAGCAGCGGCAAATCCTCGGGGCGTTCGCGCAGCGAAGGCAAGCGCAGCTCGACCGCGCTCACCCGATAGAAGAGGTCCTCTCGAAACTGGCCCGTCGCCACCTCCTGCATCAGATTTCGGTTGGTGGCGCAAACCAAGCGTACATCGATGGGAACCGAGCGGCTATGCCCGAGGGGCCTCACCTCGCGCTCCTGCAGGACTCTGAGCAGCTTCACCTGCATGGCCGGCGGCATCTCCCCGAGCTCGTCGAGAAAAACGGTGCCACCCCGGGCCTCGACGAAGAGGCCATCGCGGCTGGTGTTCGCCCCGGTGAAGGCGCCTCGAGCGTAGCCGAACAGCTCGGCTTCGAGGAGTGCCTCGGGTACTGCCGCACAGTTGATGGAAACCAGAGGCCCCGAACGCGAAGCACAGTTCTGGTGGATCGCCCGGGCCACGAGCTCCTTGCCCGTACCGCTCTCACCGGTGATGAGCACGGTCAGATCGGTCTCGATCACTCGGTCCAGAACCTCGAACACCCGCTCGATCGCCGGGCTCGATCCCACGATCGCTCCGTAATCGTAGCGATGGCCGCTCTTCGGACGTTGACGTTCGGCCTGCTCGGTCAGGCGGAGAACCTCGGCTTCCTTGTTCCTGAGGAGCTCCTGGATCTGCTTGCTCTGTGCCACGAGCTCGCGGTTCTGGCGCTGCAGCTCCTGGTGGAGGGTCGCGTTGCTCAGGGCGATGGCGACCTGGTCGGCGAAGGCCAGCACGAGGTCGACATCCTGTTCGGAGAACGCCTGACTCTTGAATCGATTGTCGAGGTAGAGCGCCCCAAGACAACCAGCCGGCGAGCAGACGGGAACGCACACCACCGACTGCAGCCTCAGCGCGTGAACCGACTCGTTATGCTGGAAACGCTCGTCGGTCTGCGCCGAAGCCGTGGCGACCGCTTGCCTAGTTGAGATTACCTGCTCGGCAATGGCCCGACTGAACTTGAACTGAGGATGCTCGAGCTGCTCCCGGTCGACGTTCCGCGCCACAGCCACCTTCAGTGCTCCCCCGGCTGCCCCGGCGCTCGTGCGAAGCAGAAACCCACGCTCGGCACCGGTCAGCTCGATCGCGGCATCCATGGCACACTCGAGTACCTCCTCGGTCTTGAGGGAGGAGTTGAGCCGCCGGAAGATCTCCACGAGAAGACGGAGCTTGGCCTCCCTTGCTGCAACCGCGGGAGCTTCTGTATGAGTCGTGGTGGCGGCCATCGCGCCTCGGCGCCGGCCGCGCCAGAACCCATCGCGGAGCTCGGGAGGGAGCGTAGCCGCGCCCCGCTCCCAGAGTTCGCGAGCCGTGAGGCCGTACTTGGACGCCAGGAGCTCCGACCCCATGCCGCTCCAGAGCTCGCTGAGCAGGAGCACAGACTCCGCCTCGAGATCGGTCAGCTCCAGCTCGTGGGCCCGACTGCGTACCTCCTCGGTCTGCGACACGGCCTCCCGCAGACGGCGCTGTGCACGAAGCAGGCGCGCCGTCAGAAGCCCGGCTCGCACTCGGACATCGGCGGCGTCCAGCGAAGCGGCCAGCGTCACGCACTGCTCCACCTGAGCCGCCGCCCGCCCCACGTCCCCACTTTGCAGCATGATCTCGGCGATGCGGATCTCGATCTCGGTTCGGTCCCGCACTTCGCCGGCCCCCTGGGCCAAGTCGCGAGCCTGAACCAGCAGGGCAGACGCAGCGTCGGGCCCTTCCTGCGCCAGCGCAACCTCGGCTCGAAGCGCCAGGATTGCCGCGTTCACCGAAGAGAGCCTGAGCCGGGCAGCCAGCGCCTCGCAGGAGTCCAGCTGGCGCTCGGCACGGGCTTCTGCCCCGATGTCCAGGTAGAGCTTGGCGAGATTGAGGCGCGCGTACGCCTCGGTCGTTCCCTGCCCTAGCGCCCCCGCCAGACGCTGCCCGCGCTCATAGTGGGCGAGAGCGTCGGCCCACATCCCGCCCTGGTGCAGCACGCTGCCCAGATTGATGGCAGCGTTCGCCAGCTGATCGCTGAGCCCGTGATGCTCGGCGACGCTCAGCGCTTCGGCGAAATGCCGCCGTGCCTCATCCAGCTTGCCCATCTGGAAGGCGACCAGCGCCCGAACGCCCGATGTGCGGACCTGGTTGCGCGGGGGCAGACACCGGTCGGCAACCTGCGCCGCTGCGTCGAGCCGCTGTCTGGCCATCTCGTAGCGACCGAGACTGCTCAGCGCAACACCTGCCGCCTCGTCGAGGCTAGCGCGAAGCTTGGCGTCGCCGCCGAGCGCCAGGACTTCATCCACGACTTGGACGGCTTCCTCGTACGCGCCCTGCCGACACAAGGCTTGGGCGAGCAGATCCGCGACCCGAGCCTCCTCGTCGACAGCTTGAGCCTCGCCTCGGGCCAGGCGGAGCTCACTGACGGCATCGGCAGTCGCACCGAGACGTAGCCAGCAGGCGCCCAGCTCGAGGCGCACCGTGAAGCGTTCGTTCGGAGTGCGGCACCGGGCCAGGAGGTTCGTAAGGCGCCCTCGCGCGGACTCGGCGTGTCCGGTGATCTGCTCGAGGCGCGCAGTGAAGAGCTCGACATCCGGAGAGGAGGCGTCTGCGCTCGCCGGCAGGAGACGAGCAATGGTCTGGGCGGCGACGAGCCATGCCTGGGGTGATGTTGCATGGTCGTCCGCGTGTTCGCCGAGCAGACTGACGGCGCGACTCAGCTCGCCCCCTCGCGCCAGGTGGAGCACCATCAGCGCCGCGTCGTCTCCAGCACCGAGCATGGTGCGGCCCGCGCCGAGCCCCGCCGAGATCCAGTCCGCCACGGTGAGGTCCAGCACCCGCGTATCCTCGACGCCGTACTCGGACAGGATTCGCTCGCCATCCCGCGGGTTACCCAAGCCGTACCCGGCCGCGTCGTGGACGACGAGCCCAGCGCGCAGCGCAGCTTCGAGGTCATGGGGGCGTACCCCCAAGGCGGCGAGGGCCTCGCTCGAAAGCCTTCTACCGACCACTGCCAGGACGGCAAGGGCTCGCCGAGTCGTCTCCGCGAATGGCGGGAGCAGACGAGAAACCGCCCCCTGCCGAACCTCCCCTTCCTGATCCCGGGCCAGCTCGGACTCGTTGAGCACTCCCGCAGCCAGACCCAGGAGCAGGGCGCGAAGCTCTCCAGGATTTCCCCCGCTCTGCCGATGCAAGGCGTCGCATACCCAGGGCGCCCAGTCATCGGCGACGATCTCACGGACATCCGACACGCTGAGCGGCGCGAGGTCGAGGCGCGCTACACGGGGCCCGCCCAGAACGAAGGCCGGGAGACTGGTAGCGACGACCAGCACGGGGTCGGTCGGCTCGATGGAGCGGACTAGCGCCTCGAGCATCAAGCGCTGGGAATCGGCGAGCCGATGGGCGTCGTCCACCAGGAGCACGCAGGGGCGTTGCTCCTGCACCAAGCGCTCGCGCAGGGCGAGGACAGCGTCGAGATCGACGCGAGGAAGCTCTGCAAGCCCCGCTTCCTCCAGCATGACGCGAATGCCGAGGTTCGCGTCGGCGTTGGCAGCGAGAACCCGAGCTTCTGCCCGCGCGCGCCACTGCAGTTCGCGAAGAAGCCGGCTCTTGCCTGAGCCTTGAACGCCCACGACGTGGACCACGCGGGAACACGCTGCGGTTCTCTCCACGAGTGCGTCGAGGGCTGCACCAACCGCCTCGAGCTCGACGCGACGACCGACGATTCGCCCGAGCCTGGCGGGCACGAGCCCCGTCCGACACCGCTCGGGCCATTCGGCTTCCAGAACCTCTCGAACGCTCGCCGGTCGCTTCGCAGGATCTGGTTCGACGAGGCTCGCTGCAAGAGCGGCGAGAGCGTCAGGCAGCGGCTCCGCGAGGAGGGCACCTAGCCGCTGGAGCGTCACCCCCACCGCGTAGAGATCGGCTCGCGCGTCGCGGTCTTTGCCCGCCAGAACCTCGGGCGCGAGATATCCGGGCGAGCCCCGCACGAAGCCGCTCGGCCTTGCGCCGAGGGACTGAGCGCACCCAAGATCGATGAGCGTGCCGGCTCCCTGGTCTCCGACGATGACGTTCTCCGGCTTGAAGTCGCCGTGAAGTACGCCGGCCCGGTGCAGGAGATCCAGGGCCTCGAGGGCATCCCCGACGGCAGCCCGTACCGCATCCCAGCGGCTCGCTCCAGCCCGTTGCGCCAGGGTCTCACCGGGCACATAGTCCGCCGCGTAAAATGCTCGGGGTCGCTCCCCCTCGCCCTCGGCGTACACGTCGAATTCGCGGACTTGGCAGAGGTGCGGATGAAAGAGCTCCCGGAGTCGCGCGAACTCCTCGCGCAGGATCTCGAACAGCTCGGGTTCGGTGCGCCGGAGGAGTTTGAGCGCCGCGTCCGCAAGCCAGCGTCGATCGCGAACGAGATACGTCGCGGCGCTGCCACCCTCGCCCAGCCCACGTAAGACCTCATAGCGCCCCAGAAAAACGGTGCCGACAGCAAGGTGGAACGGTGTAGCCGATGACATCAATCACCCGTTGTCGTGACCGCCAGTACGACTGCCCACAGGGCCGACCGGTAGACACTACGGGAAGAGGGAGCACTTGGCACGTCTCAAGCGCTGCTCTTCGCATAGAATGGCGCTCATGGCTTTCCTGGCCTTGCACCGCCCTACCCCGTGGCCGTCCTTGCTCACGGTGGGTCTTCTGGCCTTTCCGCTCTGGGGGTGCAGCGAGGAGAGCGTGAGCCCCAAGCTGGAACCGCCCACCACGGTCCCCATGCCGCCAATCCTCGACACCTCGCGGGTTTCCTGTCGCTCGGCCCCGAGTGGAGACGCCGGCCTCGAAGCGACGGTCGTGGTGGGGGAGGCGGGGGCCGTGGATCCGGCAGTAGGAATCGTGCGGGCGTACAACCTCGATGACACGTCGCCGCCGGTGGAGGCACCGATCGCCGATGACGGCGGATTCGAGGTCCCGCTCGACGTATCGCCCGGCAGCAGCGTACGGTTGGAACTGATTGCGCCTTACGCGGGGTCAGGCCCGAGCGACTTCGTGGTGGAGGAGCTCGACGCACCGCTCGCCCCCCTTGTCGAACCGCTGGGTGACTGCCTCTCCTTCGATTCAGGGTACCTCCTCTGGGTCGAACCCGGCACCGTGGGGGAGCTCGTCGTGGAGGGTTTCTGTGACGGCGTCGAGCTCGTTGCCCCCCGCCCGCGCAGCGACCGCGATCGGATTCGGGTCGGCGCGAACTTGGATTGGCCGCTCACCCTCGAAAACGGCGTCCCCCTCTCCGTCGACGTCGAAGTGCTGGAGGGTGAGCCCGGGGACGAATACCTGTTCTTCCTCGAGGCCATCGCGCCGGAGCCGGACCGCCGCGCCGTCAGTGTTCGAGTGTGTGACTGAGGGCGCGGCGAGCGCGC
>CAYRKE010000107.1:21400-26479 GCA_964424695.1 uncultured Polyangiaceae bacterium
CAGCCTCTCGGGGTGGCGCACCAGCGGCGACGTTCTGGAATGTTGTGGTTTGGGTGGAGTCGCACCTTGTCGGCTCCCGCTGGCCGCTCTGTTGGGACTGCAGGGGTCAGGCCGCCCCGCGGGTCTCCAAGCGCGTTGGATCGATTCAGGATCACGGTTGGCCACCTCGGGGTAAGCTCGAGCATTCCCTCCAGCCAGGGTCCGGTGCGCCATATCGCTGGATTCCTGGACGCGTTCTGGAGCCCCAAGGGGACCGCCACGTGGTAGGAAAACGGGTAGACCCCGTCCTGCCCAAATTGGGTGATCAAAGTGGCCCGAATCCTCATGGAATACTTACCGCAGTCTGCTCTGTCAGTGTCACTGTAATTCTGCGGTGCACCGACGCGTTCCGACCACACACTCACCGGTTTTTCCGATGCCTTCTAGCGAAAGTGTCTCGACTCAGAGCCCGGCAGGTGGCGATCGGCAATCCGTCATCGGCAAGGTACCTCAGTCGTCCCGGCGCCTCGCGCAGGCCGTCGACCAGCGGGACGCACTTCAGGGAGAGGTCGTTGGGCGGTACACGCTGCACGAGCGCATCGCAGCGGGCGGCATGGCTTCCGTCTATCTGGGGAGCATGGCGGGTGCTGCAGCCTTCTCGCGGGTAGTTGCCATCAAACGGATGCACCCGCAATTCGCGACGGACGACACCTTCGTCGAGAGGTTTCGTGACGAAGCGTGGTTGAGCGCACGGTTGCTTCATCCCAGCATCGTTCAGACCTTCGACGTCGTGGATCGCGATGGCGAGCTCCTTCTCGTCATGGAGTACGTCGATGGCATCACTCTCCGAATCCTGGCCAGAGAAGCGAGTCTTGCTCGCTGCCTGCTTCCGGTCAGCGTTGCTGCGGGGATTCTCGTGCCGGTACTCCACGGTCTGCATGCGGCGCACGAGGCCACGGATGACGAAGGGCATCCTCTCGGCATCGTGCATCGGGACTTCTCCCCGCACAACATCATCATCGGTCGGGACGGTCACTCGAAGATCCTCGACTTTGGGATCGCCAAAGCTCGAACGCACCATCACGTGACGTCCGTGGGCCATCTGACGGGCAAGTTCGCCTACCTGTCCCCGGAGCAGATCCTGGGCACTGGCGTGGACCGGCGTGCCGACATCTTTGCCGCGGGGATTGTGCTCTGGGAAACCTTGTCGGGGCGCCGACTCTTTCGGGAGCCCGACCTCACCGAAGCGGCCACCATCGAGCGCGTTCTCAACAAACCCGTGCCGCCCCCCAGCCGATTCAATCCGACCGTTCCTCGGCAGCTGGACGACATCACTCTGCACGCCTTGCGGCGAGACCCGAGCGAGCGCTTTCCGACCGCCCGTCAGCTCGCGTTGGAGATCGAAGAAACGATCCAACTCGCCAGTCCATCGACCATCGGTGCCTGCTTGTCGCAGCTCTGTGCTTCTCAGCTGCAAGATCTGTCACGAATCCTGGCAAAGACCCGTCGGCACTCGGTGATGGGGGCACGCTCACTGGCTGAGCCATCCGATGTGCCCACCGTGGTGGTCATGCCGGTCAACGTCACCTCCACCATTCGCGAGTCCAGTTCGGAGCCTGAGCCTTCCGACTCGGCTCCCCCACACGGATGGCGCACCGCCGCGAGACTGGCACCTGCGCTGGCCGTCATTGGGCTTGCCGTTTGGGTGTGCCATTCGTTGGGCGCTCCACGGTCGAGTGAGCCGCCCAAGGAGGTGGCTGCGACGGCTCACATCGCCATTCCGGTGAGTCCAACCTTGTCGGCGTTGCACATCGCTTCGGTGAGCGACACTACTTCGGCCCCAGCCGCACATAGCGAGCCCGACCCAGCACCAGTCGCGCAGGGCCAGGCTGCCGAGGAGCGAGTAGTTCAGGAGCAAGCCACCCGGGGAGGAAGCGGGGCTTCGCCCACACCGCGTGTGCGCAGCGCAACCGCAGCGGTGCCCCCCCATTCGCGCGATGCTGTCCGCGGGTCTGCGCGCGGCACTCAGGAAGGTGGGCGGGCGTCGCGTCGGGCTCCAACCACCTCATCGGTGCCGAGTCGACCCTCGGACGCCGCCGCGAGGTCCAAGTGCGACCCCCCCACGTATCTGGACTCCGACGGCATACGGCACTTCAAGGACGGCTGCATCTGATGTTCCGACCCGCCTCCTCCCTGTGCGCCGCGAGGCGCCCCTGCCAGCAAGGTGAACAGCGCCAGCACGCCCGAGGGGTCGCCACCGAGCGCTGCGCTACCCAACGACGCTGGGTCCGGCGCGGCGCTGGCATGGGTCGAGTCGTGCATGGGCTCGTCGCGCTGTGCGCGCTAGGGACGGGCACCACCTGGACGACGCCCAGCGGTGCCCGAGATACATCCAAGGAGCGGTGTCTCGCCGCATATGATTCGGCTCAGGTGCTGCTGCGGGACGGCAGTCTCATCGACGCGCGAGAGAAGCTCGTCTTCTGCGGCGGCGCAGAGTGCCCGCAGGTGATGCACGCAGACTGCCAGCGGTGGCTTCTGGAGGTAGAAGCATCGATTCCTACGGTGGTCTTCCAGGTCGAGTATGCGTCGGGTGCTGCCACGGGGCCGGCGACCGTTTCCATCAATGGGGGAGAACCGGTGCCCCTCGACGGTCGCGCGATGAGCGTGAACCCGGGTCAGCACGAGGTCACTTTCTCAGCCGAAGGGTTCCAGACCACGTCCAAGGTGCTGGTCTTCTCCGAAGGCGAGAAGCTTCGGCGGGAGGTCGTGGTGCTCGAGCAAATGCCGGACGCATCGGCAGCGTCCGAGTTGGCGCCTGCCGAGGTTCCGGGCGATGACGCGTCGTCGTCGGGATTCCCCTTCACCCTGCCCATCATCTTGGCCTCGTCCGCCGCGGTCGTTGGGGGGGCGGGCCTCGTGTATTTTGGCCTCGAGGCGCGGGATGGGGACGAGCGTCTCGACGATTGCTCTCCGAACTGCACCCAGGACCGAGTAGACGGTGTGAAGCAAGACTACCTCATGGCCAATCTCTCACTCGGCCTCGGGGTGATCGGGTTGGTGACCGCTACCGCCTTGGTCGTGTTGCAGTACCCGGACGACGCCACAGCGGTCACTGTGCCTTTCGGGCTGCAGCTGCAGCCGTTGGCGCACGGTGTGTCCGTTGCTGGCCATTTCTGAGGCAATTATGACAGGATATCACGTCAGATGCTTCACACCCTCGCTCGTGGCTGGGATGCTGTGCTTCGCGTGCTTGCCTGCTCGTGATCTCGACGAGACGGCTTCCGGCAGCCGAAAATCCAGTGGCGGGACCAGCGGGTCGAGCGCCACGGGCCTACCCTCGGAGTCAGGGCACTCCGGGGCGGGGGCTCGCGACACTGGCGCGGGCACAAAGACCGGAGGATCGGGCGGTTCCGAGACGACTGGGAGTGGAGGCCTTGCGCCGTCGCGCGCAGGGGCGGGCACCGGCGTCGGTGGAACGGACGGCGTGGGAGAGGCTAGCCAGGATTCGGGTGGAACGGGAGCGACCACTGGCGGATCGAGTGCGCTCGTGGGCGGAGCGTCGGGCTCGGGTGGTTCCGTGGGAACGTTGGGAGGAAACTCACCCATCGGAGGCGCAACAGGGACCGGCATCGGGGGCTCGTCAGCGGCCTCCGGCGGGCGAGCCGCCAACGGGGGAACGCCCGGCGAGGGTGGCAGGTCCGGTGCAGGGGGCGCGTTACCCACCACGGGCGGGGCATCGAATGCGGGGAGCTCGTCCGGTGGAACCGCGGGTTTTGGCGGACTGCCCATGAGTACCGGTGGAGCCCAGTCCGGCGCGGGTGGCTCGTCCACCGTTTCCGGTGGATCAGCCGGAGAAGGCGGCACGACAGGTGAGGGCGGCGCGACGGGTTACTGCGCCTCCATTCCGGCCGGGACGGACTGCATTGCACCGGATTTGCCCGATCTGCCCATCCCTCCGGTGGCGGGAGGGATCAGCTACTCCGAGGGCGCCAGCTGGGATATCGAGGGCGTGCAAGTTCCAGCGTACGAGATCCATACCCCTACCGCGAACTACTGGCTCGTGAAGTCTGCCGCAGCCCTCGTCGAAATCACCGATAACGCCGGCAGGAAATGGATCAGCTTCAGCAGCAGCTATCGGCCGAAGCGTGGGGTTCCGAACCTCGGCGGATGTTGCCAACCGGGCGATCCGGCGCTGCTGGGCATGCCCCAGATGACGACCGTCGTCGACTCGCAGAGTGTGACCCTGACCCACTTGCGCCTGGTGTCGAAACCAGTCGACGGCGACTACTACTGGCTCGTTTGGGACTTCTATCTGACCCACGTGACCATTACGGTGAACCGCGCCGAGGAGCCCTTTGGTTTCACCTACCACGGCGTGCCAGGCGGCAACCTGGATCCCGAGGACCAACTGGTGCTCTCGACGGGTGAGTCCGAGAGTGCCCTTGTCGGCTATGCCGATGACCTGCCGGGTCCCGTCGAATGGATTTACATGACCGGTCCGAGCCCCAACGCCAACAGCGCGTTGTTCCTCATCCAGCACGATGACGACTCCCTGGCCGAGAGTTATGGCGTGGCAGACTCGAATAGCGCCAAGTTCACGTTCGGCGGTGGTAAGCGCACGGAGACGCCGGTTCGCTACAGCCTTGGAATCGTGGACAGCGTCGCGTACAGTGATGTCAGCGATCGCGTCGAGTACGTCCTCGAGAATACGCCGTCCCTGAAGTGAGGGCGTTCGAGCACTCGAAGCGGTCGCGATTCGTCGGCTCTCGCTCGAGTCCCTCGATGGAATCGAGCAGGAACAGTGCCCGCCCGACCGACGGGACGAGTGGCACTGCGGAGAAAGGTGACGCTGCGGTGTAAGGCATTCGAGTGCCCTGCGTTGCCTCATCCGTCCGCAGCGCTTCTGCGGTTCGGGAGAGGATTCCATATGAATCGAGTCTATCGCCGCGTCACTCAGACACTGTCATTCCTGGCTCTTCTATCGCTGAACACATGCGCCAAGGACTCTGGTGAAAACGCCGGAGCGAATTTCGGAGCTTCCGGCAGCTGTCCGGCTGGGCAACAGTGGAACGGACAGGCCTGCGTCAGCATGGGGAACTG
>CAYRKE010000108.1:0-26313 GCA_964424695.1 uncultured Polyangiaceae bacterium
ACACATCTGATAATTACCTGATAAACGGTCTGGGTGGTAATGATACCCTTATAATACAGGGCACAACAGGCGCAGATACCATAAATATCAACTCCTCCGGGATAACCATAAACGGTTTAACCTATGGCATCCTTTTAAACAGTATGAGCAGTATAGAGCGCCTGGTCATAACCGGAGGAGATGGAAATGATTCTATAACCCTCTCCGGTGATATCCTGCTTGCAGGCACTGCCTTTACCATCCTTTCTGAGTCCATTACAGTTAACAGCACAGTCAATACCGGTACGGGCAGCATTAATCTTTATGCAGCGGCAGAGGATAACAGCATATTCGGTGATGCCAGAGCGCATGTTATTCTTGAAAACGCCACACTTATTGCCGGTGACATCAATATAATTGCTGAGGCGGGTGTAACTGCTGAAGCATCGCTTGAGCTTAATTTCCCGGTAGATGTTGCCCTGATAAATGTAACATCTGATGCCTTTGTTTCAATCGCAGGCGCATCAAGGCTTGAGAGTTCAGGGGATATAACAATAAGGGCCGAGTCCACAGTTGATACTAATGCCCGCTCCCTTGCATCCATGAACGGGAGCGTATCTGCTGATGCCGCAGTGGCAACATCAATTGTAAGCGGATCAGCCGCAGTGGTGGTAACCGGTGCTACGGCCTTTAATGCAAATGGCGCACTTGATATTAACGCGATAAATACAAGGAGAGTTACAACAACAGCAGACGGAACAGCAGGTGGAGAGACTGCCGCGGGTGGCAGTGTCGCTGTTGCAGCGATCTCTGGCCATACAGATGCCTATATAGGGGAAAACGCAGGTGTTGAGACGGCTGGGAACATATCAATACAGGCAACAAGGCTTGACACCATTACAACAACAGCCAAGTCCACATCAGGCGGGGCCTCGGAAAACGGCGGTTCAACCGAGACTGAAAAAACACTGAAGGACAACAATGCAGAGACGAGCGATGGAGCTGTTACAATAGCAGGGGCCGTTGCTGTTACCACCCTTTCCGGTGATACAAAGGCCTATATTGAAAGCACACAGTCTGTTAATACAGGCGGGTTGTTAAATATAAAAGCTGCTGTCAATTCCGATTCTTCAGCAAAGGCGGACGGGAGTTCAACCGGCTCTGCCGCGGTTGGCGTGGGAGCAGGCGTTGCGATCAATGTGGTAAATATAGCTAATGAGGCATTTCTAGGGAGCACAGGCACTGTTACTGCAGGGGGGCTCTCTGTAACAGCAGGTATGGCTGATAAGGATAGTGAAGAGACAAATGTAAATACCATCACCACTGAGGCTCTATCAGGAGCAAACGGCGGCACGGTTGGTGTTGCTGGCGCACTCGCCCTTGGCATCCTTGATTCAGGAAGCGATGCATCGATAGCAAGCGGCGCGAGCGTGATTATTACCGGAGGCGGGGATGTAAGTTTAAGGGCTGAGAACAGGACTGTTAACACAGTGAAGGCTGAACCTGCTAATAAGGGGGCAGTGGCAGAGAAGGTAGGGGTAGGCGCATCTGTAGCCCTTAATATAGCGAATACAAGCACAGTGGCAGAGATAGCGGATACGGTTCTGCTGACCGGGGCAAATGATGTAACCCTGAGCGCCACATCCGATAATACGGTAGTGACTGAGGCTAAGGCAGGAGGCGCAGCAACAGGCGGAAGCGGAGTAGGCATAGGTGGGGCCATAGCCACAAGCGTGGTTAATAATGAGACTGTTACGATAATAGGTGAAGGGGGCCCGTTAATTATAGGAGGCGCCTTAAAGGCAGAGGCAGAGCATACAGGGAGCACCACGACCTCAGCGGACGGGAACGCAGGAGGGGCAAGCGCAGGGATAGGGGTGACCTTAGGCCTTAATGTAGTAAATGATATAAGCAGCTCCACCACAAAGAGAAATATAGAGGCAGGTGGAGATGTAATGTTTGCTGCCCACAATGCGGGGGCGAGCAGCGCAGTTGCAAAGGCAAGCGCAGCAGGGGCAAAGGAAGAGGATGACAGTGATCCTGAAAAGGATAAGGGTGTAGATAAGAAGATAGCCGCAGAACGCGGCCTTGCAGACAAGAAGGCAGGAGAGACAGGCACAAAGGGCACAGGGGAATCTGATAATACACCCAAGGCAGAGACATCAGAGGGTGGAGTGAGCGTGGCTGCTGCAATAGGTGTGAACATAGCGAAATCAACAGCAGATGCCTATATCCCGGATAACGGCATAGTCACCTCAGGGGGCCTTCTGACACTCTCTTCAAGCAACAATACAGATGCAACAGCCAAGGCGGACGGGAGCGCAACAAGCGCATCAGGAGGGGTAAGCATAGGCGCAGCAGTAGCAATCAACCTTGTGAGCGCTGTAAATGAGGCCTATGTGGGAACTGGATCAACCATAGAGGCAAAGTGGCTTACAATAGAGGCCAAGAAGACATCAGTATCAGGAGATACGACAGGGAAGACAGGCGCTGAGGCGATATCAGGGGCGAGCGGGGGCAAGGTGGGTATAGCGGGCTCTCTGGCGCTTAATATAGCAGACAGCAGGAACGAGGCGCTTATAAAGGACGGAAGCACTGTAACTCTAACCGGCGGAGATATTAAGGTTATTGCGGAAGGGTCAACAGAGTCCACGGTTTTGGCCACTGCCAAGGGTGCATCAGTAGAGCCTGAGAAGAAGGTAGAGGCAGCAGGAGACACAGAGCGGATCACGCTTGATACAAAGATCGGGACAGGGGCCGGAGAATTTAACCTGACAGCAGCTGGGGCCGGTACAGGAGATCTGCTTTTTAATCTTCGCAACGGAAAGAGTTTTGTGGTTGTCCTTAACGGTGCCACAACAGTACGTGAAGTTATAGAGAAGATCAACAATGCCGGGAGCAACAAGGGGCAGGTTGTTGCGAGCTTTGATGAGGCAAAGCAGCAGTTTGTAATGACCGATACCACCACCCCAACTGACCCTGTCACAAGTGCATCAACATCTGTAACCATGACAGGGAGCCCTGTATTTTACAGGAGAAACGGCGGCACAGCGGTAGCGTCACCAATTAATGACGAAAGCGAAGAGCTTAAATTTGCTTTACGTGTTGGAACCGATAACGAGCGTGTGTTTGTAACAGTTGAAGCAAAGGAATACCTTGGCACAGCGGATGAGTGCAAAAAGGCATGGCTTGCTGATATCAAGAAGGCGATAAAAGATGCCATGGTAGAGGCAGGGCAGTTAAAAGAGTCTGATACAGCAGTCGTGGATGTGAAGTTTATCGGCGGCCAGCTTATCTTTGACTCGTCAAAGACAATGACTATCTGGACAGACACAACAAAGGGTAATGCCGAGAGCTTTAAAGTAGAGGTGCTTAACGCATCAAAGGCGATGGGTCAGCTTGGGCTTGAAAAGAGCACAACCAATGCTGATGGTTCTGTAATGACCGGTGAGAAGGTAAAGGCTGTAAGCGCAGATGCGGTAGCGAGAAAGGGGTTTGATGCGGGAACAAAGGTTGCTGCCAGCGCAGATACGATAGAGCTGGGGGAGAATCATGCCCTTAAGACGGGAGAGGCAGTAGTTTACAACAAGGGTGATGGCACAGCGATTGGCGGTTTAACAGACGGGACGATCTACTATGTTATAACTGAAGGCACAACAAAGGTGAAGCTTGCCACCAGTGAGGCCAATGCCAAGGCAGGTACGGCGATTGATCTGACATCAATCGGGACAGGTACGCAGAGCCTTACAGTAGAATCGGCAGCCCCTGCAAGCGGAGGAGGTAACTTAGGTATAGGGGCATCAGTTGCTCTGAATATATTCAACAACACATCAACAGCAAAGATAGAGAACAGCGCAAGAATAGAGGGTGCAGTAAACAATATCAGTCTGTCAGCAGAGAGCAATACAAAGGCAGTTACCACATCAACAGCAGGTGGAGATGCAAAGGGTGGGAGTGGTGTAGGCATAGGCGGGGCAATCAGCATATCAGTAGCCAACAATGATACTACGGCCTATGTGGGAACCGGGGATATCCTTGATATAGGTGGCGACTTCAGCGCAAAGGCTAGCCACAAGGGTGTAACAGAGACAAAGGCGGACGGTGCAGCCTCAGGCGGATCAGCAGCCATCGGCGTTGCCCTGGGGCTGAATATTGTCACTGATAGCGCCATATCAACAACAGACAGGGTGATAGATTCTGCCGGTGATATGAAATTTGAGGCCATAAATATTACAACAAGCTCCGCCTCCGCAAAGGCGAGCGCAAAGGGCGCTGAGGGTGAATCTGAAGAGGGTGGCTCATCTGAAAATGTTGATAAGAAGGTTGGTGATCAGAGAAAGCTTGCTGATGACAAGGCGCAGGAGACAGGCAAAAAGGGGACAGGAGACTCCCCGGATACGCCCCCTGCTGAGACATCTGATGGTGGTGTAAGTGTTGCCGCAGCCATAGGAGTTAATATTACATTAAGCGAATCAAAGGCATTTATTCCGGCAAACGGCCATGTTATAGCTGGCGGCACACTTACATTAAACTCATCTAATAATACAGATGCATTTGCAAAGGCAGACGGAAGCGCTGTTGACCCTGAAAATACAAGTGTTGGCGTAGGCGCCGCTATTGCAATAAATTATTCGGATGTTTCAAACAGTGCATATATCGGAACCGGTGCGAATGTAGATACAAACGGCCTTGTGGTAAAGGCCGATATGGCAGAGGATGAAAAGGAGATCGACCTCTCAAAGGTCTCTGTGACTCGGGACAGCATTAACCTTGGAGACGACCACGGGGTACAGAGAGGGGATAAAATAGTCTATGATAATGGAGGAGGCGAGAGCATTGGGGGGCTTGTAAGCGGCCAGACCTATTATGCTGTGCTGGATGATACAAGGAGTTTTAATATTATCCCATATGACATCGATGACCTGGGTGTTAATGAACTGAACACCTTCAGGGACGCAATGGCAAAAGTAGGTATCGACATAAATACAATAGGCGGGGCAATCAACTATTCTGATAACTGGATAGATATAGGCGCGGATCATTTCCTTAAGGATGGAGACCTAGTGATCTACTCCAAGGGGAACCTCCTTAACAGCGGTGTGATCAGCGGATTAAAAGAGGGGGCAACATACAAGGTTGATGTGGATGAAGCAAATCCAACAAGGATCAGGCTGCTTGATCCTGACAGTGACGAGGTAATAGATCTCAAGTTTTCAATAGAAAACATAAGCTTCTTTGATCATAAGCTTACCATTGTGAATCCGGTGGCAGTGAAGCTTGCTGCAACGCCGGAGGATGTTATTGACGGGAAGACCATTGACCTTACAGGGGGCGCAACAGGTAGCAGTCATAAACTTATTGAAAGGTCTCACAGCTTTGGCGCTGAGGCAGTCTCAGGCGCAGGCGCATCAAATGTAGGCGTTGCAGGCTCCCTGGCACTGAATATAATAACAAACCATACAGAGGCGCTGATAAAAGAGGGGGCGCAAGTAACAGCAGGTTCAGGTGATATCTCTCTCATGGCTGAAAATTCTCAAAATGATTCAGCAAATGCAGCCTCAAAGGTGACAGGCGGCAAGGTTGGGGTGGGTGCATCTGCTGCACTGAATGTGCTTCCCGTCAATATTACCAGGGCAGCGATAGAGGATAGCGCTATCCTTACCGGCGGAGAAAATCTCACAATCAGCGCTGATTCGGAACATTCGGTCTTTACAACAGTCAAGGCAGGGGCAGCAGGAGGCACAGCGGTTAGCCCCGCAGTGGGCGTGGCTTTTATTAATGACTATACCATTTCAGCCATAGGAGAATCAGGTAATGCCATAGATGTAACCGGTAATGTGAAAATATCCTCAAGCCACAGGGGTACAGCCCTTACCACTGTTGACGCTTCGGTTGCAGGTGAAAAGGTGGCAGTGGGGGCCGCTGTAGGTGTAAATATTATCCTTGATTCAACAGAGACAATAATTAACCGTGACATTGAATCTGACGGCGCTTTTACTCTCTCTGCCTCTACCGGACAGTACAGTAAAATGGATATTACTGCCAGCGCAAAGGGTAACAAGAGCGAGGATGAGACAAAGGAGGGGGAAGCTGCGCCCAGGAGCAGTGATAATGAGGCGCAGGCACAGGCCAATGCCGCAACAGGCGGGACAAAAACACTGCCCAAGGCAAATGACAGCCTTTCTGATGCAAATGATAAATCCCTGGAAAAGACCGGTGATAAGGATGGTAATAACGGCACCGGCTCAAGCAGCGTTGGCGTAGCAGCGGCCATAGGTGTAAACTGGGTAATATCTGAAAACAGGGCTGTGATCTCTGATAATATCAGCGTAACAGCTGGTGGTGCCCTTGAGGTGAAGGCTGAGTCAGAGACAGACCTCACTACAAAGGTGACAGGGGCAGCACTTTCATTTGAGAGCGATACAGGTGTTGGCGCGGCAGTGGGATTAAATGTCGGGATGGTTACAAATGAGGCCATCATCGGCTCAGATATAGTTGTTGATGCCGGTAATATTTCAATACAGGCAGTAACGCCTGAAGAAAAAACCAATGATTTTACCGTGTGGGCGCTCGCCATTGGCGGCGGCAAGGATAATGGTGTTGCAGGGTCTGCCGGAATAAATGTTATGGCCATGGATACGGATGCCGGTACAGGGACAGGCACAACCCTTAAATCCACAGGTAATATAGATATAGATGCAGAAAATGATCTCTCATACCAGAACATAGCTGGCGGCGGTGGTGTAGGTAAAAAGGCCGGTGTTGGCGTAGCTGTTGCAGCCAATATAATCACCATGAATACCGATGCATACATTGGTGATGGTACACATGCGGATGCCAGTGAAATAATATCAATTGATTCTGATTCATCCATAACACCAGTCAATCTTGAAATACCTGGAATGGTAAATCTTGGATTCGGAGTCTCCTCTATCGCTGCTGGTGGAGGAGTAAGCACAAGCAGCGAAGGAAAGGCAGCGGTGGGAGGTTCTGCTGTTATTGATGTTCATGTACAGAATACCCATGCATATATTGGGGAAGGTACACAGATCAATACTGATAATACAATCATCCCCGGTACAGATCAGAGTGTTGTAATCAATGCCTCAAGCCTCACAAGGATACTCAACGGGGCAGGAGGGCTCGCGGTTGCCTTTGGCGGGACAGGTGTGGGCATTGGACTTGATGTAGGGGTGATTGTTAAGGATACAAGTGCCTATATTGAATCCGGTTCAACTGTAACCGCTGATAAATCAGTGACTGTAACGGCAGACTCAGAGGAGGATATTACATCTGTTGCAGTATCGGCCGGGGTATCAAAGGAGAACGGTATTGCAGGCTCCCTTGCGGTATTTGTGCTTACAGCAGATACACGGGCAGCAATAGAGGGTGCATCAGTGGATTCAGGCGGAGATGTGATCCTTACTGCAACAGACACATCGAGTTTAAACACCATTGCATTTACAGTAGCCGCTGCGGGTAAGACCGGTGTTGGGGCAGCAGGTTCTGTAAATGTAATTACCAATAATGTGCTGGCCGAAGTTTCAGGTTCAGCAGTCGATTCAGGAGGGGATGTTTCCATAACTGCCACATCCACACCGATAATAAGGTCACTGGGTATAGGGGTTTCAGGATCAGGTAAAAACGCAGTAGCAATAAATGCATCAGGAAACGCTGTTGCCAACAGTGTCAGGGCGGCTATAACCGATGGCTCTGAAGTTAACGCAAAAGGTGATGTTGCCCTGTCTGCAAAGGATGAGGCAGGCTTTATAATTCCCACCTGGATGATAGATGAAGGGGTTCAGGAGGATCTCAATTCTGCCCTTGAAGACTCTCCCATTGATCTCAAATCAAGTATCCTGGCGATCAATGTAAGCGTTGCAGGGAGCGGTGAGAAGGCAGTGGGCGTGGCGCTCATGGGGAATGTTGTCACAAACGATATAACTGCTGAGATAAGCGGGTCAACTGTAAGGGCTGGAGTGGATAGCTTTGGTACAGTAATAAGTCCTGACTCTGACCTCTCCCTTGATGCCTATTCAAAGGCGGGCATACTTGCCGTTACGGTCGGTGTGGGCGCATCAGGTGATCTGGCAATCCAGGCGACCGGGTTCGGTAATGTTATCACTAACAGTACAAAGGCGGGGATCACCTCAAATTCCGGTGTAGAGGCAGCCCACGATGTATATGTGAATGCGGAGGATGATTCCTCAATCCGATCCCTGGGCTTAAGCATAGCCGCATCAGGCAGCAATGCTATTGGCGCAATAATCGGGGCAAATGTCATAACCAACAGTGTAACAGCCGAGGTCTCTGGCAGCAGGGTTGCGAGTGGAGATAAACTTGAACTTATAGCCCTGTCCGATTCAGACATAATGGCATTTACAGGCGGTGTTGCAGCATCCGGTTCTACCGCAGTGCTCGTTTCTCTTTCAGCTAACGTAATTGCAAACAGCACCAGGGCAGTTATCACTGATCAGGTAAATCACAGGTCAGATATTGATGCGGGTGGCCCGGTAGAGATTTCGGCCAAGGACAGCTCCACCATTGATTCCCTTGCCTTTGGCGTTTCCGGGAGCGGAAGCACGGCAGTAGGCATTGGCCTTGGCGCAAATGTGATTGTCAATACCATAGAGAGTTCAATTGCAGGTTCAGACCTTGATTCAGGCTCAACACTAGACGTAGAGGCCGAGTCTTCCGCCATAATACGAACACTTGCCATAGGGGTATCCGGCTCCGGGTCAGTGGCTGTCCAGGTCACAGCAATGGGAAACGCAATAGCCAATAGAGTTAATGCATCAATTGCTGGCGGCTCTATAGTTACCGCAGCCGGTGATATTACAATCACTGCAAAGGATATTGCCCCAAGCCTGATACCTGACTGGATAGTCGCAGCAGACAGGGCCGATGACCTGACAAAGGCGCTAGAAGGTACTCCCATTGATCTTGATGCAAATATCCTATCTGTAATGGTGAGTGTGGCCGCATCCGGCTCTGTTGCGGTAAATGCCGCACTGGTTGGAAATATTATTGCCAATACAGTTACAGCAGGCATAAGCGGATCTAACGTGGAATCCACGGGCGGCGCTCTCAACATTGATGCCCTATCAAAGGCAGGCATTATCGGGCTTACAGTGGGTGTGGCAGGGTCAGGGTCTGTTGCAGTAAATGCTACAGGCTATGGGAATGTAATAACAAACAGGATTGAATCATCTATAACAAATGGATCTTATGTTATCGCATCTGATCTGATCGATATAACAGCAAAAGACAGCTCTCAGATCAGGAGCTTAGGTATAAGTGTTGCAGGTTCAGGCGCTGTATCAGTGGGCGCCCTCCTTGCTGCAAATGTGGTGGCCAACACGGTTATTGCAAATATTGCAGGCTCCACAGTAGAAAGCGGGTCAACCCTTAATATTGAGGCTGAAAATGATTCTGATATCCTTGGGTTGACAGTGGGCGTGGCAGGGTCAGGCGCTGCCTCAGTGCTGCTCTCATTATCTGCCAATGTCATCGCGAACACAACCGAGGCAGGTATAACCAATGGTAGAGGGCTGGTTCATGAGCTTACTCTGGATGATGCGGCAACTTCGGACAAGAAAAAAGATTTTGATCCTGCCAAGGATATAAGTATTGATAATAATACGATATACGTCGGCCCTAACCATGGTTTTGAGACCGGTGATGCGCTTATATATGGTACAGGCGGAGGTTCAGCTATAGGCGGTCTTACAAATGGTGAGACCTATTATGTTATTGTTGATGACCCTTCATCAGGTAATATAAAGCTCGCATCTACAAAGGAAGATGCTTATAACAATCATGTGATTGTTCTTGAGGCGGATACATTAACTGGTTCAGTTGTTGATGCAGCAGGGGCTGTAACCATATCCGCCAAAGACACATCTGAAATAAATACGCTTGCCATTGGTGTGTCGGGAACTGGCGGAGGGGCAGTTGGTGTGGCTCTTGCAGCAAATGTTATTACCAATAGTGTCGGGACAAGGATAGAGGGTACAACACTTGAGACCGGGGCAACCCTTGATCTCACATCCGAATCCTCCTCCATTATACGCACACTGGCTATAGGGGTTTCAGGGTCTGGCGGATTTGCGGTACAGGTAACCGCAATGGGGAATGTGATTGTAAATGACACATCGGCTCTCATAAGTGATTCGGAAGTTACAGCAGCAGGTGATATCAATATCAATGCCAATGATATTGCCCCGACCATGATCCCCCTGATGGATGCTGTCGGTTCATACATTACAGATGGAGAAACAGTCCAGGATCTTAAGGATGGCCTCTCCGGCACCCCCTTTGATCCGACCGCAAACATAATCTCCCTAATGGTAAGTGTTGCGGGCACTGGCGGTGTGGCTGTAAACGGGGCCTTTACCGGTAATGTGATCAGTAACTCTATTGAGGCCTTAATAGATAACTCAAAGGTTGTATCGAACACCGGCATTATTCAGCTTGACACGGAATCAAGGGCGGGTATTCTTGCCCTTACAGTGGGTGTGGCAGGGTCAGGTGCGGTTGCGGTAAACGCAACAGGATTCGGCAATGTCATTAATAACTCCATATCATCACGCATCACAAACGGCTCTGAGGTTATTACCGGTTCGCCCGCTGGTGATATCAGGCTTGATGCAAAAGATACATCCCTGATACGATCCGCTGCAATCTCTGTTGCAGGTACCGGCGGAATAGCCGCAGGGGCGCTTATAGGCGCAAATGTGATAACCAATTCGGTTATTACAGAGATCAGCTCTTCTACAGTTGAGAGCGGTTCAAAACTTGAGCTTACATCAGAAAATAAATCTTCTATCCTGGGCCTGAGCGTTGGTGTTGCAGCTTCAGGGGCCGGGGCAGGTATCCTTTCTCTTACCGGAAATGTCATAACAAATACAACCAGGGCAGCCATAACCGGAGAGGAGACAAGCCGGTCTGATATAGATACGACAGAAGCAATAAAACTTACAGCTAAAGACACATCTGAAATAAACACACTTGCCATTGGTGTAGCAGGCTCTGGCGGAGGGGCCGTAGGGGCAGCACTGGCTGCTAACGTTATTGTAAACAGCGCAGAGACCGAAATTATTTATAGTGAAGTGGATACTGACTCCACACTTCTTATGGACTCATCAAATTCATCCATTATCCGGACACTTGCAATAGGGGTATCCGGCTCAGGCGGGTTTGCGGTACAGGTTTCGGCAATGGGTAATGTAATCGCTAATGATACATCATCCGTAATAAGCGGCTCCACAGTTACTGCAAACGGGGATATCACCATAAAGGCAGAGGAAAAATCCCCATCCATGATACCTCTTATGGATGCGATTGGCTCCTTTATAAAGGATACAAAGACTAAAAATTCACTACAGAACGCCCTTTCAGATACGCCATTCAGCCTGTCAGCCAATATACTCTCAATGCTGATAAATGTGGCCGGTTCAGGGGCAGTGGCAGTAAGCGGGGCATTTACAGGAAACGTTATAACAAATTCCATAACAACAGAGATCACGGATTCAACTGTAACCTCAGAAACAGGTGGTATAAGTGAAACCTCTGTTTCAAGCGCAGGGATTGTCTCCATATCGGTCGGCGTGGGAGGTTCCGGTATCGCAGCAGTAAGTGTGGTCGCATTTGGAAACACCATTACAAACAGGGTGGAATCCATTGTCTCTGATACATCAGTTCTTGATGCGGAAGGGGAGATTAAGCTCTCTGCTTCCGATATGTCCACCATACGCTCAGTGGGCTTGAGCATAGCCGCATCAGGCGGGCTTGCGGCCTCAATAATAGGTGCGGTAAATTTTATTACTAATACTGTTACAGCAGAAATCTCCGGTTCAACAATAACAGATGGCACAAACCTGAACATCACAGCCCTGTCAGATTCAAATATCTACAGCTTTACCGGTGGTATTGCCGCTTCAGGGGCAGTCGCAGCACAGTTATCACTATCAGGCAATGTCATTATTAATGCCGTTGCATCAAGGATAAAGGATTCCAATGTAGAATTGACTGGGACAGTTAATCTTTTATCAACAGACAGTTCAACCATAGATTCCATATCAGTAGGGGTATCAGCATCCGGATTAGCAGCAGCCGGGGCAGCCCTGTCGGAAAATCATATACAAAACAGTGTAAGCGCAGGTATAGAAGGTTCCCATGTCGAGGCCGATGGAAATATTGAGGCATATGCAAAGTCCGCAGCAGTTATCAGGTCTCTTGCCGCAGGGCTGAGCGGGGCAGGAGGGGTATCAGGCGCGGCATCAGTTACCCTTAACCAGATAAGAAACAACATAACAGCATTTGCTTCTGGGTCCACCCTGATTTCGAATAACGGGTATATTATTATTAACGCGGTTGATTCTGCGGATAATGCATCTGATTACATGTCCGGTATGACAATGCCCAATAATGTCTCTTCATCTCTGAACAGTAAACTCTCAGACACAGAGCATGCGTCATCCGCAAATATCCTCTCCTTTGCCGGGAGCATAGGTGGCGCCGGGCTTGCAGCCGGGGCAGCAGCTGTCTCTGATAATGATATTCAGAACACAGTAAGCGCAGCAGTTACAGATTCTGATATAACATCAACTGCCTCTGATATCACAGTATTTGCGCAATCTGATTCAAAGATTGTCTCCATGTCACTTGGTATTGGCGCCGCCGGGGGCATCGCCCTTAGCGCATCAGAGACAAGCAACAGGATTAAAAACAGTATTGATGCATCCATATCAGGAGAGTGTGCAGTTTCGGCAGGTGATGACATCACTGTAAAGGCCACGGATACGTCAGAGATAGATACTTTTGCATTGAGCCTTGCAGGCGCCATTGGGGCGGCTATCGGCGGGGTATCAGTAACGAATAATATTGATAATGATGTTTCTGCAAAAGTTTATGGCACATCGGGCTCAAAGAAAAACAGCATTAACAAGGCTGATGATCTTAATATATATGCAAAAGGCCTTTACCGCATTAAAGGAGCAGGTCTTGGCGCAAACGTCGGGATCGTTGCCGCAGGCGCATCTGATGTTGAATCTGAAATTACAGGTTCTGTGAATGCATATGCGGGTGATTATACTGACATAGGCCAGGATACAGACAATGTGAATGACATTTACATAGATGCCATTTCTGATGCGGATATCCTGAGTAAGACCACAGCAGTATCTGCCGGTATAGGCGGGGGCTCAGTAAATTATGCTGAATCGGTAATTAAGCCCGAAGTATCGGCCTATATCTCTAAAAATACAATCATAGATGTCACAGGCGGTATAGAGGTTAATGCAGAGGCAACTACAAAATCATATGCAACTACCAATGGTGTTAACGCCGGGGCAGCGGCTGTCGGCTCATCAAAGTCAGTCTCTAAGATATCTCCCACAATCAATGCCTATGCGGGAGGCAATATAACCGCTCAAAACATCCAGGTAAAAGGGGCTCATAATTTGCCATCAAGCGGTTATTCAGCATATGCAAGATCCACAGGTTCAGCAGGAGCCCTTGTTGGGGTTGATGCCACTACAAGTAATGTTGAGGCAAAGGGTGCTGTTAAGAGTTATATCCTGGATGGCGCCCATTTTAATATCACAGGTGCAACAGTAATAACTGCTGATAATGAGTCCCTTCAATATTCAGAGGCTAACAGCAATGCAGGCGGATTGGTCGCCCTCGGGTTTAACAAGGCTATAGTAATTTCCGGCACTCTTACCCATGCCTATATTGAGGGCAATGTAACCATAACAGGCGGAAGCCTTGATATAAGCGCTATCGGCGTTGATAATAATAAGGCGTATGTAAAGGCCGGAAGCGGTGGTCTTATAGCAGGCTCTGCATCTAACGGGAAGACCACAAACAACAGCGCTACCCAGGTGGATATCGCAACCGGGACCGGCACTAAAATTGATGTTGGCGGCAATTTCAGTGTGAAGGCAGAGCACAATACCATTTTCAGGGCAGATTCAGACAGTATAACCGCGGCCCTGGTCGGCGGCAGCGGGGCCAATGTACAAAATGATGTAACCTCCGATGTGAATATCATATTCGGCACCGGGGTAGATGTTAATGCCGGGGCAATTGATGTTAAGGCAAATAATATAATCACCAAGGTCTCAGACGGGTATAACGTGGTTGCAGGGGCGGGCGGTTTTGCAGGCGGGCCAGCAGCATCAAGTATAACCACTATTGTTGATCGCACAAAGATAATTGTTAAAGATGGCGCAGATATCAAGGTGGGTGGTGACAGGCATAATCCGGGCAGTATGACCTTTGCATCAAAGAATACAGTAAATGCAACAGATAAGGTCAAGCTGGATTCAGGGGGCGCAATCGCCATTGCCCTTGCAAAGTCGGTTATCATAAACAATGTTAACACAAATGAGATTATTATCGGTGACGCCAGCCTGACCGGCATAGGAAGCATAAACATATCTGCCTCTTCAACCGCCAATGTGCAGGCACAGGCGAATTCAAATACCTATGGGGTTGCTGGCGCAGCACAGGGTGAATCATATTCATCTGTTAATGCATCAAATAAAGTAACTATCGGCAATAATGCGGAGATAAACGCACTCGGTGATATAAGCCTTAATGCCGGCGCTGGTAACAATTTTTATGTCAAGGCCAATACAGACCTCTGGAACAAGACAGCGCTTCCCATCTATACAGATCCAAAGGCGCATGGCGAGATAGTCCAGAGCAACCTGATAGATATAAAGAGCGGGGCCTATATTGGTTCTGCTGCTGATGTGCGTCTTAATGCAGACAAGGGGTACTATTATGCCTATGGGTCAGGTGTGGGCACAGACCTTTACCGTGAAATACTGGCCGCTATAGCCAACTTTTTCGGGTCAATCTTTGGGGCAAAGCCGGTAAGTCTTAAAATAGTCAAGGATTCCTACAAAGAGGCAGCATCTGCAGACGTTCGGGTTGATGGCACTGTAAGGGCAGGTAAAAACAATATCCAGGAGCTTATTATAAGCAACACTGATGAACAGTATGCGCCCATTATGATGACTGACCAGGGCGAGGGCATACCGCTTTTAACATTCGCTGCAAACGGGGCAGAGGATGACACCATTACCAGGAGCAACGGTTCATGGATTGCAGACGGGTTTGAGGCAGGGCAGTATATAGGCGTATACGGTTCAAACGATAATGACGGTGTATATAAGGTTAAATCTGTAAGTGAAGCAGCGCTGGTGCTTGAGGATAATCTTGTTGCTGACAGAGCCTCAGATAGCGCAGATCTGTTTACGGTTGTTAATTCTACAGGGACAAGGCCAATAACCCTGAGTGGGGCGCCAAACCTTACATTCGATCGTACAAACTCCACCATTACCCGAGCGGCTGGAAACTGGACAACTGATGGTTTTCAGGTAGGGCAGTATATAAATGTCAGCGGGACTGCAAGCAATAACGGGACATTTAGAATCCTCTCAATCACTGATACAACAATTACTGTTACCGGGGCAAGATTGAGAAATGCCACTGGCATACAGGCGAATATTGTTGCACAGGCCATACAGCCTGTCTCAGGCAGCGCCAATATGACAGGCAACCCGGTTCTTGACTATATACCAAGGCGTGCTGTTATAGAAAGAGATGACGGAGGGAGCTGGATAACGGACGGGTTTATTGCGGGCAGAAACATAACAATAGACAGTGTCAACTACAGTGTTGTTCAGGTAACAGCAGGCAGGCTCTATCTTGCAGAGAGCTATGATATTACGCCGCATTCAGCTAGCGCTGAAAATATCACCTCAACCATAGGCCAGACAACAGCCAATATGGCCTTTGTCCCTGAACAGCTTGCTGCTAACGCAGAGATAGGATGGTCAGGAGGTAACTGGGCAGGTCAGGGCATTGCGGCAGATGACGTGATAAGAATTTCCGGCGCTGATTTTGCAGCCAATAATGCAACAGTTACAGTTGCACAAGTGGACGGCTCTGTTATCAGGCTCGCGAATGGCTCAGGTATTGTTGATGATGCAGTAAGCAGCGGTGATATCACTATTCAAAAGGATGTTGCTGTCTTATCAGGTGTGCTGTTGACCTTTACCCCTGAGGTTAAGTCAGGGGAAACCGTTACTTCTAGGGCAACCATTGAAAGTGGCAGCGGTAGCTGGCTTTCAGCCGGTTTCAGGGCGGGACAGGACATTACCATATCTGGCACAGTTAATAATAATGGGACATATAGAATCCATTCGGTTACAGATACAATCATCACACTTGTCGATAATTCATCCCTTATCAGTGCAACAGACAATAACGGCTCTCTGTTCACAATAAGCTTTACCATTGCAAATAATGTCAGTTTCACGGCGCAGAAAGAGCCTGAGAATGCAAAGATAATCAATCTCTCCGGCAACTGGTCATCAGATTACAGGGCGAATCAGACTGTAATCATTTCAGGGTCTGATGAATCTGCGAATGACGGCTCATATACTATTCTCGATGTTTTAGGGGATACCATGTATGTTAATGGTCCTCTTGTACTGGATATGGTTGATAACGGCACTCAGACAACCGCTGTTGTGAGGGCATCTGCAACCACGGATATAGCATGGTCTGTTGATAACGCCAGGATAGAGCGCAGTTCAGGTTCATGGATAACTGACGGGTTTGCGGCTGACCAGAATATCGTTATTAAAAACTCCGATATTAATGATGGTGACTATGTAATTGATAGCGTTACAGCAACGGCTATACATCTAAAGAGCGGGTTTGATCTGACCTTTAATGATACAAACACCAATACTGTCACCACAATACAGACCCCGGCCGCAAAGGTTGTTCAGGTGACAAACGGTGAGGAGATATCCTTTATTAAAGGGGTGGATGGCGGAAATGACAAAATTGAACTCGCAGTTGGTTCGGAATGGTCAGAGCTTGGTTTTGCCACAGGACAATATATAAGGGTCACTGGGTCTGTTAATGGTAATAATGGCCTGTACAAAATAGAATTGGCAACAGAACACACCCTTGTCCTTGCAACAGGGTATGATACATTTGATGCTGATGAGACATATACTGCATCAGCAGATGAAAATGTCATAGCCATTGCCCCAAAATCAATCAACCAGGTGGTGTCACTCGCAGCGGGAACAAGCCTCTCCCTGACAGTAGCGGATAATAGTATAACAAGAACAACCGGTGACTGGGCAGCCGAGGGTTTCCAGGCAAATCAATATATCATCCTCAGGGGGACATCATGGGGAAATGACGGCACTTACAGGATACAGGCCATTACAAATGAAGGGAAAACCCTTGTGCTGGACGGCGCATATCGTCTCCAGGATAATGAGACCTCAGCAGGGATAAAGATATATGCTGCGCCAGTAAAACCCGGCACCATATCAGATGTTATATACCGGACAGCAGGCGTTGACATGCCAATAATAGTAAAAGCAGACCTGGCAGAGGCATTAAGGAAAGATTTAGAGCGTCTTGAGCAGGACAAGAAAAATTACGGCGGTGACGGGAAGGCCCTTGCAGGCATAGAGGCACAGATTGATCAGCTTAGATACCAGGCCGCTGAACTGGGTCTTTTAGCTCCTGATGGGTCTATCGTGGGCAATATGGAGGTTACATATATCGTAGCCCCCTATATCGAAGCGCGTGGCGGGGATATTGTTATTTCAGGCGATACGCTTTCAGGCTCAGGAAAACTGGACGCCCCGGGGGACACACGTATCTCCATCATTAATCACAGCCCATACTATCTGCGCATAAGCGAAGGGCTTACTGTCCTTGATCTTGGAGGAAATATCACATTTAATGGCGCAAGGATGTATAGTAACAGCGACATACAAAGCAGGAACAGGTCAGGCAGGGTTGCACAGTTCAGTAGCATCATTACGGACAGGAATTCAGCAGACCCATTGATCGAGATACTCAACACCTATAATCCGCCTCCAACGGGACTCCTTGCATCAGCGCCGCCGCCTGATATTGAGATACTGGGCGCAGCTATAACCAATATATATGGAACGGTAAGGATCATAAACAAGGAGGGAAGTATATTCATAAAGGATGACAAGTCCACCACCCCTGAGACCAGGACAGCAATAAAGGCAAAGACCGTTGACATAAGAGCAGGAAGGGATGTTGTTATCGCTATAGACACACAGCATGTAGGCACAGACCCGGCAGTAGTATGGAATGATCTTGCAACAACAAGTGACGGCTCTCAAAAATTCAATCCTGATGGAAGCGAGTATAATGGAGGTGTCAACTGGAGCGGCAGCAATACCGCACACCGTGCACAGAATGGGGCCATTATTGCCGGGAATAATGTGTTTATCACCGCGAGGATGCTCAACATAAACGGTCCAATCCAGAGCGGAAATGCAGACCGCACGCTTACACTGCTTGACAACTCACCTGTTTCAGGCGGTGGGACACTTGCTGAA
Source organism: uncultured Polyangiaceae bacterium (assembly GCA_964424695.1). Taxonomy (GTDB): domain Bacteria; phylum Myxococcota_A; class Polyangia; order Polyangiales; family Polyangiaceae; genus JAEWRL01. The sequence continues at coordinate 18,408 of CAYRKE010000108.1, forward strand.
AAGATCGCCGCGCTTGAAACCGCTGGAAAAAGCGAGTGGATCACCCTCACGGATTCAGACATAGAGGTCTTCTACAACCATACAACCAACCGCATTATTATTGACAATGTAACAGTAGACGGAGGCCTTATAAAACTCACAGGCCATATCCTCTCAACAGATACTGACGGTCTGCTCAGGGTTATGGATGGATTTGGAAAGATCATCATCAATAACCAGAGTTCATGGGATATGGATGTGCAGAGCATAAAAACCGGGGAGGATGATGAGCTTGTCCTTACCGGTGAATACCTGCGGGTAACAGGGGCGGACATGCTGGTAACCGGCAGAGACTGGATAACGCTAAAGGATAACGGGGTAAACGGGGCTGATACAATCACAAGGCAGACAGGAAGTTTTATTCTTGATGGGTTCTACAAGGGTCAGAAGATTCTGATTAAGGGATCACAGGGGGGTAATAACGGGATATATACAATTGATAATGTGGAAGACAAGGTCATAACCCTTTCAACCGGGGATACCCTCACCACTGAATTCCGTGATAACCTCTCATTTGAAATTAGCGGGAGCTGGATAACCCTTTCTGACACAGGCGCTGATGACATCATAAGCCGAAGCGCAGGAAGCTGGATCACAGACGGCTTTTATGTCGGCCAGACCATCAGGATCATAAACTCTGCAAACGCAAATAATGGCACCTATATTATAAAATCGCTGAGTGACCAGAACCTTGTTATTGAGGGCGGGAATTTCAATGCAGAGGTAAGCACCTCTACCACCCTTGAGATTGTTGGGAACTGGATCACATTCAGCCATACTGATGATTCAGATACAATAACCCGCAATGCGGGGAGCTGGATAGAAGAGGGGTACCGTGCCGGACAGACCATAGTGATTACAAATTCGGGCCATAATAACGGTGAATACAAGATCGTTCAGGTAACTGAAAAGGAGCTTGAGCTTGATTCAACCGCGTTCCTGGTGAATGAGACAAATATCTCTTCAGCCCTTGAGATAAGGGGTAAGGGTAACGGGATAGAGGGAAAGGTTATGATCACTGATACTGCCTACGATGTTGTCAGTGCCCCGGATGTGTACAAGCCCCTTACAACAACCTATACAAGAATCGGTAATTCCATACAGATAACCAATAATGATCTGGAAAATCTCTATGCAGGAAGCAGCAGTATAGTTGATGACCGCAATGCCACATACCAGCCTGTGCCCGGCCAGAGATATTACTGGGTAACCGGCTATTCCGAGAAATCAACACTGACCGAACAGTGGACAAGCAGCAGTTTCTGGGGCATTAACTATGCAAACGGTCAATCAAGGAGCTATTACAATTATGTTGATCCTCAACCGGTTAATCTTGAACCTGAGGCCAATTTTGTTGAAGCAGATGCTGGAGGAACAACAAATACCGGTTACGCCTATTTGTTTAGAAGCGCTGGGACTCCTGTAGTATATACCAGGGATTGGGTGACAACCAGCGGGTGGTGGATATTCTCTACAAAGACATATCATCTTGAGAGGATAACCTCTGTGGGCCGCACCAATTATGACTATCACAGTGTTAAGGCAGATTACCCTGTAAAGATAGAGTTTATGGGGCATGAAACAGGCTCAGTTGACATAACATCTAAAAACGATATCAACCTGACCGGTGTTATAAGCAACCTATCAGGCCCCACAACCATTGTTTCGGAAAACGGCGCTATAAACCAGCTTGAAGAGCTTGCACTTATAAGGGCGGAAAATATAACCCTTAAGGCTGATAATGGAAGTATAGGCACCCAGGAAAAGGCAACGATCAGGCGAAACAGCGGTAAATGGACTGAAGAGGGTTATGACGCAGGGGACATTATCAGGTTTGCTGCGGGTTTTGGAGAGAATAACAATAGGGATTTTGTTATTTACTCAGTTACTGAGGATACCATTACACTCGCAACCGGGTCAGGGCTCGTTACTATGACCGACAATGACGGCTTCACTATCTATAATGTTACAGATGATACTACTATTGAATATAATATTGATCCTCCTGTTATTAAAGCAGTGGGAGATTATTATAAGTCGGTGCGTACTGATCTATCAGGTGGCCTGCTTTCAGCGAATGGCGCTGGCCTTGTTGCTATTGAAGAAATAGAGGGCAAGGTTACAGTGGGCGGGATTACATCTGCTAATGACGATGTGGTACTGGTGTCAGAGGGGGGCATTTTTGCCAGCGATAACAGCTCGCTTATTTCCGGGGATAACATATATCTGACATCTGTAACAGGGGCAATAGGCACCTCAGCCCTTAATCTATGCATTAATACAAATAATGATAACAACTATGATGATGACGCAAAGTTTGATTCAATTTTTGCCCGCGCCTTTAATGATATATATTTAAGGGAGATATCAGGCGATCTCAGGGCTGTGACCATTGAATCGCTTGATGGTGATGTAAATATATCCATCGATGACGGGAACCTCATAGATGTAAATACGATTGAAAGGCGGGATGTGAGGACAGAGGCAGAGCTTGCTGATCTGTGGGATGAGATGAATCTCATTGATAATGATGGCAGTGAGACCCAGGATGCCTACAAGTTGCTCAAGACCCGCGAATATAATACCTACTGGGGTTACAGAACCGGAAAATCCTTCTATATAGACAGCATCTCCCAGATAAGCGGCACTGCAATTACCTTTGATGCTGACCATGGGTTAAAAACCGGCGATGCACTGCTATATCGTGTTATGGAGGGAGATACAATAACAGGTCTTAATCATAATCAGACCTATTATGCGATTGTTGTAGACAGCCATACCATAAGGCTTGCAGATTCCCTGACGCATGCAGGCGCAGGGCAGGCCATAAATATCAGCTCTCCTTCTACAGAGGGCAGGTTCTCTCTTACAAATATGCTGGCATATAGCGCTGGATTTCAGGTCACTTTGTCAGATACCCAGAGGGCGGCCTACAAGGATCAACTGGGCTGGGATGATGAAAGGATCGACCTGGAAGAGTTAAAGAGGACACAGGAGTTCCATGAGCTGCATAACAGGTTCAGTGTGCTGGGGGATACATATAACCCTGACTGGAAATATGACGCCTCTAACCTGGGGTATGAACCCATCTTCACACCTGCCCAGGATGTAGACAGCGCAAATGACACCATCAGCATTGGCGTTAACCTCCTTACTACAGGTACGGGTGTGGTCTATAATGCAAATGGCGGCGCTAAAATAAGATACCTTGATCAGGGCGAATGGAAGGAGCTGGATGAGGAGAAGATTTACTACATCATAAAAGCAGACCCGAATAACCCCGGTATTTTAAGGCTCTCCGATTCACTGGAAAATGCGGGACTTGGTATATATCTTGATATTGATGCATCAGCAGCAACAGGAACAGATCACACCTTCTCTGATGTTGATGCCCTGGCAATCGGCTCAAGCTGGACAGAGGAGCAGCTCAGATATTCACTGGGCGCCGGATGGCTCAAGGAGACAACAGATACAGAGACGCGTATAGAGGCATCAAATCTTATCGGTAAAAATATTGTTATTAATGCCTCCGGGAGCATAGGCCATTTCATAGATGAGCAGATCATCCTTATTTCAAATGGTGACCTTGAATCAGGCGGCATACTTATTGAGCTGAGTAGAGAGGATAAAGCAGCCCTTGCAGCCGCTGAAAGGGCAGACCTGATCTCCATCAAGTCTGACACCAATACCATAAGCTTTGGCACACTCCATGACCTGGAGTCAGGCGCCCCGGTTGTTTTCGGGCCTGGCGGAAATATGGGTGTTGGCGGAATTCAGGGGTTAACAGATGGTGTTACCTATTATGCAAGGGTAATTGATGATTTTACCATGCAGCTCTTTGACAGCTTTGAACACGCAAGGGGAAGTGAAAATACAGGCCTGATAAATATCACGCGAAGCGAGGCAAGGATTGTACGGCGCGAGGATATAGATTTCACCTCCGGCGGGAGGGTTACGGAGATCACTATTCATACCTCAGAAGGGGATATGGGCGAAGATGGCACACTGATAGACCTTACCGGTTATGAAAATGAGCTGATCAATGCAACAGACCAGAAGGATATTACTGTTATAGATTCTGCGCTCAATACTTTAAAATTTGGCGCGGCCCATGACCTTACGAGCGGCACACCGGTTAATTTCGGGCCGTTCGGGAGCTTTACAATCAGTAATATCTCAGGCGTGATTGACGGAGAGGTCTATTACGCAAGGGTTATTGATGCCTTCACAATAAAACTTTTTGATACTGAGGAAAATGCCCTTGGTTCTGATGACACAGGCCTTATCAACATTACAAGGAGCGAGATAAAGATAATTCAGCGGCAGCAGACAGGGGCAGGAATAGATATAAAGGCAGGGAATTTCATATTTATAGGTTCTGAGTCAGACGTTAATATTATATCCATTCAGGCAGGGCAGGATGATAATCCCAATGAGGAGATCAGGCTTAAGACAAAGGGCGGGATATATAGCTCACCTGCGGGGGCAGGTACAAATATAAAAGGCGGTGACCTCTTCCTTGAATCAGGGCGCGAGGGGATTGGCCTTGACGGAGCCCCTGTAACCACAGACCTTTCACCAGGCGCAAAACTTACTGCAAGGGCAAATAACGGGATATTCATCCACGAAGTCAATGGCGACATGCATGTTGACACCATCTTTTCCAGAAAGAGGATAGACCTTACCGCTGACAGGTCTATACTTGACGCCTTTGACGGGGATTATCTGAATATCCGCACGGAGATACTCAATCTGTATGCGGGTGAAAACATCGGGAGTAAAAATGGCGAGACCATAAACTACTTTGATATCAACCTCTATCCGGGCGGTATCCTGAACGCATACGCCGGGGGGGATATATACCTCTCTGAAACAGACGGGAACATGGAAATTGGCAGTATTATCTCTACTGGCGGTGATGTGACATTGAGGGCAATGGCCTCAATACTGGATGCTGAAAACGATCTCCTGGTAGATGTTACAGGTGATAACATTAACCTTGAAGCCCTGTTCGGAGGAATAGGAATATCAGGTAATGATCTTGATATAAACAGCGCATTCTCAGGCCAGGGCAGTCTTATCAGTGTCAGCGCCCTTAACACTTACATAACTGAAACAGCAGGGGATCTATCAATTTATCAGGTATCAACAGGGCTTGATTATACAGCATTTATCGGAAGTGGTGCATCAATATTAAATGCAAGGCTTGATGATGAGGATAATATCCTCTCAGGCGCTGCATGGCTGTTTGCAGATGGAAACATAGGGTCAGGCACTAAGGCGATTAAAACCACTATAGACCATCTTGAAGGCAGGTCTGTGCATGGAAGCATATGGCTCATAAATCAGGGACACCTTATCATAGGCGGTGTAACCGAGAATGAGGGCATAACCGCAGAGGAAAGAATAGAGATTACCGCACACAGCCCCATGACCGTTACAGAGCGCATTGAGGCAGGTGATATTATCCTTACCACAGAGGATAATTCTGATGCGGATCATTTGACTGTGCAGAATGGTGTCAATGTAATCTCCAGCAGCGGATCAATACTATTGAGGGCAGGCGATAACCTTATTATTGAGTTCGGGTCCACAGTGAATGCTTCTGACACGGTGGAGCTCTATGTGGATTATGGAAACGCTGATCCGGGCATTGGCGGCGTCCTTTTCATGAATGGCCTGGTTACCGGGACTCAGGTGCGGATATACGGCGAGAGCGACAATGATATTATCCCCATTACCTATGCCCTGTCCCCGACCTGGATCAACACTTTTGGAGGAGATGACCTGATAATGATCGGGAGCAATGCTGCTCCGGGCTCTAACATTGAGGGCAATATAAGAAGTATAACCGAATTGGTGGAAGTAGAGGGCGGGTCAGGGGTAGATACGCTTCATATTGATATTACCGGTGAAAATAATGGTGTTGAAGGTAATGTTACCCACGACAGTATCACAGACTTTAACATGGCTGGAAACGGGTGGATGCGCTATGCAGGGATAGAAAACCTTAACCTTGACCTTGGAGGCGGTGATGACACGGTAAATATCCGCTCAACAGCCGCAGGCACTGTCACAAACCTGCATACAGGCGCAGGTGATGATACTGTCAATATATCCTCTGATGCCCCTGCTAACCTTGGCACTCTTGATGGCATAAACGGTATAATCAATATTAATGCAGAATCAGGTAATAACACACTTACCATAAGTGATGCTGGGTCAGAAACAGCGGATACCAACGTCATTATAACAGAGAGCAGTGTCTCCGGCATGTCACCCGCTGATATTAATTATACAGCAACCAATGGAACATTTGGAGGAGGTATAAACATTATCTTCGGGAGGGGTGCAGACGTAATATCTGTAGGAGATATCAGAAGTGATACGCTTACCACGATATCAGGTAATGAAGGCGATGATATTATAACCATTGAAGAGACGGTTGTTTCAGGCAGGCTGGAGGTTCACGGTAATGAGGGAGATGACATGATCGATGCCTCGGATGTTTCAGAGGGGGCTGAATTGGTTCTTATCGGCGGGCTTGGTGATGATAATATCTCCGGCGGACAGGGTAATGATGTGATCTTTGGCGATGAGGCAATAATTGTTCGTGATATTGATTACAGCATTTTAAGGGTAGAATCAGGGCAGCCTGGTATGGGGGGGAATGACACAATAGCTGGCAACAATGGAGATGATATACTTGTTGGCGGTTTTGGTGATGATAATATCCATGGAAACAATGGCAATGACTATATTGTCGGTGACAACGGGGTGATAGAGTTCACAGCCGGTATTGTAACCCGTATGGCCAGCACAGATACAGATGATGCCACCACGGGCGATGATGTGATCAACACCGGTGATGGCAACAACTATGTAATAGCGGGCGGAGGAAGTGATACTGTAACAGGCGGGTCAGGTGATGACTATATAATAGGCGATAATGGTGTGATAGAGTTCACAGCCGGTATTGTAACCCGTATGGCCAGCACAGATACAGATGATGTCACCACGGGCGATGATATAATAGATGCAGGCGATGGTGAAAACTATGTGATAGCAGGCGGAGGAAGCGATACTGTAACAGGTGGCTCAGGTGATGACTATGTAATCGGCGATCATGGCACAATGGTCTTTACCGTAACCGGTAACCTTACCGAGATGTCCACCAGATCGGATGAACTTGGCGGTGATGATATCATTAATCTTGGAGATGGTAATAATATCGCGATAGGTGGACAGGGTAATGATGCCATAACAGCCGGTGTGGGTGATGACTATATAATAGGCGATAATGGGGTGATAGAGCTTACAGCCGGTATTGTAACCCGTATAGCCAGCACAGATATGGATGATACCACCATTGGCGATGATGTGATCAACACCGGTGATGGCAACAACTATGTAATAGCGGGTGGAGGAAGTGATACTGTAACAGGCGGGTCAGGTGATGACTATGTAATCGGCGATCACGGCACAATGGTCTTTACCGGAACCGGTAACCTTACCGAGATGTCCACCAGATCGGATGAACTTGGCGGTGATGATATCATTAATCTTGGAGATGGTAATAATATCGCGATAGGTGGACAGGGTAATGATGCCATAACAGCCGGTGTGGGTGATGACTATATAATAGGCGATAATGGGGTGATAGAGCTTACAGCCAGTATTGTAACCCGTATGGCCAGCACAGATATGGATGATACCACCACTGGCGATGATGTGATCAACACCGGTGATGGCAACAACTATGTAATAGCGGGCGGAGGAAGCGATACTGTAACAGGTGGCTCAGGTGATGATTATGTAATCGGCGATCACGGCACAATGGTCTTTACCGGAACCGGTAACCTTACCG
>CAYRKE010000109.1:0-26200 GCA_964424695.1 uncultured Polyangiaceae bacterium
CTCGATGGGGGCAGCCCAAACCGTTCGAGAATCGCGCTCGCTGATTTAGCTGGACTGGTTCAGCGCGAGGAGGGCGATTGCTCGGTCACTAGCGCTAGGTTCCGGGGGCTCTCCAGCAGCGGCAGGCGTGGTTGCGGAGATCGCTCTCTGAGCACGTCTACCTCACGCAGCAGCAGATCAGGCGAAACGATGCTCATCCCGGAGGCAGCTAGAGCTCCCGATTCGGTCGCTGCTCGGAGCGCGTGAGCTACCGAGTGGCTGAGTGTGCGGTCCCGTGACGCTGCTGACAGATCGCGCAGGACCTTGAGGTCCAGGGAATCGAACGTGGCTCCACGGACCAGCTCCTCCCTCCCGTTGGTGTGGATGCGGTAGGCCATCAATGCCCTGGGCACCGTGCCGGGCCGAGGGATCGATGCCACGCGGCCCTGTCCGCCGCCCAGCAGGGCAACGAATGGTTCCTCGAGCTCCCGGATGATGATGGCAGCGGGGAGCTCTTCCTTGCGGGCGGCTTCGAGCAACCCTCTTCGGAGTTGCGCCCGGCTGACCCCGCTACTGGCACTGACGAAGAGATTGCTGGCGGAGCCGGCGGCAACCGCAGCGTATCCAAAGCGACCGTGGCCGTTCGACGCGGTGACATCTTGCGACGGTGTGCGTGACATGGGGAGTGTCGTCAGCCTTCCTCGGCGCACGATCTCGAGGCGTTCGGCGGGGACGCCTTCGTCATCGAACCGATAGTGACCTAGGAGGGGCTGCCCACCGTACTCGGTGAGCGTCGCGTCGTCGGTAACCGAGAACCCAGAAGGGAGCACGCGCAGCCCCAAACGAGCCTGCAGTGTCGGGCTGGGGGAAGCCAGGTTCGGCGGTACCTCCGGCGCTGGAGTTCCGGAGAGTTGCGAGGCGAAGAGGTGTTCAACCAGCTGCGCCCCCGCGCGACCCTCGAACAAGACTGGTCCGGTGTAGTTGTCGACGAGTGGAGCGGTTCTCAGTGCCGCGAGCTTGCCGATGACCTCGCGGATTCCTTGGGTCATCGTGCTGAGCGGCGGGAGCGCCTCTGGACTCTCCGCCTGATACATCACGTGGTGTCTCAGCCACATTCCGTCCGGCGCTTGCACTGCGCCCCAAGCGACGACCACTGTGAGCGCCCGGGTGTCGACGATCTCAGTCCCCTCCGTGGTGACGAGCGTGCGTCTCGACTGGATCGTTGACACGACGGCGCCGCTCTCCTGAATGAGCTCCGCGTCACGGAATACCCCCGACAGCGTCCGGGCCAAGTCTTCGAGCCGCGCCTGGCTCGTCAGGTTCGGTACGGTGCTGTCGACGGAACGAACTGGCGCGACCCGCGCGAAGCTCGCGGGCATAGCGGATACTGTGGCTCGCGCCGCGCGTGCCGCTCGTTTGGCCTCGTAGGATGCAGCGGCCCGCTTATACTCTGCGTCCATCGCTAACCAGACGGCTCGACGCAGCGAAGTCGTATCGGCGTTCCACCCGATCCGGACGGGCGCTCCAGGAGGCTCCCCGCCTAGGAAGTTCGAGTCGTCAAAACCGTATCCGCCGACCCGAACCTCGATGGACAGAGAACGGTTCCGGAACGGATGACACTGTCGCAGCGCGCCGAGTATTGCGTCGGCAGTCATCCCCACTTCGTCTACCACCGTGGCGGCGGCGAAGTACGGCGAAGGCATGTCGGGGAGCTTCAGCTCGGCCACCCCTCGTCGGAGCTCCGTCATCAGTGCTTGGCGCAGTTGCGTGGTGTCGGCGAATGCTTGCTCGGCAACGGTTTCTAGCTTGGGCAAGCTGCCAGGCGGAGAAGCGTCGGCGTCCATGCCGAATGAGAGCGCAGACAGGCACAGCAACGCCGAGCACCAGCGCCATCTACGCAGGAGCGCGCCGATCATGGTTCGGCTCCTTCCGATCGGGGCGGGGGTTCGATGAGGGGCGGGCTCTCGTCCGAGACTGGCGCGCGCGCGACCTCGATGCGCTTGAGAAGCAGGCTCGGACTTGTGGCGGACACCGGAACCTGTCCGGACTCCGCCCCGCAGAATCCATTGAAGACCGAGAAGTCGTTGCCTGCCGCCATCACACTAGAGAGTAGCTCCAAGGGGGTCCCTTCCAGCTTCACGCCCCGAATCAGTTGCTCACGGCCGTCAAGGTACACTTTGTATACCAGAACCGTGTGCACTTGGAACGCCTGAGGATCGAACACGCTGGTCTGTGTGTCGCCTCCACTGACACGTGAGATCCGAAGGCCGTACGGTTTGCCTTGCCGCTTCAGCTCATCGAGGAAAGCCATACGCAGCGCCTGCTTCGTAGTCGGCTTGCTTGGGTAGATGACGAGGTTGCTCTGTCTCGCGACGGCTCGGAACCCGCTCTGCTTCCGGCCATGACCGTTGGAGCGTGGGAATCCCTCCGCCGGCAGACGCGACATGAGGAATCCCCGGAACACGCCGTCATCGATCAGTGAGACGCGTTCTCCCGGAACACCTTCGTCGTCGAAGGTGTAGAAGCCACTGAGCTCCACGCCGTTTGCCGATCGGAGCGTCGGATCATCGAACACCGAGAACCCGGAGGGCATGACCCGAGTGCCCACCATGTTCTGAAAGGTTTTCCCTTCCCAGTTGTTCTTCAGCCGGTGGCCCTCGACGCGGTGACCGAGCACTTCATGGAACAGCACAGCTGCGGCGAGGCCATCGAGGAGTGCCGGCCCAACGTAGGGCTCGCCCACCGGAGCCGCGAGCAACTGCTGAAGGTCCAACGCAATCGAGCTGGCAATCGCGTCGATCGTGCTGGCGGCTGGCAGGTTCTCGACGTCGCTTGCAAAGGCCTCCTCCACGCGCTCCAAGAGCGCGCCGTCTGATGCGCGAGACCAAGCCCGCACGCGAAGCGAAGCCGAAGGTTGGCTAGTTCGAAGCCTGGTCCCTTCCGAGGTCACGAAATAGCGCGTTGCAACGCTGCTGGTCAGCGTGATCTCGTTGCCCTCGAAACCCGCAGTATCGCGCAGCCGGCGTGACATGGTTTCGACGCGTAGTGGCCAGTCGGTGCCATGAAGCCGAGGGGGAATCAGCCGCTCCACGTGGTGAACGACAGGTGCTTTCGCGAAGTCGCCGGACGTGTCCGAGTCGGGCGCTGCGACGCTAGCATCCGCGCGGGCCTGATAGTACGTTTCGGTCGCAGCGTGGTACGCACTCTCGGTGGCCAGCCAGATCGGAGCACGCAGGGCAAGCGTGTCGTCATCAACTGGAAGCGGAGTGGCTCCGAGATAGTACTCCTCGGAAACGTTGTGCGTGCTGTCGAACTCGGGTTCGCCCAGGCGGATGTCGACTTCGAGCGAACGGTTCTTGCCGAGATCCTGGGTGACGGTGAACCCGTCGCGCGCCACGAGTACCTGCTCCACAGAGTCGACGGCGTTGTATGCGACGTAGTGCGGAGCAAGTGACTCCTGCCCGTATCGCGCGACGGCCCGGTCGAGCTCATGCTCCAGGGCCAGCATGAGGGGATCGCCTGGCTGCCCCTCGGATTGCGCATCGTCGCGCTCGACCCCAAGGGGAGGTCCGGCATGTCGGAGATCGAGCGCGCACGGGGCGACCGGCAAGGCTGGCTCTGCCGCACCGGCGACCGACGTCTTCGGATTGACGGCCTGAGGGGTGCATCCGAGACAAATGTGGAGGGGGAAGCCAAGAATCAGGAGGCGGTTCGGGACATGCATGCGGGTTTCCGGGGTCCGGGCAGGAGCGCAAGTCGCTTCTGCTTGCTTTAGGGGGCCGACTCACCCAAGGGTCTTCGCTGCTCGATTCGGCATAGCCGAAACGAGTCCGGCTGCCACCGATCTGGAGGGGGTCAGGGACGCCTCGTTCCCCGCCGTGACCCGGGCGCCGAATCCCCCCTCGACTTGCGCTGGTTCTACAATGCGGGACGACGCTCGGCCCGACCAAGACGCGCCGGTCCGTTTGGCCGACTCAGTCCCACCGCACGCACGTACCAGGCGCAGAGCTTACTCGCCCAGGTAACGGATGTACCCGCGAGCCATCGAGGACCGGATCCTTCGCCTCGAGACAGCAGTTCTCTCCGAGCCCATCGCGACAGAAACCATCATGAGTCATCGCAATGACGCTGCCCCAGAGGTTGCTCGTCCTTCTGCGTCATCGTCGTGAGTGCGCTGGAGTCCACATGTTGGAGGCCAAGCCTCAAGGGGGGCACCAAAGCGACAACCACGAGTTAGGAAGATGACTGATGACGGGTGGTTTTCACATGAATGAAGGCTGTCCCGACGTGCGAGCATGGAGGTTCCTGTAAGGCGCCCGGTCGAGGCTCGGAGTCCGAATGTCCAAGTGGTGCCCGATTGAAGGCCGGTGCTTGGCTTCGAGTAGCCTGCCCGGGGACGGTGAGCGCCGGGTCTTGAGACGACGTGTTGGGAGATAACCGCCCCGAGTCGACGTTGAAAGCCGAACGTGAAGCCACAATTCGTCATGCGACTCGGGAGCGGGGTAGACGGTGACGCAGTGCTTTGGAATACTGAGAGGCCAGCACGGTCACCGGACGGGGACTCCACCTCATGAATACGATCGTTATTGCGAACGAAAAGGGGGGCGTTGGGAAGACCACGATCGCCCTCAATCTGGCACTCGCGCTTGCGGAGCGCGGCAGCTCCACGCTCCTTGTCGATCTGGACCCGCAGGGCGGGCTGGGACACTCCCTCAAACGAGAGGACGCCGAGCTCATGGGGCTCGCGGATCTGTTGATGGGGGAGGTGAGTGCTCCTGAGGCAGTGTTGAAGACACGCCTCGATCATCTATCCATTCTACCCAGGGGGCGGCTGGACCCGGTGGACGTCCCTGATTTCGAGCTGGCGCTCCACGCTCCGGGAGTGCTGGCGAAGGCACTCAACTCCGTGGGCCAAGGTTGCGACTTCATGCTCCTGGACTGCCCGTCGGGGCTTGGGATGATCACCCGACGAGCGCTCAGCTACGGGGATTTCGTTCTGGTTCCCTTTCAGGCCGAGCCGCTCTGTCTTCGGAGCGTCTCCCGGGTGCTGCGGGTGGTAGAACGCGTGCAAACGACCGAGAATCCCAGGTTACAGCTGCTCGGCATTCTGGCAACCATGGTCAATCGAGACGTTGACGCTTCACACGCTGTCATGATGGAGCTCTGGACGGATTTCGCTGGTGTTCTCGATACCGTGATTCCACGCGACGAGGTTTTCGCCACGGCCAGCCTGAAGGGGTTGCCCGTTGGGTACTTAGGGGGGCGGCTTCCACCGGAAGCCCGCCGTTTTCAGGTTCTGGCCTCCGAAGTCGAGGCCTTGATTGCTGAGCTGAGTCCACAAGGAGCCCAGGACGATGTCGAACGACCGGAACGAGCTCTCCTCTGACCTTGGTGTTGCGCGAACCATCGCGCGGAGGTTGCGCACGCGGCCCAGAGTAGTCACTGAACGCATGAGCGGAGCGCCCGCAGTGGCGCGCTATGTGCGCTTCGATGCCTCGCGTTTCGGCGTTGGCGGAGGGACGACCACCACCGCAGACCGCGATGCAGACTCGTTAGAACGCTGGGCGTCAGACCTCTGGAACCGACTGCTCGATGACTGTCTTGCGCTCTGCTCAGGGAGGGACGCGTTCCTCATGGACGATCAAGGGCTCGTCGTGTCGGTCCGCGGGATGCAAGACAGCGACGCTCTCGAGGTGTTGGGCGCGCGGCTCACCGTGACATTTCAGCAGGCCGAAAGGATCGGTCATCGCGAAGGAGGTGCGAGCACCATCTGCGTTGAGCTGGAAGACGGCTGGCTTACCGGGCTCAAATGTCCGGTGGAGGGCGGCGGTCCGTTGGTAGTAGGCATCATCGCAGATGCTCCCATTTCAGGTGATGTGAAGGCAGAAATCGTCGAGCTGCTGGGGCGGGCCGTCGCGAGCGCCAGGTAGGCGCGGAGCCCAGTCACCCGCCTCGACCAGCTCCTGTTTGGTGGCTGTTGGGGTCCTGGCTGTGGCGCTCACACCTTGTGGGAACCGGGCAGCAAGGCGCCTTCAGCTGCGTTGTTCGAGTCGTAGCGGCTACGAGTTTTCGTGGTGAAAACCGGGACGCTTGTGTCGGGCGAAGTTTGGTGACGCGCCACGGTTTTGACGCCATAGAAAGCACGTGATGGGGGTCGGGCAAGTCATTGGGGACTCGGAAGAGCTTAGGTTCAGTCGCACTGCGACGTTACGCCGTGTGGGTTGCCGCGGCACCGCGGGATAGTTGGATTGCCCTTGCCGTTCACAAATCGGTCTTGCCGTCAGATGGGAATCGAGGACGGACGCATGGCTGCAGAGAAGGCAGAAGCGATACTGGATCGCTACACGCTAACGCGACGCCTCGCAATCGGTGGCATGGCGGAGGTCTGGCTCGCCCGGTCTGACGATTCGGAGCTGTCACATCGCAGACTGGTGTTGAAGATTCTCCTGTCTGAGCTTGCCGAGGATCCTGACTGTGTACGGATGTTTCTCGACGAAGCGCGCCTTGCTGCCCAGCTCGAGCATCCCGGCATCGTGAAGATCCTCGACGTGGGGCAGTCGCGAGGCCGCCACTACATCACCATGGAATATGTCGCCGGGAAGACCATCCGCCAGATGATACAGCGGCTGCGTCGCGACAAGAATACACTGCCGCCGTGGTTCGTTCTGAGCGTCGCGTCGAAGGTGTGCGAGGCGCTCGAGTTCGCGCATACCAAAGCAGATCCCAGCGGAAGCCCCCTGCAGATCGTTCACCGCGATATTTCGCCCGAGAATATCATGGTGGGGTATAGCGGGACGGTGAAGGTGCTGGACTTCGGAATCGCGAAGGCCTCGAGCCTCGTGACCCGCACGCGCGTCGGGGTGATGAAGGGCAAACACGCCTACATGGCGCCAGAGCAGATCCTTGCTGCCGAGTCGGGCTGCGCCGTCGATCGGCGTGCCGATATTTACTCGCTCGGTGTCGTGATGTACGAAATGCTCACGGCTGAGCGGCCCTTCACGGCGGACAACGATCTCGGACTGATTCGGAGCGTGCTGGAGCGCGGAACGAACACCATCAACCCCTGCAACGCAGCTACCTGGATCGATAAGGCCACGGGTGCCATCGTGGAGCGCGCAATGGCGCGCGAGCCGGATCAACGGTTTCAGACGGCGGCCGAGTTGCGGACGGCAATTCTCGACTACCTCAGAGCCCGTCGACACGACCCGTCGGAGCGTCACACGGGCGCGATGCTCTCTCTCATATTCAGGGCGGACGCCGATGACCAGGGTCGGCTGCGTGATTCGGGGATTCCAATCAGCGGGCTTTGGCCTGCGACTCACTCAGAGCAGGGCGCGTCCATCAGCGCCGTATTCCCAGCCATCACGGCGGCGAAGCCGCCGAACCTACCTGCGACCGTCCTCGACCGGACGACCGATGATAGCGTGGCTCACGAGTTTGGGGCGGAGGCGGTGACACGGGCGGGGCTGGAAGCTCAGGTCGTGTTGAGTGCCGCCGATGGTCCAACTGTGACGGCAAAGCAACACGATTGGGACGCGGCTCTCGCCCGCGTTCGGAGGGACAAAGGGGAGAGCATTGGGACTTCTGATGGCGCGGAATCAGATGCGCATGGCGAGTCACCAGCGCCTGCCGGTGAGCGTTCCAGGTTAGAGCCACCGCCGCCAAGTCCCGAGGAGCAGGCCCGAATCGCCTTCGAGCGGGGGCTCGACCTGCTTCGCGCCAAGGATCGACAAGCCGCGCTGGTCGCGTTGGAGCGCGCAGTGGAGCTGGATCCTGACAACCGACTCTACGTGAGCAATCTTCGTCTACTGAGGAAGCAGCTCGACAGTCCCCGTTAGCGATCCACCGGGGGCCGCCGTGTTGCACAGGAGGAGTAATGCACTCGATAGAAAAGCTGGAAGAGCTTCAGGGCCTGCTGGTCCTCATGGCGTCGCTCTCGCATGGACTTGAGCACGTGCTCGGTAGAGGCGCGTCGACCATCACTTTCCGAGCGGGAAAGACCATTGGAATGAAGTCACAAGTTGCGTCGAGCGAGGCCGACGTCGTTCGCGCACTCGAGCTCCTCGGCGCTGAGCTTCACGGTGCGGGCGTCGAGTGGCCGTTCGAGCTCTGGAAGCCAGAGGGTCAGGCCGATTTCTTCTACGAAAAGAACGGCCGACGGGCGACCAAGTTGGTGTTCAGGAATTGCATGGTTCGCTGCGCACTATTTCGCTACGGCCATGAGCAGAAGCAGTCTCTGTGCATGATGAACCACGGTCTATTCTGCGGGTATCTTCAGAGGATCCTCGGCAAGCGTGCGGACCTCGACATTCTGCACGCCGGAGAGAACGCGTGCCTCAAGGAGCTCGTCGTAGACGGGTAGGGAGAAGTCAATGCCCAAGATTAAGCTCTCTTTTGAGTGGTTGTCCGGATGCTCCGGGTGTGAAGTCGGGACGGTCGATCTCCACGAGAAGCTCCTTCAGGTTCTCGACGACGTCGAGATCGTTCGGCTGCCGATCCTCATTGACGAAAAGGGATATCCGAAGGCTGACGTCGGCGTTCTCACCGGCGCGCTGCGCACTGAGCATGACGTGGAGTGTGCCAAGGCTCTTCGCGAGAGCTGTTCGAAGATACTCGCCTTCGGCATATGCGCGGTGTACGGCGGTCCGCAGGGGGCAGGCGATGCTCATACTCTCGGCGAAATCTGCGATACCGTGTATCGCAAGAATCCGACGACCAGCACGCATTTCGTCCCGTCGGAGGGGTTGCCCGAGATGCTCGAGCACGGCGTCCGCCCTGTGGACTCCGAAATCGAGGTCGACTACTATTTGCCCGGGTGTCCCCCGCATCCCTACTACATCGCGCAGACCCTAAGGGCAATCGTGGCGGGGATGACTCCGGAATTTGGAGATCATAATGTTTGCTTCCGTTGTGACCGGCGGATGGTCAAGAGCGACGTCGCAGAGGTCAAGCGCCTCCAAGTGGTCCAGGACGACCCAACCCGCTGTTGGCTGTCTCAGGGCGTTCTGTGCATGGGTAGCGTCACGTTGGACCGCTGTCTGGCTCCTTGCCCACGGCGCGGTGTCCCATGTACTGGTTGCGGCGGACCGTCCGAGTTTGTCGTTCTCGAGCCCAATCGGGACATCCGGACCGAGGTCGCCCGGCGAATGAGCGGCATGACAGCCATTCCCGAAAAGGCGGTCGTTCAGGAGATCGAACAGCAGGCAAGGACCTACTACGCCTACGCGATGGCGTCACCCGTATTTCGGCAGAAGCCGACCTTCTTGTTCAAGCGTTGGATGATGAGCGGGGGAAGCTGAGAGACATGCGTACCATAGAGATTAATCCAGTTACGCGCATTGAGGGCCATGCGAAGGTGCGCATCGATCTTGCCGACGACGGCTCGGTGTCGAATGCATCTCTGCACGTCATCGAGTTTCGGGGTTTCGAGCGGTTCGTGCAGGGCATGCAGGTGGAGCTGATGCCCACTCTGACCACTCGGATCTGCGGAACCTGCCCTCACGCGCACCACCTGGTCGCCGCGAAGGCCGTGGACCAGGTGTTCAGTGCACAGCCTCCCCGGGCGGCCGTGTTGTTGCGCGAGCTGCTGAACTGCGGAAGCATGATTCACTCGCACGCCATTCACTTCTTCGCGCTGGCGGGTCCCGATTTGCTCGTCGGCATCGATGCTCCACCCGAGAAGCGCAATATCGTCAGTATGATGCAGACGGCGCCCGATCTCGTGAAGAAGGGGCTTCGGTTGCGTTCCCTCGGTCATCGTATCGCCGAGGAAGTTGGCGGTCGGGGGACCCATCCGGTAACCTGTGTCGCAGGTGGGCAATCGTCGGGACTGACGCGAGATGGCCGTGAACAACTGAAGCGTATGGCCGCCGAGGCTCTGGAGCTGGCCAACACCGCTCTCGAGGTTGGGAAGGCAGCCCTCGACAAACAGGCCGAGATACTCGCTGCCCTCACTCTCGAAGTCCACGACATGGGAACCGTGAAGGATGGAGCCTTGGATCTCTATGATGGAAGGCTTCGGGTCACTCGTCCTGACGGGGCCATCGCGCTCGAGTTCGACGCGCAGCAATACGCCGACCTGCTGACGGAGGAAGCGCTTCCGCACACGTACTCGAAGAAGGTGACCTTCCGTGATCCGGATCAGGGCATGGTGGACTACCGTGTTGGTCCGCTCGCCCGCCTCAATGTCGTGGATCGCATCGACACGCCCGTTGCCGGCAGAGAGCTCGAGGCCTTTCGTGGCCGCTGGGGTAGGCCCTGTCCGAACACCGTGCTGGGACACTATGCACGTCTGATCGAGTTGGTGCACCATGCTGAGAAGGCGGCGCGAATACTGGAAGATGATGAAGTGCTGAGCAGCAACGTGCGGACCAAACCGACTGGGACGCCCCGTCGAGGGATAGCGCACGTCGAAGCGCCGCGTGGGGTGCTTATTCATGACTACGAGGTCGATGAGAATGCCATCGTGAAGTCAGCAAACTTCTTGGTGGCGACTCAGCACAACATCTCTGGGATCAACGAAACGGTCAGACAAGCTGCGTCGCGCTTTATCGACAAGCCGGAGAGCGAGCTGCTCAACAGCGTGGAGTTCGCCATCCGTTGTTATGACCCCTGCCTGTCCTGTTCAACGCATCAGGTGGGATCCATGCCCCTTGATGTCGCGATCTTTCGAGACGGGAAGCATGTGCGCAGCGTGAGGAGGCAAGAATGCCAACGGTAGCCATCGAGACGGCTGGTTGTCGGGCCTGCGCTCTGTGTGTGGGCATTTGCCCGACGAACGTTTTCGACTCTCCTTCCGATTCCGAGGCACCGCGGGTCGCGCGCGAGGCGGATTGCATTGGGTGTACATCGTGCGAGTACATCTGCCCGTCTCGATGCGTCGACGTTGCGGGGAGCGAGCGACAGCGCCCATTCCATCGGGTCGAGAAGGACGCCAGCATCGTCGCCAAGATGCTTCAGCGGACTCCACAGAGCGTCGAACTGACGGACGCTGCGTTGGACGAGGCGCGTCGGGACGTCTCGGTAAGGTTGCGGGCCCTTGCCGCGTCAGTAACCGAGACCATGGGGCGAGGGCAGCGCGTCGTGGGGCGCACCGCCGGTTCGCTTGCCGCCGAGCACCTACCGGAGGTCTACGAGGAGGAAACGCTGGAAGGAGTACTCGGTCGGCTCCAGAAGCGCTTCGCCGGTAGCTTCGCCTTCGACTTCAATGTGGGCGAAGGTGGGTCTCGTCTCGTCCTGAACTTCAAGCGGTGCGCAGTCGCGGGGGTCGTGACAGGCGGGGGGGCGAACCTCGGACAGGCCACCCTCTGTGTCCTTTTCCACGAGTACTGGGCTGGGTTACTCAGCGCATTCACGAAGCGCACCTTTGCCCTCGAGAATCTGCAATCGAAAGATACCTGTACTATTGAGCTTCTGAGCAAGAGCTGATCCAATCGAGCTCTTGGGAGAACTGACGATGACGACCCGTACCGAACAGATTCAAGACGTGCTTCGCGGACTGCGAACTGCCTCACCCGACATCGTTGGAGCGTCGGTGGTGAGCATTGATGGTTTCGTGATCGCGTCGGTGCTGCCTGCTGAGATCGACGAGGAGCTGGTTAGTGGCATGGCAGCGGCCATGCTTGGTGTCGGCGAGAACATCTCGTCCGAACTCATGGGATCCAGCATGGAGCAGACCTACGTGCGAAGCGAGAAGGGCTACGTGGTCCTTAACGCTGTGGGGCGCGAGTCGGTGCTCGTCGTCCTCACCACCAAAGAGGCGAAGCTGGGGCTCGTCTTCATTGAGCTGAAGCGACGCGTGGCGGAGCTCGCAAAGATCATCTGAGCGTCCAAGCGAGATCTCCGGCATGTCGTCCATTCCAAACGGCGTTGATGCCGAAGCACAGGGTGTGGTATGCGTTCACGGCTCCAGAATACCCGCTGCGCAAGCCGCCTCGCCCACGAGGCGCACCGAGGACCGGAGCGGAGCGTACGTGGGTACGTGAGCACCGAACCACAGGCGCCCCCCCCAGACTCCCCCCACTCGGGCTGCTGCCCGAGTGGGACCCCGAGCCTGAGGTCCCCCGTGTGCGAGGTGGATCGCGCAGCGTGCCAGCAGGTTGGAAGGCGTGAACGGATCCCAGGGTGGGTTCTGGGAACGGTGCACTCCGGTGCACGTCGTTTGTGTTGGAAACGAGCTGGCCAAGGACGATGGCGTCGGGATTCGAGTTGGGCGCGTGCTGCGAGCATTGGGGCTTCCTGAGCAGGTTTCGGTGCACTTCTACCAGGAGCTCGGCCTTGATCTGGTCGAGCTCCTCGCATCTGGTGCAGAGGTGATTGTCATTGACGCGATCGCGAGAGGCGAGGCGCCGGGACGATGCCATGTGCTCGATGCAGACGAACTCGCGCGGGGTGCGCCGGGGGCAATGACCTGCCACTCCTTCGGAGTGGCGGAGATGCTGGCGATTGCCCGCCACTTGAGCGGAACTGGTCGAATGGCCTGGGTGAGACTCGTTGGGGTGGAGGTGGAGGATGTCACCGGCTTTGGCACCAAGCTGACGCCGTCCGTGGCGCGTGCGCTTCCCGACCTCGTGGATCAGGTTCTTGCGATGATGGGAGCTCCACCCGGCCTGATTCGGCAGGGGAGGGCGCTTGCGAATCTCACCCCCGCCGAGCTCCCGATTGTTGAGCTGCACGCCGGGTGAGCCTCCGGTCCGGCCAAACGTACGTTCCGCGCGGTGTTCCCCGGAGGCAGGCTCATGGGTTTCCGGTGGTCGCGACCGTGCTAGACCGACGAGCTGCGCTCGGGTTTCGAGCCGCGTGTTTCACCGGCTAGTGCCGGTTCAGGGAGTCTCGATCCTTGCCAAGTCCCATCGTACCTACGGTAGCTCCGTCCGAACTCGGGGGGCTGCCCCGGGCAGCAGAAACCGTTCTCACCTTTCTCGACAGCGTCGGCAAGCGCGCGGAGATCGAGCTCTACCTGAAGATCTTCAGGGAGCTGCCGCGGGAGAGCTTCGCCATTGTTGCCACTGAAGCTTCCCTCATCACCCATGCCCATGGCGCTATCGCGGAGCAGCTGCTCTATCTGAGTGACCTGGGGCTGGTCGCTCCTGTGGCTCTCGGGCTGTGGGAACCGGAGCTCGCTGCTGAGGCGGCGGCACGGCTTTCGGCGGCTCTTCGTGAGGCCGGGCTACTGCCGGTCGTACTCGATTCGACGACCGCCACGGCGGAGCGGGTGCGCGCCGCGATTGGCGGGCTCCGGGTGCCAATCATCGTCTTCGAGCCGAACGGGCTCGCGTGGCCATCGCGTTTTTCCTTGATTCTCCAGCTCGCGACCGAGCTGGAGACGCGGAAGCTAGTGTTCGTGCGCCGAAGGGGCGGACTAGGTCCTCACGGAACCAGCCATATTGAGTTCTCGCGAGGTCACGCCGTTCCGTGTCATCCCGGCGGGATTTCCGTGATCAACCTGCGCACGGATCTGGAACCGCTGCTCGACAGCGACGTGCTGGACCGCGACGACCGCGAGCTGTTACTTGCGCTCGCTGACACGGTGGTTCTGCCCGGTAAGTTCTTGGCCAGCGTGACCGCGCCGCTCGGCCTTCTGCGCGAACTCTTCACCGTCAAGGGGTCGGGCACACTAGTCAAGCGTGGGGCCGAAGTCTTGCGCGTCGGCGGCTACGACCAGCTCGATCGTGGACGGCTGCACAGCCTTCTTGAGTCGAGCTTTCAAGGCCGGGTGCACCCGGCCTTCTACGGTAGGGAGCCGCTTTCGGTCTACATCGAGTCGGACTATCGTGGGGCGGCAATCCTCGAGCGCGGCCCAGTCGCGCCGATACTCAGCAAGTTTGCTGTCGATCCCATTGCACAAGGCGAAGGTATCGGGCGGGATCTCTGGGAGGCGATGGTGAGGGATACTGAGTCGTTTGCCTGGCGGGCCCGCCCCACTAATCCCATCATCTCGTGGTACATCACCCAGTGCGACGGCATGATGCGGACACCATCGTGGGTGATTTTCTGGAGGAAGGTCCGGGTGGCGGACGTGCCCACCGTGGTGGATGCATTGAGCTCCAGACCGCACGACATCATTCGCGACAAGTGAATGTGCGTGGACGGGCATCGGCGTTGCGTTCGGCCCCCCCACCTGCGTCGCTGGTGGTCGTCTGTTGCTGGTACTGGATCGCGCCCTCCAGGGCGGCGGAGCCCATGCCCGCTACAGCGGATCACTGAAGAGGAAGTACAAATACACGACCGGGCTGACGAGAAGAAGCGCGTCGATCCGATCCAACAGACCACCGTGGCCGGGGACGACGCTACCGCTGTCCTTGACGCCGGTGGCGCGTTTCAGTAACGATTCCGAGAGGTCACCGAACTGACCCAGGCATCCGGCGACCAGGGCGAGCGGGACGGAGTGGTGGATCGGCACTGCGGGCAAGAACCAGACGCTCGCAAGAACACCACCCACGCTTGCTCCACCCAGTGCCCCAACGAACCCGGCCACCGTCTTCTTGGGGCTGACCTGTGGGTAGAGCTTCCTTTTTCCCAGGAATCGCCCGACAAAGTAGCCCCCCGCATCCGCTAGCCATGCGAAACAGAGTGCCATGAACACGAAACCCGGTCCGGCGTCCCGACGCAGGAGTGCAACGGTGGTAAGCAGGGCTCCCACATAGAGCGGGCCCGCAACTCCAGCCATGAGTCTGAGGTTCGCGGACTCGAGGTTACCCAGTCGCCAGAGCGGAACCAGCATTCCGAGCACCGGAATCACGAGGATTAGACCGCTCAGCCAACGAACATCGTCTCCGCGCCAGTAGAGCACGAGGGAAACGCCAGCGGTTGTCAGCACCCCGATACTCTGCGCGACCCGATCCTGCGGGTGAGTCATGGCGAAGAGTTCTGCTGCGCCAACACAGCACGCTCCCAGAATCAGCACGAACCATCCCCAGGACGGCCCGACAAACAGCAACCACAACAGCACCGGAAGTGCCACCACGGCGGTTGCCACGCGGATGAAGAGGTTGTTCTTGAGCACTTGGTCGGGCCCTTATCAGGGTGAGACGGTCCCCACAAGAAGAACCGGCTCGGAATCGGTGTCGGTTCTTGCGCGACGGCCCCGCAACCGGTAGAGGGTGCGCACACGAAGCATGAGGGCGCTCAGACGCTATTTCAGGAGACGAGCCATGGGGCTTGCCGGCATTGCCGCCATCGCACTCGGCTGGCACGCGGTCCGGCTCGTCCCTTCTGCGTGCAGCGATGCTGGCGTTTCCGAGTTTCTCGGTCGCATCACAGGGGCCCGCGTTGAACCAGGCGCATACGTGTGGGAGCCGAGCCGCGGGACACTCGCGGATCTCGCATGGGGGCGGCCGTTGCTCTTCATGGCAACACCGCGCGGTCAGGAGTCCCGGGACATCTTTCGCGCCTGGGTGCGGTTGACGCCCGGGGGCCAGCCCCTCTCGGTCGTCTCGGTGCGCAACCTCACCGACACTCCGCTGGGGGACGACGCTGGGTTGATCCTGCGAGGGTCCCATGCGGCGTATGCGACGGCGGCATTCGGTCGAGTCCAGTCGGTGAGCGTTCTCGACCTGGCGGGGATCGCTCGTTCACGGCTCCCCGCGCAGCTCTGGCCTCGGGCGCTCACGCGCATTTCTGCTATGCAGGAGCAGGGATCCTTTGACGGGCTCGGGCGGACGGATCTGGTGCTGCACTTGCCGCCGCGGGGTGTCAGGTTGCGGCTGGGTCCTTCGTCTCTGTCGGTGTTCGCGTCTGGAGAGGATAGGGAATTCTCCTATGACGTCACTACCGATCGTCTCTCGACCTCTCGGGTTGCAGGGGGTGACGAACCTCCCGCTAGGGTCGTTCCGCAGATGTACGGAGGCAAACCCTTCGTGCTCTGGGCTGTGGATACGGTACGAGCCGAGGTTGGCCCGGAGCCAATTGCCTGGCTGGAGCAGAAAGTCTTCTCGGCACGAGACATCCTACGTCGGGCGGCGTATTCGGCGTTCGGGGCAGAGAGCGGTTCGAAGGGAGAGTCGAAGCTGAGCGCGACCGGGTTGCCCGCACCCGACCTCGCCGAGGTGGCCGGTCGCGACACCGCGTGGCCGCCGCCTCGCATCCCTTCTCTCTGGCAGAAGAGTGCTGCCGGAGAAGGGGAATGGCATGCCGTCGAGTACGCGTTGCTTCCCAAGCCCCGAGCGTTCCCAGGGGCTCCCGCGCCGCCGCCCTACTTCTTCGAGACCTTCATCCGTCCGGATCCGGAGCGTCCCTATTCGAAGCTCTGGCTTACTGCGATGGATACCCGTCAGCTCGATCTGAGAATGCAGGCAGGATATGAGGATCCCAAGCCGCTCACTGGCCCGCCAGGAGATGGGCGCTTGCCTGAGGATGCTGACCTGCAGAAGCGTGTCGTTGCGACGTTCAACGGCGCGTTCAAGACGACCCACGGCCAGTACGGCATGATGGTGGACAGACGTGTGCTGCTTCCGCCGGAGCCTGCCGCGGCCACGGTCGTTGTTACCCAGGATGGCCGGGTTGGTCTTGGGTCGTGGCCCGAGAGCAAAGCGATTCCCGACGAGATCGTCTCGTTCCGGCAGAACCTCGATCCCCTGGTCGCGGACGGCATCGCCAACCCCTCGGGGCGCTTCGTTTGGGGGTGGCAGATCGCCGGGGAAAGCGTGCTCACACAGCGCACCGCGCTGTGTGTCACAGCGGCTGGATACCTCTACTACGCCTGGGCGGAAGAAATCGATGGGCCGACTCTCGCGCGCGGGCTCCGGCAGGCGGGGTGCGCCTATGCGATTCACCTCGACATGAATCCAGGGCACTGCGCGTTCATTTATACGAACATCGTCGACGCTGCCCGCGAGGAGTACAAGCTTCGGCTCGCCCGTGTCGAGATGCAGAGCAATCCTGCTCGGTATCTGCGTTGGTCCGCCAAGGACTTCTTCTATGCAACCCTGAGAGATCCGTCACCGCATCGCCCCAAGGGGCTCGAGTGGGCACCCGACGGGGGAGTCCAGCCGCCGCCAGCATGGATGCCCGGGATCCTCAAGGCCAGTAAACAGGTCGGGGCAATGCAGATTGAGCTTCTGGCCTTCGAACGTGGCCGCGTGGAGTGGCGCGTTCGGGCGGGAAGTCGGGAGCCGGCCCTTCTCAACGCGCCGCCAATGCAGCTCACGCTGTCAACGGCTGACGCCGCGCGCGTCATCGGCGCCATTCATCTCGGCCACGCGACACAGGTCAGTCGATATGGTCTCGCATTTGGCGGCAGCGAATCGATCCCACTTCGCGATGAATCAGCCACTCTGCTTCTGGGGCCAGGTGCGCCGCCCCGATTGGTGCGAGCGAACGAGACGCTTCAGCTCGCCTCGAACATCGATGCCGTGCAGCTGCCGTGGTTGGCGGAGGATGGACAGCTCACCCCCGAGGGCCAGGAGCAGGGGGCCAACCGGCTGCGTGGCGCATTATGTATAACACCCGAACAGCGGGTACTCGTTGCTCGGGCCACACACGATTCCAGCGGGCCGCTGGCTAGTCTGCTTCTGAGCGCTGGCTGCACGAACGTCGTGGAGCTCGATCGCGGCTCGCACCATCCTTCACTCGTCGATCGTGCCGGAACGAGTCAATCGCCCGAGCCCGCCTACGACGCCAGCGTCATCTATCTGCTGGCCCGCCCTCCAGAGGAACGTGCGTTCCTGTGGAAGCCAGACGCCGAGGTCGCGGCATCGACGCCCGCCACTCCAACGGGCACCTAAAACATCTGCGCCGTCAATCTCAGTGTCTCCTTTCGGAGAACTGAGCGACGGCGCAATTTCCCACGGGACCCCAACTTGGCCGCTCCGACTGCTCGTGACGGACGAACCAAACGAGCGGGACCGACCAAGCACCGTACTTCTAGGCTGGCATGGCCATGAGACCGCGGAGGCGTTTCATGGCCCGCGAGTGGAGTTGGGAGATGCGCGGTTCGCTCACGCCCAGCTGTCGCCCGAGATCCTTGAACTTCACGCCTTTGAAGTAGTGCATCGAGACGATATGCCGCTCACGACCCGGCAGCTGCTC
The DNA here is from genome assembly GCA_964424695.1 of uncultured Polyangiaceae bacterium. Taxonomy (GTDB): domain Bacteria; phylum Myxococcota_A; class Polyangia; order Polyangiales; family Polyangiaceae; genus JAEWRL01. The sequence goes on from CAYRKE010000109.1 coordinate 18,007, forward strand.
TACTGCGCGCGCAAGGGTCTCACTCGTGAGCTTGGCATCGAGAATCGACTCGCTGCTCGAGGCGTCGGCGGACGCCAGACAACGTCCCTGCTCCCAGCTGCTCACGTCGTCGAAACGAACTACTGACGGTGCGCTGCCGTCGTCCTTCTCGTTGGCGTTGGCACGCGCTCTGCGGGGCAGCCAGTCCTGGGCGCGAAGCTCGTCGAGAATCGCACCACGAATTCTCACCCTGACGTACCAGTCGAAGCTCTCGCTCTGTTCGCAGCCCTGCTTCCGGATGGCGTCCCAGAGCCCGCTCATGCCAGCAGCCAGCAGGTCGTCCCGGAGCACGTTTCGCGGCAGACGGCGTTGGAAGCCTCCCACGATCTGTCGGACGAGTGGCGCGTAGCGCTGAAGCAGGTCCGCGGCGAGGGTCTCGTCCGGCTCTGTTGCGCGCGGTGCTCTTCGAACCGTCGTGGTCGCTGGTGCGTGTCTGACCGCAGCTCGGCGCTCTTTGGCCTTCTGGGTACCGGGATGGCGCCGAGCCGGACGCGGTACTAAGGAGGTACGAGGGTACAGCGAGCCTCGATCGGTTCGGGAGGGGTCCTCGACTGGTGGCAAAGACCAGCTCGCGAAGTCCTCGAACGCCTCTGATGAAAAACTCGGAATGCTGGGGGGTCGCAGGTCCATCTCGCCTCTCCTTGCGTGACGAACCTCTTTGCATCGCACGTGCCATCCCGAGAAACTGCCGTGCTTTGCCCCAGAACGAAACAGGGCTGCCTCTGGCCAGGTCGCCGCTGACTCAGTGGGCCGAGAGTCAGCATTCCGACTCCGACCCCTTTTCCCAGGAACGCTTTGCCCAGGAAGTTGATAAGTGCATGAAATTAAATGCCTTAGTTGATTCCTGCACGGCCGAACAGGTAGGGGCGGCGGGGTGGGTCGAGCCTGACCCGTGGCGCGGCTCGGTTTGGGAAATCGGACCATTTCCAAAGAGTATTCAAGGGATTCCCGTTGGGGTCGCGCTTGACCCTCCAGGGCAACCTGGGCACGTGACGCTTCTTGTCTCCAGAGTCTCCTGGCTGGGAGCTCAGCGTCATGGTGGTCTCGGCTCAGAGAGCCGCACCGGGTTCGTCCACAATATACGGTGGGTCACCCGTTCGAATTTAGCGATTTCGAGGCGAACCCCATCTGGGCTTGGGCCAGCGGACGGCTCGGGGGCCGCGGTGGCGCTGGGTCCCGTTTTTTTTGCCGCTTTGAGCGACCGGATGCGACAGTGCCTCTGCGGATTCTGTTTCTGCACGACCACGAGGAAAGATGGGCGAAGGAAAACACCTGGTCGGTGTCGACATCGGCTCGAGCTCGATCAAGGTCTGCCACATCAAGGAGAGTCGGCGAGTTCACAGCCTCGTCCGCTTCGGGTATGCCCCCCTGCCCCCGCAGACCATCGTCGACGGTCAGGTGATGGATGCGGGCGTGGTCGTCGAAACGCTCTTGCGAGTCTTCAAGGACGCCCAGATAAAGCAGAAGGCGGTGGCGCTGAGCGTGTCGGGCCAAACCGTGATCATTCGGAAGATCACGGTTCCCATGATGACGTCCGCCGAGCTGAACGAGCAGATCCAGTGGGAGGCGGAACAGCACATTCCCTTTGATATCAAGGATGTTCAGGTCGACTACCAGGTTCTGCGGCGCCGCCCCGAAGCAAGCCAGATGGATCTGCTGCTCGTGGCTGCGAAGCGCGATCAGATCGACGACTACGCCCAACTCGCGCGAAACGCCAAGCTTCGACCCGTTGTGTGTGACATCGACGCCTTCACCATCCAGAACATCCACGAGTTCAATCGCGGGCTGCCTCAGGATCAGACCATCGCGTTGCTTAACGTGGGGGCGAGCCTCTGCTCTCTCAACATCGTGGCCAACGGCGTGAGCGCGTTCACCCGAGAGATCGCAACGGGGGGGAACAGCATTACCGAGGAAATACAGAAGCAGCTGGGACTCCCATTCGAGCAGGCTGAGGCGTACAAGTGCGGCGGCGCAGCCCTGAAGGCTCTCGGGCAGGACCCTGGAATGGTGCCTCAGCACGTCCTTGGGGTGATCAACGCGGCTTGCGAAGCCATCGCGGCGGAGATCCAGCGGAGTCTGGACTTCTTCATGGCGACCAGTGGCGAGGGTGAGATCTCGCGCATCTATCTGACGGGCGGCAGCGCTGCTCTGCCGTCTCTGGCCACCGCGATTGAACGCAGGGCGCGCGTTGGCGTTGATGTGTGGAACCCGACTCAGCGATTTACCATCGACACTAGGCACGTCCATGTGGAAACGCTGAACGCACGGGCTTCCCAGCTCGCTGTGGCGCTTGGTCTCAGCTTGCGGCGCGAACGGGAGGAGCGAGCGTGATCCGCGTCAACCTGCTGCCACAGAAGCGTCGTCTAGAGAAGACGGAGGGGAGCCAGCTCTGGCTCGTGATGATCATGGTGGCCCTGCTCGTCGAGGTCGCCGGGTTCGTCGTTCTCCACTCCATCAAGAGTGAAGAGCTGAGCGCTCAGCAAGCGACCAACTCCGAACTCAACAGCCAGATTCAGCAAGCAAAGAAGACGGTTTCAAACCATACCGAAATCAAGGCCAAGCTCGCTGACCTGCGAAAGCGCGAAGACGCCATCGCTGCGCTTCAGAGCGCCCGCACTGGCCCTACGGCGGTGATGCTGGAGCTGGCACGTCTGCTTACTACTGGGCGCGGCCCCACCGTCAATCCGGAGCGCCTCGATGAACTGCGTCGGGAGAATCCGCTGGCCGTCTACAACCAGGCTTGGGATGCTCGCCGGCTTTGGCTGGTATCATTCGATGAGAAGGCTCGCACGGTCGAGCTCGAGGGGCAGGCTCGCGACGGTGAGGACGTAAGCGAACTCGCGAGGCGGATGAGCCTCTCGGCATACTACTACGATGTTGCGCTGCTGCCGGGGTCCAAGACCGGGTCCAAAGACGGTGTAGCATTGGTCAAGTTCAGGCTGCGGGCGAAGGTGCGCTACTGATGAGCCGCTGGTGCGGTTTCCGAGGACGGTGATGGCGAAACGAGTGAGCCTGTCGAATCTACCCCTTGCTGCGAAGCTGGGCGTTGGTCTTGCTCTCTGCGGGCTCGTGGCTCTCGCCTATTTCACGGTATTCTACAGCGAACTGTCCAAGAACATCGAAGGCGAGCAGCAGCGCGAACGCCAACTCCGGCAAGAGCTCGCGGAGGCACGCAAACTCGAGTTCGAGTACCAGAAGGATCTGGCAGAGCTGACCGAGCGCCAGCAGCGTCAGAACGAACTTAAGAAGATCCTCCCGAGTGCTGCGGAGTACCCTTCCTTCCTGAGTGCGGTTCAGTCAGTGGCCAACGTGAGTGGGGTCACTCTGACTGCTTGGAGCCCACAGCCCGAGGTCACCAAGGAGTTCTACGCGACGGTGCCCATGGAACTGTCGCTCACGGGGCGGTTCCACCAGGTCGCCAAGTTCTTCTACGGAGTCGGACAGCTGCCACGGATTATCAACATGGAAGACATCTCCATCCAGAAGCCGAAGGTGGTGGGGCCAGACGTAACGGTTGAGGTGAAGGTTTTGGCTACGGCATTCCGCGGGCTCGATGCCGAATCCGACACCCCCGCCAGTCCCAAGAAGCGTGGCCGGAGGTAGGGGTCGATGAATAGACTCGCACTGTTCACGGTTGCGTGCCTAGCGATGGGGCTGTGCGCCTGTGAAGACGATCCTGTCTCCGGCGCCGCGACAGCGGGCGGTTCCGCTTCCTCGAAGGCGAGCTCGTCGACGTCACGAGGCAAGCGGAAGGGAAAGGCGGCCGCGGAACCTGCGGCGACCGCGCCTTTCGATGCGGGGTTGCCTCCCATCGACTTCCAGGAGTTGGAATTCGGGGAGAGCGAACGGAGCCGGGACCCCTTTCGCCCGTATGGTGAGGCGATCGGCGAGGAGACACGCTCGCAGTTCAAGTCCCAGCGCGATGTCGTGCTGAGTGAGTACGGGCTCGACGAACTCAAGCTTTCGGCGATCGTACTGGGCGCTAACCCGTCGCGGGCAATGCTCGTGGACCCGAAGGGCAAGGGGCACATTGTGCATCGGGGGCAGTTCGTGGGGCGCCCCGAAACCGTGCAAGTCGAAGGTAAGACGGCGCCTGCATACGAGGTGAACTGGCGGATCGACCAAATTCGTGAGGGCGATGTCGTGTTCGTGCGCGCGGATCCCAACAATCCCGACGTTCCCAGTGCGACCAAGGTGGTGACGCTGCACTCCGAGGAGGAAAACCGGGCACTGGAATAGATCGGGCGCGCATCGAAGGGTTTCCCGAGTGATCGACACAGGTAAGCCCGTGGGCGATGCTCCCGAATCCCTGCCCGGCTCTTCCTCGAGCGGGCCCGCAAAGCGGTTGCCAGGCGCTTAGGCTACGTTTCTGCTCCGAAGAATGATACCGTCGCTCGCGTGATTGGCATGTGGAGAAGACCTGACGGGGAGCTGTGCGGCTCAACCCCAATTGTCGCTGCGGTGTCGCCGGGCGATACGTTGAGCGTTCGGTTGCCGTCGGTCAAGTGGTCAAATTTGAGCGATTGGGTGGGTTCACGACGGCGCCCGCCGAGGACACTGGAGAGCGCCCCTCTCTTGAGGGGCAGCGCGTTCACGGTATGTCTCGAGGCGGCTGGCGTCGGCGCGTTTCTTGGTGATTGCTGTGGTCAGCAGGTACCCTCACCCCTCAGAGGTCGTAGGCTCCCGGTGGACCATACGGAAGCAGCGCGGCCGGTGGAGCTGTCCAAATGAGGTGGATGCCCTCTCGACTAGTCGCAAACTCCTGGGTCATTCTTGCCCTGGCGGCGGGATACCCGACGGCAGCCGAGGCTGCCGAATCCGCCGAGCGTTCGTCGGCACAGCACCAGGCGACGGATATACGCGTCTCCGCTGACACCAAGACCACTCGGGTTGTGGTCGACTTCGGGTCGAAGCCGTCGTTCTCGGCGCGGCTCGATCGTTCGGCTCGGCGGCTCATCGTGGACGTTCCCAACGCCGAGCTGAAAGGGGCGCCTGACGCCATTACTGAGCACGTCGGGTTGGTGGAGGGGGTGCTGGCGCAGAGCTTTGCCGGACCGGCTGGCAATACGACTCGTCTGCTGATCTCACTCGCAGAGCTCTGCGAGTATGCGATCAATGCAGAGGAGGGACGTCTTGTCGTCACGCTGGCGAAGAGTGGGCTGAAGTCCCACGAGCTGCAGCGCGCGGGCACGCCCCCGACGCCGATCCGTTCGCAACAGGCAGGTTCGGTCGCCGATGTGAGCTTCGCGCACGACGAGGTCGCGGACCAGGTCGTGCTGGAGCTGTCGTCCATTCCAGCATTTGGCACCAACAAACGGGGTAGCTCGCGGACGGTGCTCAGTCTGGAGGCCACGAGCCTTCCGAGAGAGCTCCGGCGCATACTCGATGTGACGGCATTTGCGGGTCGGGTGAAGACCATTGCCACCTATCCGGACCCCGGTTCACCCAGTCGAGTCATCGTGGAGGTGACTCATAGCGAGGGGGTGGAACAGCTCGTCACCAAGAGGGGGAGGCGACTCGTCTGGCAGTTCTATTCAGCGGGAACCGTTCCGTCGGCGCTTTCGGGACGTGCGCCGGACGGTGGGACGGCCAGGCGCACGCGCACCGTTGCTGTGGAGCAACTGCCAATCCCCGCCAGGGTTGAGCAACGAACAGAACCCGAGTCTCCCGGTGAACCAGTCGCCGTGGAAAGCGTTGGCGACCCCACTGAGGTGGGAGCCTTCACACCAGCAGTCCTCGCTCAGGAGCAGGGTTACGCCGGAGGTCGAGTCGATCTGGACCTCAAGGACTCGGACATCCACAACGTCTTGCGCCTTCTCGCAGAAATTGGGCGCGTCAACATCATCACCTCGGACGACGTGAAGGGGTCGGTGACGCTTCGCATGCGGAACGTGCCCTGGTCGCAGGCTCTCGACGTGATCCTGCAGACCAAGGGGCTGGGCAAAGAGCAGCGAGGCAACCTCATTCGGGTCGCTCCTGTCGATGTGCTCGCGAAAGAACGCGAGCTCGAGATGGAACGTCTGCGTTCTCAGATCGAGTTGACGCCCCTGGAAACTCGTCTTATTCCGATAAGTTACGCAGATGCCGCCGCCCTTCAGCCACGGGCCGGCGAGCTGCTTTCGCCCCGTGGTAGCGTATCGGTGGAACCACGGACGAACGTCCTGGTGGCGAGGGATCTTGCTGGTAATCTCGACCAGATCGAGGAATTGGTCCGAGCCCTGGACACGCAGACCCCTCAGGTTCTCGTGGAGGCTCGAATCGTCGAAGCGACGAGCCGTTTCCAGCGGGACGTTGGTATTCAGTGGGGTGGTGACGCCTCGTTTTCGGCGACGACGGGCAACCCGACCGGCCTGGCTTTCCCGAACTCCGTCGGAGTCGCGGGCGGCGCCACCGATGGGCAAGCACCGACAGCGGGTCTGAGCCCATTCAGTCAGACGGTGGAGAATCCGAACTTCGCCGTGAACCTTCCTGCCGCGGTCGGCACCGGATCTGGTGGTGCCATTGGCATGAGCCTCGGCTCTATCGACAACACTATCAATCTCGCGCTTCGCCTGTCGGCCGCCGAAAGCTCGGGCATGGTGCGCATCATCAGCAGTCCGCGGGTGCTCACTCTGGATAACCGAACCGCTCGTATCTCGCAGGGAACCCTGCTTCCCTACTCCCAGGTCAGCGCAAACGGAGTGCAGACGACCTTTCAGGAGGCCAAGTTACAGCTCCTCGTGAAGCCTCACGTCACCGCCGAGGGCAGCGTGGCCATGACCGTGAAGATCAACAGGGACGAGCCTGACTTCAATCAGACCTCCGCGAGCGGCGATCCCACGATCCTCAAGCGAGAAGCAGAGACGGAGCTTCTGGTGATGGATGGCCATACCGCCGTGATCGGCGGCATATTCTCGAGGAACAGTGGTCGTAGTCTCGACCAGGTGCCGTTCTTCGGTGATATCCCCCTACTCGGGCTGCTATTTCAGCGGCGCCGCTCCAGTGATTCACGGAGTGAACTGGTGATCTTCCTCACGCCTCGCATCGTCAATCGCGCTCAGGCGCTGGGGCGCTGAGCCCAGTCGGGTTGCACCGGTTCTGGGTATGCCCTGAAGTTTAGCAGCTGCTTTGGGCGGTCCGACTCGGTTCGATTGGCGAATCGTGGCCTCTCGGGGGATCCGTTTGCGGCTGCAGAGCGATCTGGCCCCCAAGGGGCAGTTCTGTGGGAGGCGGGGGCAGCCGGGCCTCCCATGCAAGGCATGACCGGATATCTTGCGGAAACCGGCGGGAGGAAGGACCACCCAGAAGCGCAGGTACCGGCCGGCCTTTCCCAGTGACTCGTCCAAGATCGGCGGATGTCAATTTCAACGGAAGCGCATGAATCTGCTGTCGTTGAGTTTCTGGATGAGGGGATCGGGATTGCTGAGGCTGGCGGGAGCGTCGTTGTTGCCGCGAGGGACTGTGGAAGGGTCGGGTTCTCCCCCGTGTGACCGGCTGAAAGGTTGTGTTTTCGGAGGACGGGGCATGCGTTGAGGGCCTTCGTTCCTAATGACTCGGTTTCTCTGCAAAATGCTTGCACCGGGCGCTCGTGGGCGGGTATAGCGAGTTGCGTCCGACGGACTTTGAGTCGGACAGCGAGGAGGCACCTGGTGAAGGAGCTCGTCCGTTACCTCATTGAGAACATGTACCTGGACTTCCAAGGGGACATTTCCGTGGAAAGGGTGCGGGAGTTCCTACGGGAGGACGACAGCCGTGAGGCGCGGCAGCTGCTGTCGAAGATCATCGAGGACAGGGGAATCGACGATCTGCTCATCGCGCTTGCCGATTGTCTCAAGGAACATATCCGAACCGGCATTTCCGAGTCCATCGTGCACGAGGAGCTCGGCCTCTATTCAGAGAGCTGAGCCGAACCCGCCAGACTCAGGTAACTGGGGACAGCTGCTGCAGAAAGCGTTGGACGACCACTCCCCCCATCTCCCCGTTCGGGTGGCGAGCTGAGGGGGGGCAGTGGTGGATGGATGTGGTGTGCTCTCCGCATGAGGGGCCGAAGCGGGAGTCCACCACCAGCGCGTTCCAAGCGTTGCGCTGATACAGTCGCCCATTTCTCGACGCTGACGTTCATGGCTGACTGGGCTTGCGTCAAGTCCAGCATCCAATCACCAGCGTGCTCGTTTAG